>JAITVA010000295.1 GCA_031286045.1 Propionibacteriaceae bacterium | reverse complement strand
CTCATGTCATGCCAGACCTCTTGCTTGTCCGGGTACATAAAAGCCCGAGCATCCGGAGTCTGGGCGACCCGGTCGACGAACATCGAAGCCAGCGATTGCGGGGCACGGGCATAAATCTCAGCTTGCAATCTGGCTGTGCCTGCAGGGGTCTCGCGCATCAACTCTCCTTTGTCTCGACCATTGTTCTCCGCCGCGTGAGAACGATTCCGGGCCCGCCGACTGCCCTTTCATCATGACAGACCGCCTGCCAACTAAAATACACGTTCTCGTCCCACCGTGAGTCGTTTTGCACCGTGAAAACCGCTGATTGATCCTGACCTGACAGCCGAGTGGGTCCCATCATCGTCACATCAACAATCTGTGCCGACAAAAGTTGTCCATGTCACCGCCATGGACAACCCATCGTTCGGCTAGGTCATCCGTGGAAAAATGTAGGGGTGAATGACACCGCCCTGCTTCAAGGCTTTCTCGGCGCCATCGGGCCTGAGGTCGCCCGCTGCGTCGACACATCCACCATGGCTCGGGCGCTGTACTCTTCCGACGCGTCTCTCTACCGAGTCGTGCCCCAGGCGGTGGCACTTCCTCATGACGGCGCCGAACTGGAGGCGGTGCTGGCAGGGGCCCGTAGTGTCGGTCTGCCGGTGACGGCCCGTGGCGCAGGCACGTCATGCGCCGGCAACGCCGTTGGTGAAGGGCTCGTCATCGACATGAGGCGCCACATGAACCACATCTGGTCGATCGATCCAGAGCGCCAGATCGCCGAAGTGGATCCGGGAGTCATCCAGGACGTTCTCCAAAGGGCCACCCGCCCATTCGGCCTGCGTTTCGGGCCTGACCCGTCGACGTCCACCCGCTGCACCCTCGGAGGCATCGTCGCCAACAATGCCTGTGGTCCGCGAGCGCTCGGCTACGGTGTCGCTGCAACCAATCTGGTCGACGCCGAGGTCATCACGGGCGCCGGTGATCGTCTGCGCCTGGGGGCCTTGGTCGGCGAGAAGGCGTCAGGTCACTCGATCAGCGCGGCCGTGTCAGAGGTGATCGACGCCACCTTGGCTCCGGTCCGTACGCAGTTTGGCCGCTTCTCGCGGCAAGTGTCCGGCTATGGACTGCAGCATCTACTTCCCGAGCGTGGCCGTGACCTCGTCAGGTTCTTCGCCGGCAGCGAAGGCACCCTCGGCGTCGCAACCCGTCTGACTCTGAACTTGGTGAAGGACCCCGCCCACACCTTGACCGTGGCCTTGGGTTATTCCACCATGGACGAAGCCGCCGACCATGTCACCGCCCTCCTGGACTATTCGCCGATCGCGGTCGAGGGCATGGACTCCCGCTTGGTCCACGTCGTTCGTCGCACCCAGGGCCCCTCAGCCGTTCCGTCGCTGCCGCGAGGCGATGGCTGGACCTTCGTCGAACTGGGCGGAGACGATCCGGCTGAACTGAATGCCCGCGCCACCCGCTTGATCCGAGCCGCCGATTGCCTCGACGGCTGGGCAGTCAAAGACCCGGCGCAGGCTGCGGCCTTATGGAAGATCCGCTCCGACGGCGCGGGCTTGGCCGGCGTCAGCCTGGATCAACCGGCCTACCCTGGTTGGGAGGATGCCGCTGTCCCGGCCGAGAAACTGGGCGAATACCTACGCGGTTTTGAGTCGCTCCTGGCGGACTTTGGCCTCCATGCCTTGCCCTACGGGCACTTCGGGGAAGGTTGCGTCCATGCCCGCATTGATTTCCCTTTGACCAAGCCCGGTGGCCTCGCCCGCTATCGTTCCTTCGTCACGCAGTGCGCTCGGCTGGTGACCAGTCTCGGCGGTTCGCTGTCTGGCGAACACGGCGACGGGCGAGCCCGTTCGGAACTGCTCCCGATCATGTACTCGGCCGAGGCCATCAACCTATTCGGCGCCGTCAAGCACATCTTCGATCCCGACAACCTGCTCAACCCCGGGGTCATCGCCGAACCCGCGCCGCTGGACGCCCACATCCGCTACGGCTCTTTGGTGGACAACCCGTTGGTCGCGCGCCATCCCTCATTCTCTGACCATGTTCACCGCTGCACCGGCGTCGGAAAATGCGTCGCCGCCCATCCATCGGCAATCATGTGCCCTTCCTACCAGGCGACCCACGAGGAGCAGAACTCCGCCAGAGGCCGCGCCCGCATCCTCCAGGAGCTGGTCAACGGCACACTGATCGGTGGATGGAACAGCCCGGAGGTCGCGTCGGCGCTCGATCTCTGCCTGGCCTGCAAGGGCTGCTCCTTAGACTGTCCGACCAACACCGACATCGCTTCTGCCAAGTCCTACGTCCTCCACCAGCGGTTCAAGCACAAGCCACGCCCGCGCGGGCACTACGTCTTGGGCTGGCTGCCGCGCTGGGGACGGCTGGCGACGCGCCTGCGCTTAGGTGGCCTGATCAACACCGCTTTGGCCGCCCCGGGACTCGGCCGCGTGGCGAAGTGGATCGCAGGAGTGGATCAGCGCCGCCCCTTGCCCCGCTTCGCCTCCCGTTCCGCACGCGACCTCGCCCGCCGAACCCTGGCTGAGTCGTCGGCAGGAAAACCCGTGGTTGTCTGGGTCGACTCGTTCACCGACAGTTTCGAGGGCACAGCCCTTCCCGCACTCATCAAAGTGCTCCTAGCCGCCGGCTACTCCCCCCGTTTTCTGGAGCGCACCGCCTGTTGTGGTCTGACCTGGATCACCACAGGTCAACGAGACCGGGCCGCGCAGCTGATCCGGGACGCCCTTGATCAGTTGGCGCCGATCGCCGAGTCCGGCACTCCGATTCTGGGGATGGAACCCAGTTGCCTAGCTGTTTGGCGTTCCGACGCCTCAGAACTTGTCGACGACCCGCGGGTGCGAGTTGTGGCCGAAGCGACCTGCACCCTGGCCGAGCTCCTGGGTCGAGACGTCAGTTGGACTGCGCCGGACCTGCGGGGCCACGAGATCGTCGCCCAACCGCATTGTCATCATGCCGCCGTGCTGGGTTGGCAGGCCGACGCCGACCTGCTCGAACGGACGGGAGCGACGGTGACGACCGTCGGTGGTTGCTGCGGTCTGGCTGGCAACTTTGGTGTCGAGATCGGCCACCACGACACCTCGGTCGCCGTGGCCGAGAACCAGCTTCTGCCGACCTTGCGCGCCCACCCTGCCGCCATCGTTTTAGCCGACGGTTTCTCCTGCCGCAAGCAGGTCCTGGACCTCACCGACCGCCAGGCCATGACTCTGGCCGAGATTCTGGCCGTTCATATCGCCTGACAGCCTCCGTCAGCGGTGGAGAGCCCCTCTGGAGTACGGTCCTGCCATCGGTGTGAGAGCGCCAAGCTGCGCCGCTGCCCGCTCCGGCCAACCCGGATCACGCAAGGCTGCGCGCCCAATCATGATCGCGTCAGCCTGACCGCTACGCAACACCTGCTCAGCCTGCACCGGTTCAGTGATGAGCCCGACCGCACTGGTTGGAATACCAGCTTCGCGACGAACTCGCTCAGCGAACGCCACCTGATAGCCCGGGCCGACGGGAATCGACGCCACCAGATTGCCGCCGGTGGACACGTCCATCAGATCGACCCCCAGGTCCTTGAGTTGCTTCGACAGTCGCACCGTGTCGTCGCCGTTCCAGCCATCGTCGACCCATTCCGTCGCCGAGACCCGGACGAACAGCGGTTTCGACTCCGGCCAAACCAGGCGGACCGCTTCCACGACCTCACGAGTCAAACGCGTGCGCCCGGCGAAGTCGCCACCCCACTGATCAGAACGATGGTTGCTGAGTGGTGAATAGAACTGATGCAAGAGATATCCGTGAGCGGCATGGATCTCCAGCACGTCCACCCCAGCCGCGTCAGCCCGTCTCGCCGCCTCAGCGAAGGCGACCGGAACAGCAGCGATCTCGTCTTCGGTCAGGGCCTGAGGAGTGGCCAAGCCAGGAAACCCCTCGGCGCTTGGGGCGACCACCTGGAACCCACCCTGGTTGATGGGCTGAACACCCGTCGGACCGTCTGGAGTGTCTGGCCACGTCGAACCCTTGCGCCCCGCATGAGCCAACTGAACGGCGATAGCCGAGCCCTGGCGATGGCAGAAATCCGTGATCGCCCGAAACCCCTCAATCTGCGTGTCGTCCCACAAGCCGAGATCTTGAACGGTGATGCGTCCATGTGGTTGCACAGCCGTCGCTTCGATGACGAGTAGACCGAAGCCGAGGGCCGCCCGCGAGCCGTAGTGAACAAAGTGCCACTGGTTGGGCCTGCCGTCCTGCTCTGTCACTGTGTACTGACACATAGGCGGCATCCAGACACGATTACGGACAGTCAGCCCACGCAGAGTCAATGGTTCAAATAGCATGGAGCCAGTCTAAGCCCGTCAACCAAGGGAAGCGACGAGACCACAGGAACCCGCGAACAGCATTCTCATCGTCGCAAAGTCGACCACAAGCGACCATAGAACTCAAGCGGCTCAACCGCGGGTCAGGCGACGATGAGTCGTCCGATGCGGGCGAGCGGCCTCAACACCCAATCGCTGCACTTTGTTGGCCTCGTAGTCCTCGAAGTTGCCCTCGAACCAGAACCACCGGGCAGGGTTCCCATCATCACCTTCCCAGGCGAGGATGTGCGTCGCCACTCGGTCCAAGAACCAACGATCGTGAGAGATCACCACCGCGCAGCCCGGGAACTCCAACAGCGCGTCTTCCAAGGACTGCAGGGTTTCCACATCCAGATCATTGGTAGGTTCATCAAGCAGGAGGACATTGCCCCCCTGTTTCAGTGTCAGTGCCAGGTTGAGTCGGTTGCGCTCCCCGCCGGACAGGACCCCAGCTGGCTTCTGCTGGTCAGGTCCCTTGAAGCCGAAGGAGGCGACATAGGCCCGGCTCGGCATCTCGAAACTGCCCACCTTGATGAAATCCAACTCATCGGACACCACTTGCCACACGTTCTTGTCTGGCTCAAGGCCGGCCCTACCCTGATCGACGTAGCTGAAACTGACGGTCTGGCCGACCTTGACGAACCCAGCGTCAGGCGTCTCCTCACCGATCAGCATCTTGAACAGTGTTGTCTTACCGACACCGTTCGGTCCGATGACGCCGACAATGCCAGCCCGTGGCAACGAGAAGGACAGGCCGACGATCAGTTCTCGCTCCTCGAAACCCTTTGACAGACCGCTCACTTCGATGACGTCCGATCCCAGTCGAGGTCCGGCCGGGATATTGATTTCAGCTAAATCAAGTTGACGGTTGCGTTCCGCCTCTGTGGCCAACTCCTCATAGCGGGCCAGACGAGCCTTGCTCTTCGCCTGGCGCGCCTTCGGATTTGATCGAACCCAGTCCAACTCTCGCTCAAGGATCTTGGCACGCTTGGCGTCTTTCTTTCCCTCAATCGACAAGCGGGCCTTCTTGGTCTCCAAGTAAGTTGAGTAGTTGCCTTCGTAGGGATGCAGTTGGCCCCGATCAACCTCACAGATCCAGCCGGCAACGTTGTCAAGAAAGTACCGATCATGGGTCACTGCCAGCACAGCACCGGGGTAGTTCTTCAGATGCCCCTCCAGCCAACTGACCGACTCCGCATCCAAATGGTTGGTCGGCTCGTCCAAAAGCAGAAGGTCTGGCTGCTGCAATAGCAACTTGCAGAGCGCGACCCGGCGACGTTCACCACCCGACAGGACATCGACCATCGCATCCGAGTCTGGGCACCGCAAGGCGTCCATCGCCTGTTCGAGTTGAGCATCGATGTCCCAAGCCTGGCGATGGTCGAGTTCACCCTGCAACTCGCCCATCTCCGCCAAGAGCGCGTCGAAGTCAGCGTCGGGATCAGCCATCGCCGCCGAGATCTCGTTGAAACGATCCAGCTTCGCGATTGTGTCGGCGACCGCCTCTTGGATGTTCTCCAAAACGGTCTTGCCTTGAGTCAGTGGTGGTTCTTGAAGCAAGATACCGACAGACGCCTCTTTGGCAAGCATGACCTCGCCGTTGTTTGGCCGCTCCAGCCCTGCCATGAGCTTGAGCAAAGTGGACTTGCCAGCTCCATTCGGTCCGACCACACCAATCTTGGCGTCTGGAAAGAACGACATGGTGACGTTTTCAAGGATCACCTTCTCGCCAAGAGCCTTGCGAACGTTGTGCAATGTGAGGACGAATTCGGCCATGGGTCTCCTTGAGTCAGATGCGTTCAGCCGACGAGTGCGATGAGCCTCGGGCCAACGCTCTATTATGCCAGGTTGAGCCGGGCGCCGTCTGACGTCCCCGCAACTGCCGCCGTCAGCCCCGCCCGACTCAACCTGGCCGTCCGCGCAGGGCTGGGCCCTGTCCCCCAGTCGCCCACCAAGGTGGGCTACCCATCCCTGCGCGGAACCCAGGGCCACCGGCGTGCCATTCCGGTGGACGTGTCACTCTCTATTGAGTTGTCGTGTTGCGCCCGGCGGCCTACACGGCCAGAACCGTCGGGCTGGCTTCGGTCTTGTCTGGGCCTGGTTGAGACTCGTCGCACGCGTCCATGACGGCGTCTTCCTCATCATCTGGAAGTTCCTGCGGATCAGGGTCGGGCTCAGCCTGACCGGCGCCGCCAGCGTTTCGGTTCACCGCCCGAGCGAAAGACGAGACACCCCGGCTCAGGTCATGGCCGACGGCCAGGGCTTCGACAACCACCCGCTCGTGGGGCTCGTTGTCGGAACCAAGCCAGGCTTGAGTTCGAACACGCCCATGCACGATCACCGGATCGCCCTTGGCCAGACTGCGCGCCACGTGATCAGCCAGCATGCGATAGCACACCACGCTCGTCCATGTGGTCGTGCCATCAATCCACCCGTCCGGCGTACGCAACCGCGGCGTCGTTCCGACCCGGAAGTTCACCGCTGACAAACCACTTCGTGTGGTCCGTAACTCCATGTCATGGCCGACGTAACCCGTCAGTGTCATGATCGAATCCATCACAATTCTCTCCTCCTGTTCATGAGCGGCTCCCCCTTTGTCGCCTTCACACCCAGCATGTGAACCACTCGTCACTACAATGCGGGATTTTGGGGAAAAAGTGTCGCCTGGTGGGGCTTCTGTGGATAACTTGTCGCGTCACAGTCTTTTCTGTGGATAACGGCATGATGACCCAATTCTGCGCCGCGACCGCGAAACGCAACCGCCACTGGCACACATGAGGGTCAGCAAAGCGTCACTACATCACATCAACCGTACAAATCCCACCGATGACAGCTGGTCGATCACAGGCCTGAGCAAGCGCCCCTTCAGGCCGCGAGCACCCGATCCAAAGCCTCGCGAGCTTGGTCCAGCCGCTTGATCTCGTCATTGACTGGTCGCGTCAGGGTCTGAGTCATGACCTGCTCCATGGAACGGCGCAAGCGCCGAACAGCCCCGCTGCCAGCGGCTGACGCAGTCATACCGACCCCAAGCCGAGCACATCCAGCGATGACAAGGCCGACCACAAAACCACCGAGCAGCATTGCTGTCGGCAGAGGCAGCCGTCCCCACTGCGGTGTCGGCAGCGACGGTGAACCGAGAAGCAAGGTCAGCACGGCATTTGCCCCCAACCACACCAGCCCCGCCACAGCCACCGCCAGAACCAACCACTGGATCAGTCGAAGTGCCTGCCACCAGGCATGACGGGCAGTGACGCCGAGGTCAGTCGCGGCGACCCCCTGCCTGATCGCATCTGGAAGAAGACGCGTCTGGCGGGTGACAAGGTCGCCCATCACCTGCCGCCAATGATTCGGCAATGACGCCAGGACAGGCGTGGTAACCTCACGCACCGTCGTGTCGATCCGAGCACGAGACACCGGGTGCAGGGTCAGCGCGCTCGGAGCGAGTTGTGGCGCCTCAGCCTCCTCATGTCGCGGGCGGAACCGGTCGAGATGAAGCCGTTTCAATGGATCTGTCCTTAGCCGGTTGATCCACGACAACAGCGGCCAACCCGTCGCCGCCCTTCCACGACGGCGTACAGCCTGCCGGACTGCTTCACCGATCTGATCAGAACTGATGGCCGCCATGCCCGCCCTCGTCAGGGCCGCGACGTCACCGGACGCAAGTGTCTGGACATCTCCGACACCAAGCGAACCACGCAAAGCACCAGCCTGAGCGACAATGTCCGCCTGCAACCGCGCCACCATGCTGCGCTTGTCCATGGCGATCTGAGCCAAGTGCTGACGCAGCGCCTGGACCCCGTCTCCGCTGAGGGCTGACACTGGATACACCTGGGGGCGCGCCAGCCCGTCCAAACGGAGGAGACGCACCAGGTCCTCCTTGATGTCACTCAATTGATACTGGGTCAGACGGTCGGTCTGGTTGAGGACGAAAGTCATGAC
>JAITVA010000053.1 GCA_031286045.1 Propionibacteriaceae bacterium | reverse complement strand
GAAAGGTTGTGGCACATGTCTCTGATTCGCGATACTGCAGTGGAGGCGTCACCCCAGGTCAAGCCCTGGGCGGCGGTGTGGTCGATGCTGATTGGGTTCTTCATGCTGATGATCGATGCCTTGATCGTCGCAGTGGCGAATCCAACGATTCAAGACAAGTTGAGCGCGTCGCTGTCGGACACCATGTGGGTGACCAGCGCATACCTGTTGTGTGTGGCGGTGCCACTGCTTGTCGCGGGTCGTTTGGGTGACCGCTTCGGGCAAAGAAACGTGTTCTTGGTCGGCATGGTGGTGTTCACCTTGGCGTCCCTGGTCTGCGGACTGTCGACAAACATCGGCTTGCTGATCCTTGGCAGGGCGATTCAAGGGATCGGCGGAGCCTTGATGATGCCGCAGAGCTCCGCTATCGTCGTGCGACTGTTCCCGCCCGAACGTCGTGGCGCGCCAATGGGGATGTGGGGCGCCGTCTCTGGCCTTGGCATCCTGGTCGCGCCGCTGCTAGGTGGGGTCCTTGTCGATCATGTGGGCTGGGAGGCGATCTTCCTCATCAATGTGCCGGTGGGGATGGTCGGCATCATCCTCGTGGCGATCAATGTGCCGAAACTGCCGGTGTCACGGCCCCGTTTCGACTGGGTCGGGACCGCTCTGTCGGGGCTCGGCGTCTTCCTGATCGTGTTCGGCATCCAGGAGGGCTCAGTCAACAACTGGGGCACTGTCTTTGGCGGCGTCACGATCTGGGAGGTCATCCTGACAGGAGTGATCGTCATGATCGGATTCGTCCTCTGGGAGGTCCGGGGCGCCGAGCACCCCCTCATTCCGATTCGACTGTTTCGGCACCGCGACTTCTCTGTTTCAACCCTCGCCATCACGTGTGCGGGCTTCGTCGTCACCACATTTCCAGTGCCAGCTCTGTACTACCTCCAAATGGCCCGTGCCAACACGGCCACGCAGGCGGCGTTGTACACCTTGCCCATGGCCCTCATCTCCTGCGCCTTGTCGCCGCTGGTCGGGGCCAGATTATTGCCGAGATTCGGGGCTCGAGCATGCTCGACTTTCGGCATGCTCGTCTGGGCGGCAGGCGTGGTCTGGTTCATCATGGTCATGGACCCCAGCACCCCGCTCGTGCCATGGGCCTTGTTTCCTGCGGCGGTGATCGGTGTCGGCAACTCCTTTGTGTGGACACCCTTGGCGACCACGGCCACCAGGGAACTTCCGTCCCAGGACGCCGGAGCAGGAACCGCCATTTACAATATGACTCGTCAGCTGGGGTCTGTCATCGGCGCGGCCTCGATCTCTGCTCTGATGACGGATCGGATCGGCGCCAACCTGACCGAGGCGATCGCATCGCTGCCCGCTGCTGCACGGTCCGCCCTCCATCTGACCGCTGACAGGGATCCGTCTGCCTGGCTGGCGACGGCGACTGATGCTGAGAAGGCCTGGTTCTCGGAGCACTTCTCGCCGGCCATGGCTCAATCGCTCTGGCTGCCCGTCGCAGTCGTCGTCGCGGGTGCGGTTGTGACGCTTTTCTATTCTCGTCATAGGACGGCCGCTCCGCATTCGTGACGACTGATTAGGCGGTGGGTCTTGGGACGCGAGGTGCCTCATCCGAAGATGGCCGATCTTCCCGCCTCACGGTCGGGGTGGAACGGTCCACCCTTAGCTCATGTCAAGTTGCCCGCGTAATGTGTTCGGGATGGCTCCGATCGTCAGGGGAATCGTCCCATAGACTGGTCGGCGAAGCGGAGGGAGGGCCTCGGGTGTCCAGGAAGAAGGGCGATGGCTCGCGGGAGGATGTGATGCGGGCGGTGCTTGACGCGGCCAAGATCGAGTTCACGACGCAGGGGTACGCGGCGACGACCTTGGACTTGGTGGCGGAGCGAGCGGGTTTCAGTAAGGGCGCGGTGTACTCCTCGTTCTCCAGCAAGTTAGATTTGTTCACTCGGGTGCTGCATGATCGCACGACTATGGACCTGCCAGTGAGTATGGCTGCCATCACAGCGCCCGTGGACGACAGTGGCGCCTTCCCCGACATTGACACCATCGCTGAGCGGTTGGCGCAGTACTCCCTCGATAATGAACGTTGGCATTTGCTGGCCTACGACTATGCCTTGATCGCCACCAGAGATGAGGACGTGGCCAAGCTGTATCGAAAGACTCGGCCTTTCGTGAAGGCACTGGGCCGAGGAGTGATCACATCCTATCTTGCCAATATCGGTAGTCCAGTCGATCCTGCGACCGTCGATCTGCTGGCCACACTCTCGTCGGAAGTGATCCTGTCCATGGCGCTCGAGGGCACGGTGGACCCGGCGACGTACACGCTGGAGTACCGGACAGCAATGTTTAAGCTCCTCTTCTCGTCGGTGCTGGCTGTGGTTGGCGGCGAAGGCGCTGCGCTCACGGATGGAGGTGAATGATGCCGGAATTACCCGAAGTTGAGGCGCTGCGGAGATTCCTTGATCGGCGTTGCCTGGGCTTGACGGTCGACCGCGCGCAGGTGGTGGCCTTCGCCTGCCTGAAGACGGCTGAGA
The DNA here is from genome assembly GCA_031286045.1 of Propionibacteriaceae bacterium. Taxonomy (GTDB): domain Bacteria; phylum Actinomycetota; class Actinomycetes; order Propionibacteriales; family Propionibacteriaceae; genus WQYJ01. The sequence continues at coordinate 13,733 of JAITVA010000053.1, read as the reverse complement.
TTCCGGTCAGTGCGCTGGGCGGATGTGAGGTCGGACGGGTGGAGCGGCGCGGCAAGTTCCTTGGGGTATGTGTGGGGGAGGCGGGTGGAGACCGGTTTGTCGGTGGAGACCCCAGTGAAAGGGCTGGTGGCGGTGTAGGGGCTGGTGTCGGTGGGCAGCCGGGTGGAGGGACCGGTGGTGGTCAGTTCGTTGACGGACCAGTTGATGAAGGGGTCGACATCGCTGAAGGTGTGGGTAGTCAGACCTGGCTGGTCTTCCATCTGGCACGGGCCGGGTGGTTGCGCTGGCACGACACAATGCCGACCGCACCGGCGCGTCCTGGGCGTGGTCCGCTGGCCTTTCGTCTCAGTTTCACTGATGGATCGGGTTTCGACTTGACCGAAGCGGGGACGCGGCAACGGCTGGCCGTGTACCTCGTGCGCGAGCTAGAGGAGGTACCGGGGGTGGCCTCGCTCGGGCCCGACCCATTGGGCCAGTTGTTCACGCGCGAGTCGCTCGACAGCATTTTAGAGCAGGCGGGACGGGCTCAAATCAAGGGCGTTCTACGTGATCAACATGTCCTCGCCGGTGTGGGCAACGCCTATTCTGATGAGGTGTTGTGGGCGGCCGGATTGAGTCCCTTCGCCGCGGCTGACCGACTGACGGATGAACAACGTGCGGTGTTGTACGCCGCGCTCCAGGGCACGCTGCGGGACGCGATCGATCGCGCTGACGGAGTCGCTGCGGCCGGTCTGAAAGCCGAGAAGAAGGCAGGCCTCAATGTCCATGGGCGAACCGGTGAGGCTTGCCCGCGGTGTGGTACCACCATCGCCGAAGTCAGTTTCGCCGACTCCTCCCTGCAATACTGCCCGGGCTGCCAGACCGGTGGGCGGGTGCTGGCTGATCGGCGTCTGTCGCGGTTGCTGAAGTAGGGCTTAGTCGGGGGAGGCGGCCGGTGGCGCGGGGCGGGTCACCAACTCAATCGCTGTGACGACCGCCGTGGGTACGATGATGTTTATGGAAGCAAGTGGTGTCGCTTGGTCGACGGTGGTTGTGGTGTGCGCATGTGTCTTCGCCGCAGAGGGGATGGGCATCGCCCTCACCGCCATCGTGCTCAAGCATCGTCGGCTGATGGCGGGGCTGGATCGGTAGTTCTGGTGGCTGATAGGCCGAGCAGACGAGCCTTTGCGGCAGTGAACTCCTCGACGCTGAGCAGGCCTTGGGTATGGAGGTCAGCCAGCCGAGCCAAGCCAGCATCCGAATTCTGGTGGACTTGAGGGGTGTTGATCTGATCGACCATCCATGAGGCGAGCATGCCAGACACAGTGCCGAGCAAGCCTATACCGCCGACCATCAGACAGGCGGCGACCAGCCTCCCGGTTGTGGTGACGGGTGACATGTCGCCGTACCCGACGGTAGTGATTGTCACGAACGCCCACCAGAGCCCATCGGTGAGACCGACGATGTTCGCACCGCTGGCGCCACGCTCTGCGTCGGTGATCGCAAGCGCCCCGCAGACGACGAGAAGGACGACCGCGCCCACCGCATAGACGGACACACGCTGTCTCAATCCATGAATGGATGTCCGATTGAGGACAGATAGTAGGGTGACGAGGCGCAATAACCGAAGTGGGCGAAGCACTGGGACGAGCAAGATCGCGAGGCTTGGAAGATTGCGATAGAACCAAGGCCACCTTGGTCTCGCGAGAGCTAGGCGTGCCGCGTAGTCAATCCCGAAAAGGGCCCACGTCGCCGCCACGACTACCGAGCACGACAGATCGACTGGCGCTGGAACCTCAGGCCAAATGATCGGGACCGCGTAAGCGGCAAGGAAAAGAAACGCAGCTACTTACAACGACCGCTCAGTTGCGGACTCCCACTGCTCCAAGGTTGGTCCATTCATGGGGGCATTCTAGACAGGAAGGTGCGATGGCTAGGGACGTTATGCTCGCTCATGACTGCTGGTGCTCACCTCGCTTGAAGGGAGGACAATCAGTGATTTTGTGGCGCGGGTCGAATCGGACGGAGATCGCGCGGGAAAGGACCGGCCGGGGGAAGCGATCCCCGCGACAGAGACCCGTTATTTCAGGGTGCAGGGGTGCTTGCCATGGTCGAGCACATTTGAATATCGACCCGCTGCTATCCAGGGCGCCTTCGATACAGAAGGTCCGCCGCTGTCGCTCCTCGCCGTGCTATAACGGTCGCGGTTCGAGTGAGCCGCCGAATGGGAAGGATCGTCGGTGAGTGGGCGATTCATGATCTGCGTCAAGTGCCGCCGTGAATTCGCTGGATGTGGTGAGATCTGGCGGATAGGGGTGGCAGCCCAGGAGATGCTGTCCCGGGTGTCGAGAAAATCGTCGGCCCTGGTCGATAGGGTCGTCCCTATGCTGATTGCTGGTCTTGGAGATGTGCATGGCCACTGGCGTGAAGCCCTCGCGCTGGTGGATGCCGCGTGCGCCAAGGCGGGGTTGGCGGCAACCGATTTGGGTGCGATCTTTCAGGTAGGTGACGCCGAGGCCCAGCGCACTCAGGCTGAAGCCGATCAGGTGCCGGGTCCAGCCAAGTACCGCAAGCTGGGTGGCTTTCATGAGGTCGTTGACGGCGAGGTTGTGTTCCCGGCTCCGGTGTTCTTCATTGCGGGTAATCATGAGCCATTCCCCGCCCTCGACGCTGACGGTGGTTGCGCCACGGGTGCTGGCGAGTGGGGTCCTAGTGTCACCTATCTTGGTCGGGCTGGGGGCGCTGAGATCGAGGGGTTGAGACTGGCGTTCCTGTCTGGCATCTATGGGGAGCGGACGTTTCGGGAGGTCGGGGAGGGTAAACCCCGTCCGATCACAGGTAAGCGTGCCGGTCATTACATCCCTGGCGAGGTGGAGAAGGTAAGCGGTGCGTTGGTGAGGGGCGCGGATGTGCTGTTGACTCATGACTGGCCGACGGGGATCGCCGATGTGGGCCACTTCGGGCCGACCGGGGATGAGCGTATCCGCATGTTGATTGAGGAGGGTCAACCGTTGCTGTCATTGCATGGACATATGCACTGTGCCGCGTCGACAGTGATTGGCGCAACTCAGGTGGAGTGCCTGGCTATTGTGGGCTATCATTCGGGCGATCCGTTGGCGGCTGTCGGTGTGTGGGACATCGATCCTGTCGGCCGGACGGTCAGAAGGCTGGCGTGATGTTTCGGTTGATTGCTGTCGAAGATGACCCAGCTCGGGATAGTCCTGACAGGCTTGATCCGAATCTGTGGGGGCGTGGTAGCGTCGGGCTCCGCTTGGGGATGCTGGCGATGGGTTTGGTCTGACTTGGCGGTTATGATTTGGCGGACAGTGCTCGCCAAATCCGGTCTGACGATTCCGGTGGTTGGCCAATTGTTCCCCTACCCTGAAGGACGTGGCGGGGTGTCGATGTTGAGTGTGGTGCCCCCAGGCGGACGGCGACACCACCCAACAACTCTGTGATGTCGTAGGTTCAAACATTGAACCTTTGGTTGGGGTGACAGGATTTGAACCTGCGACCTCTTCAGATATTCCTCTGATTTCGGGTTAGTCCCGAAAGGTTCCGGTCCGTGTGGTTTTCCTGGGTTGGCTAGGGCAATCGGGTGATTGGCTGGATTCCATTGTATCGGGTCAGTTGGGGTCAGGTTGGGTCTTGCTGGACTGATTCTGGTGGCAATCCGGTGGCCTCATCCGGGCCTGAGATGTAGTGCGGCTCGTAGGCTGGGAGGACACCTCGTCGTGCGCGTGGCCTGCTGGTCATGCGCCGGTCGATCACCTGGGAGAGCGCATCAGCAAGGAGTGATGTGTCGGTGTTGTGCTGGACGAGGAAACGCCCGGCGTTGAACTTAGCGCGGAACCAGTCGTCTCTGGCGAAGCGCTCGTAGTCTAGGAAATGGCCGTGTGCGGCGGTGAACTGGGTGAAGAACATGATCTGGGCACGGGTGTTGCCCTCGCGGAAGGGATGGGCGGCGTTGATCTCACCCCAGGGTTCCGCGATGGCAGTGGCGAACTCATTGGGTCGCATGGTGGCGAAGTTGGTTGGTTCGTTGAGTCGCGCGAACCACATCTGGAGGTGAGAAACCATGCCGTCACCGGCGGGAAAGTACTGGTAAGGATGTTGGTCGTCGGCAACATAGTCACCTGATGCGATGGACTCCGGGGACGGCCCACCCTTCACCATGGAGACTGGGAACAGAGGGGCGGTGCGCAACTCACCTGCCCAGGGGTAGACATCTTGGAACAGGTGGCGATGGATCGCCTGCAAGTGCTCCAGATCGAAGGTGCCTGTCATGGATTCAGTTGCTAGGGCGAAGGAGCGAGACTTCACCGCCATCAACTCAAGCTCGTTCAGTTCGGACTGGTTGTGTTCGTCGAAGAGGTTGCACAGAACCGTGGTACCTGGATAGAAGTAGCTTTCCCAGTCCGGGAAGTCACTGGTGGCCACGGATGCGCTCCACGCCGCGCTGGATGACCTCTTCGATAGTCAAGTGCCCGTAGGCGGCCTCTCGCAGGTCGGCTTCATGGGCGGCGTTCTCGTAGGAGTGCCCAGCCGCTGCCAGCGTCGCGTCAGCAAGCAGTAGCGCCTCATCAATCTGCTCATCAGTCAGAATGTTCACTGTTGTGCCTCCCTCCAGGGCCAAGTCTACCGGGATGGGTAGAGTTTTGTCTTTTGTTGCTATCGTCCCTCCTAGAGGTGAATCTCAGCCCTGCGATCGAGGTGCTCCGTAAGAGTTGCTCGGTCACGGGCGGAACTCATCTTGCTTCAGATCTCACCTCGGGTCTACGCTGCTTACCGCATCTCCGCTCCATTCACGGCTGCTCAATGCGCTGTCAACCAATAGAATGGAGAGATGTCGGAGCCTCGGATTAACTGGAGTTGGAGCGAAGTTGTCTTGGTCTGCTCAGTGTTGGTGGGCAATGACTGGAAGTGGATACCGCCGACCGACCCTCGCATCACTGACTTGTCAGACCTGTTACGTCAGTCACCGGAGCACGCTAGTGAATTGCGGGGTGAGAAGTTTCGCAACCCGAACGGCGTGGCACGCAAAATGATGGACTTGCTTTCCAATCGCCCCGACTATCACGGAGTCTCAACCCATTGTGGGAAGACGGATCTGGAAGTGATCGCCGCATTTCTGACGGACACTCCTCGGATGCTGCGGGTCGCCGCGCGAGTCCGCGAGGAGATTGAACTAGGACACGTCGTCACCAGCATCATCCACGAGGTAGCCGCCGACCCCGACATGTCTGCGGCGGAGGGTGCCATTCTCATGGCAAGGCACATCCGGCGGGAACGTGATCCGAAGCTGCGAAAAGCCAAACTGGAGCAAGTAAAATCCGCTGGCAGTGCCGTATCATGTGAGGTTTGCGGCTTCGACTTCGAGAGTACTTATGGGGAACGGGGCAGAAACTATATAGAGATCCATCATATTGTTCCACTGCATGTCTCGGGGCCAGTAAGAACCCGATTGGGTGACCTCGCTCTGGTTTGCTCGAACTGTCATCGAATCCTGCATAGAGGAAGGACTTGGCTTACTCCTGATCAGTTGAGTTGTATAGTCCAGAGCGTGCGGCAAGTTCAGAGCTAGATCCGAGTCGGCCTGGGTTGTCAGAAGGGTGCCGCGACGGGCAAAGTGCCTTCCAGGTCGGCGCGAAAGTGCACTCCAGAGACGCCGCCGGGCAGTTGCTCCCGGATAGCAGGAATATCTGACATAGCGTAAAACTGGAGGGATGCCAGTGTGGGCTGTAAAGCAATGGATCGCTCCATGATAGAACTAGTCGCCATTCCCAACGTGCCTGAGACAATTGACCAGACTTTGATCTGCAGATCACTGTCCTCACCGCATTTCGAGACAACACTGCCAATCATGTCAATGACGCTGGTTCCTGTGTCTGCTTCTTGTAGGAAAACCGACGCAACATAAGAGTTCTCGACAGCGCTTGTCTGCTCATAGCTGAAGGTGTGGCGCCGACGAGCCTGGGTTGTAGTCTTCACCTCTAGCCTCCAGTCGTTGAAGACGAAGTCAAACTGGTCTTTCGGGCTGCGGTGCCAGGCTCGCACCGCTTCAGTTACGTCCTTCTGGGCAATGATAAATATTAGCTCACCTAAGAGGCCGGTCACGGTCTCCTCTGCGGGTACCTGGTTCTTGCCGAATAACTCCACTAATCGGTCCACGCCAGCCAGGACATCGCTCATGTTAGGCGGGGCGGGCATTAGGTCAGCAATGACTTGCCATATGCTCAAAAAATACCGCCGAGAATCAGCGTCGGGTTCTTTGCAGCGCACGATGACGAAGCTGGACGTGCGGAGGGTGCCATTCAGACTGATGTCAGCCTCTGGAACGTAGTAAGCCTGGACTCCCTTGAGTTCATAAGCAGGCGGTGCCTCTCCCGGCTGAGGACACTCAACGAGAATGCTAACCAGCCCATCGCTGTCGATGCCAACCAGATGAGGCCCAACGCCGGGCTGTGCAACCCTGAACTGGCCAGGTGGGACGGGTTCAGTGGTGGGCTCATCAAGACGAGTATAGGTTTCCCAAAGGCTCATGATGGGACCGCCTGTGCGTACCAAGCACTAACAAGGCCATCGGGAATCCTTGCTGCTAACACCGGTGCATCTTGGGCGACAGTAACACCTGAATTGTCCTTGAGCGTGAGCACGTGAATTTGCAGAGTCGGTACATCATCGACACACACTGCGGCGTCACCGGGATAGCGGGTGTCGCCCGTATCAGACGGTGATCGACCTTGATGGGGGTTCCAGGTGCCAGCTTTCTGTGCTTTTCGTCTGCTGTGATAGTCAGGCCGCATCCTAATGACCGCGCAGCCAATCGCAGGGTTGTCATGGAGTAGGTAGCTCAACTGCATTTCTAGCCCGGCTTTAGGTTTGGCTGAAGCGGAACTCCCCGCCGGGAGATCCTTGATTAACTCCAGTGCATCAGCCAGAGGTAATCGTCCGATCTGGTGGGTCTGGGCTGGCGGCAGGTCCGTTTTGCCTGGACTAAACGGCTTGAAGTCAATCCCATTCAGGAACTGCCTAATGCGGTCAGAACGATACTGTGTTGCCTCGGGGGAGACAGGGGGTCGAGTTTCTGTGTACCACCCAGCAGTGAAGTCACCTCTCGTTCCGGGTCGCCGAATCACGTTGGCTCGTGTGGGTTTGAGGCTGGGGTCGAGAATGAAGGCTCGTGGCCATTGGTCAAGTGGCTCCCCGGATTGTTCGAACTTCCGTAATGCCGATCTCAAACTCTCCTCGTGCTCAACGTACGCTTCAAAGGCAAACCTGGCATCGGGCTCCAGGAAGATGCGGCAGTAGGCTAGATAGTCCTCTTTGTAGCCGAAGAAGCGCCCACGCTGTTCGACGGTGTCCGCGTTGCCGACTCCGACGCCACGAGGCATGTAGGTAACGGTGAGACCTTCGACAGTGAACCCTCTGTCCATCGCCTGGCCACCTATGAGGACAAAGCCCTGCGCATCCTCCCACCTGATCTCAGGGGTCTTGCCGGCACGGGCATTAATGGTCATGACCAAGGTGTTACTCAACGCGAACTTCAGGTCATCCAGTAGCTCCGTTGTTGAAGGGAGGTCTGGCTTCGTTCTGAGGAGTTCTAACCTGGCATTGTCTAGTAGCTCGACGAGAGCGGCGATGCCGTCGGGAGAGTCTTTGGCCGCATCCACAAGGTAGCGCAGGTTCTTCTGGGTCTGTTCTGCCCAACGTTGGTAATCACCATGGAGTTGGGTTTTACGAGAAGGATGAATGAGCATAGATCTGCAACTACGTAAGCCGTCGTGGAGTTGGGCGGCTAACCCTAGGAAAAACACTTGGAGGGCGTGGCCAAGGCTCTGCGGAGGAGGGTCTTCAGAAGCTACTTGAGTTGTGATGTCACTTAAAGGGATGCCGCAAAGGTAGGGGCTCCTATCCTGAAAGAAGGCAGCACCACCAACGTACCCCTTGCCCGGTTCGAGCACGTGGATGAAGTCAGGGGACAACTCGTCGAACTGATCGATCAGGAGTGGGGCTTGTGGCGTGGCTGTGTACTGGAGGTAGGTGTACTGCGGGAACACACCCTTGAGGTCTAGGAGTGTCTGGTATGTCCGAGAGGGTGAGTTCTGCGGTCTTCGAGCCTGGGTGTTCAGGCTAGCCTGGTCCGCCTCGTCGTCGATTATCAGGATAGGGACGCTCTTCCAAAGCTCCATTGAAAACAGTGCCACCAGGTTCGAGATATGCTTAGCGTGCTTCATCAGGTTCACGACCAAGGTTCGCCGCCTTGAGGGGTCGGGTGGTGGCGACTCCCATTGAGCGTGCAGGCTCTGAACAATCTTTACATCGCGCACGTTCGCGCTAGATGGGTTGGTTAGAAACCACCAGTCTCTTTCGTGTCCGCCTTCCTTTAGATCGCCTTCCAGGCGTTGGACGCCTTGGTGAAGAAGCGCCGTGGACGTGCCACTGATGACTATCACCACTGGCACGTTGTTGTCTCTTGCCAGCGCGATTAGACCCTCGTATGCCATCGTCTTGCCGCTCTGGACGTTGCCTATTACGAGGCCTTTTGATGGAGTGGCACCTGGAGCCAGCGCGCAACGGACGAGCACATACTTGGTATCCTCGAAGAATTGACCATACGCCTGATCAGGTAGCTTGCTACGGGCCCGGAAGTCGATGAATGTCTGCCCGATTTTGATCGGCTCAGCGGAGCCGGGATGCTCCGGCACCGTCACAGTTCCTACGCTCAAAGGGGTCACCTACTCTCTTGACAGGGCAAACGTAAGCACATCGCTGATGCGTCTGGTGACGACTTGGGCAGTTGTGAGTCCACCTTGAGAAGCCAAATACTCACCTATCACGGCGGCGACAGCCATTCGCAAGATCGCCTCTAGACTTTCGGAATCCTTCTGCCCGAACCTTACAACAAATGGGTGCGCAGAGTTAAGCCTAATGAGGAGGCTTGTCGATTGATCTGCATGCGTGAGTGCCTGCTTGTCATACCAGCGGTTCAAATTCGTCTCATCGGGGACCACCTCAAGTGCGACATCCCAGCGATGGCCTTCCACAAGGATCGAAAGCTCACGGCGAATCACTTCTTCAGTGTCTGAGTTGCTAACTGGCGATGGATCGGCGTCTGATGACACCACCAGGGGAACAGCACCTGGAAGATTCTGTTCTAGGGTAGAACTAGTGCGATCTATTGCCTGCTCGGTGGTTTTTCGCTGCTGACTGCTCGTCTCACGTTTGCGAAACCCTCCTGCCTGGGAGATAAGGGGCAGTGGGGGTTCATTTAAAGCTCTCCGGAGTTCGCCCAGAAAGCGATCCTCGACGTCGCCCCACTGGAAAGCGTCCTTAGTGTGACTCACATCGAAACCATGCAAATGCAACTCGCCGAAGAGACGCTGGTATGCGTAGTCGTTGCTATGCCCGAATATTTCCGCCGGGCGATAGGTCTCGTCGCCACTTCCTTGAATCACCCGCTTTCGTCTGAACAATGAAAACCCGGCCTGAGAAGTGCTTCCCGTCTCGCGCAGGGCCGCGAACCCGGTGACTCTGCGTCCCTCCCCAAGATCCAGATTGATGTCTTTTCGCCATTCAACGGTTGGACCGCCCGGGTCGCGGTAATACGCCGCTTGCATCACAGCCGGTTCCGCGTAATGAAGCGACTCCCCGTTTAGCTCCAGCATCAACTCGCCGCTGCGTAGTAGAACTCTGTAGATGTCTTGAAGATGATCCTTAATTTTGCCAAGAGTCCTTCCTCGAGGCATCTTTCGGACATCAAGCAGTTCGACTCTGGTGAAGTGTGCTCGGGGATTCGGTCGGTGTTCCTCTTTGATCGCGATTTCTTGTACCTGCTGGCTGACGATTTCGTCGATATCGAATGAGACGACATAAGTATTGTGGGCATTCGGGCTCGTAGTTGCGACTTTCCACTTCGGCGAGAACCAACATGCTGCACTCTTCATCCCCATTCCGAATTCAGACAGCCCAGTCGTGTCTGGCGGAATAGCCGCCGGCTTGAAGGCTCGGTCAAAGTCTTCGCGTCGGATGCCTCCGGCATTGTCCACGATGGTGATCTGATCACCATCAATTCTGATCTTGACTTCAAGGGCGTATCCCAAGCCATCCACTTGCTGCAGCAGGCTTCGGTCCGCCATGGAACTCTGAATGGCGTTGTCCACGAACTCAGCGAGCGCAAACCAAGGCTTATAGTTGAGACTCTGGAGCACGGACAGCATGCTCACGCCGGGCGCAATGTTGACTGTCTTGGAAGAACTAGTGTCCGTCATCCCTGCGGCCTCTCGTTGATGGGGTGGACTTGGTTTCTATAGTGGCGAGCAATGATGCAACGATGCGACGCACTACTTCCGAGTTGACTGCGTTACCCAGTGCTTTGAATGCCTTTGACGGACTCTCTGGCATTGCAATGCTCTCCAGGCTTTGAAGCCGAGCACACTCCGCGGGTGTCATGTAGCGCTGTTCCCACCCGATGATAGGAACTTGTGTGTCTGTCATGGCGATCAGACTTGGTGCTGTAGTCTGCCGTTTAACTCTCACTCCTGAGGCTCGTACCTGGATCACGTATTGCCAGATGTCACGTTCCTCACCGTGAGCGTTCCACTCGAGTTTCTGAAAACTAGACGGAAAGTCCTGAATCTTGGGCAGCCACGGGTCGATCCACTCTCGGTTACGCGCGTAGAACTCCCTGTTCTGGCGAATGAATGTCTGCTTCCACTTGGGGAACTCCGTCTGTTCCCTGCGCGCATGGCTAGGAAGTGCGGACAAGATGTCGCTGGTTCCAAGGTTTCTGAGGGGGTGTCCCAAGGTACCTTTGGTGCTCCGGAGCTCTTTGATCCTGCCAGTTCTGACGAGTTGCCACGGGGTTGGTCCCTTGTAAGGATAAGTCGCCCCAAACTCCATTCCCCAGATCGGGAAAGATGGTAGTTCCCTGTCCTCAGATTGCTTGGACCGCTCAAGGAATTCTCCCCACACATGGAGAGCTTCCAAGACTCGTGGTGGCAACGCCTTGCCGCCATCGTCACCCAGGATGGTCTTGATGCTGGTGGGTTCATCGCTAGTCTTTGGCCAAGCGAAACGACTCATGTCGCCCAAAGTGCCCACAATGTAGACGCGTTCACGGATTTGGGGAATGGTGAACTGATGAGGCGACAGCTTTTCGTGTCTGATGTTATATCCTAGGCCTCGCAGTTCTCGTTCGATCCGCGCGAACGTCCTTCCATCGTCGTGTTTGAGAAGGTTCGGGACATTCTCCAAAATAAAACACTGCGGTCGGAGAGCCCTGAGAATATCAATCACGTTGAAGAACAGTTCTCCCTGTTCAGTATGCTCGAATCCGAGTTGCTTGCCGGACTTCGAGAAAGGTTGGCAGGGAAAGCCTGCACACAAGATAGTGTGCGGAGGGATTGCCGACAAGTTCACTTTGGTGATGTCGCCTTCGGGTCTAATGCCGAAGTTCTTCTCGTACAGAGCTTGTAAGTCTGGCTCCCACTCAGCCGCAAATACGCATGTTGCACCGAGCTTGTCTAGGGCGACATGGAAGCCGCCCAGACCAGCAAAAAGATCAATGAAGGTAACGGGGTCCACCACTGTCGTAGAAGAGGTAGGCGCGGCTAACTGGTTCGTGCCAGCCGCCGCAGGTATGGTGGCAGTGATGCTACGGTGGGCCTGCGCATCGGAATGAGGGCGCAACATGTCGTCGCGCGTTGCAAGGCGCACTTGGACAGCAGACTTCACCATGATCGTAAGTCTAACGGCGAGGACAGACGAATGCTGGAGGCTCTCCGCGCCTCGCTGATCGACGGGCTTCTTGCTCATGGCGAACCACATCAGGACAGCCGCCATCGGCGGTGCACACGTCTTGCTGACGAGGATCGGATGCCCGAAACTGCCAATGGTGTGATGCCAATCTGGAGTGCTGGTACCTCATCAGCAAGAGGTGTGACCCAGTCGGGATCGAGTTGAGTGATGCCCTGGGAGTTGTGGTTCTGGCAGTGATGCCGGGGCGTAGGTTGCGGCAGTGTCGTCATGAAGCGGGAGTACCCCAGTGCCTGTGGCTGCGCCGGCGCTGTTGTTGGCCCTGAGCTATTCATGCGCGCCTACCCAGTCAGTCGCATAGGTCTGCCCATGACCTGTGGTGGCCTACATCCCAGGTTGGGGCGAGGCTGCGAGAGGAGGGGTCGGTCGTATGATCTTGGCCAGGGGCCCAATTTGTGCGTGCTGCCCGTAGACGGGATGCAGGCTTCTGAGTGCGCACGTCGTGCCGAGTCTCGCTGGAGTTGCGGTGGCGCAGATTCTGCGTCACCGTGTGGCTAGGTGTTATGGCTTGTCGCACGGTGGGGGAAAGTTTCCTCCACCGTCTCCCCAACGCTCGTGCCGTGGAGAGTGCCCTCCCGGTTTGTGGTCGCTGTGGCGTCCCTTGTGGTGCGGTGTCGCCAAATTGGCGACACTGTGGCTAGCCCTTGTGAGACGGTGCCGGAAGCTTCCGGAACCGTGCTCGTCCTCGTAGGCTCGGGCCGGTAAGGCGCCTCTACTGCCACGGAACGACCCAGCTGATTTGTCCTCACATCATGTAGTCGATTGAAGTCGTGGTTTGTTTAGTCGGGAGCGAGAGCGCGTTCTAGGATCGCAGCGGTCGCGGGGTTGACCATCTCGTCTCGCCGGATGTAGTGCTGAATCGTGATCCTCGGATCGACATGGCCGAGCAGTTCGGCGGCCAAGTCGATGTCGGCGGCTTGATTGATGGTGGTGGCCACTGTGCGGCGGAACATGTGCGGCGTCACACCCTCGATACCCGACCAGGCCAGAACATGACGGAGTTGCCTCCGGACGTTGTTCATCGTCAACGGTGTGCCGTTGCGGCTGGAGAACACCAACGCATCAGGGCTAGTGTCGGCCATGCTCGTCAGCCGTAGGCGCATCGCGTCGGCGGTGAACGATGGGATGGCGACGGTTCGTCTGGATTTCGCAGTCTTGGGATGGTCCTGCCGATACGGGGGTTCGCCGCGCGGAGCGACGATGGTGCCCTGGATCGAGATGGACGGCACGCGACCGGTCAGATCGATGTCTCGCCGTCTGAGTGCGAGGGCTTCACCGATACGAGCCGATGTGCCGAGCATGACTTCGATGATGGCCGACAGCTGTCCGTCGGGGCGTGGTCCGGTGGGGATGATGCCGGTTTCCCAAAACCTCACGGCTAGTCGGATCGCGTTCACTTCGCTGGGTGTGAGCGCGTTGGGTTCGTGGGGTGGTTTGTGGAGTCGGGCGATGCCGTCCATGGGGTTGCGGGGAATGATCTCGTGCCTGACGGCCAATCCGAAGGAGGAGCGCATGATGGCTTTGGCTTGGCGGGCACGGTTGTAGGACTTCTTCGCCAACTGCTTGATGAACAAGTCACAGCGGGCGACACCGATCTCCCGCAAAGTCAAGTTTCCGAACGCTGGGAGTACCAGTTGTCGCATGTGGTAGGCGTAACGATCTCTGGTTTGCCGAGCCAGCCGGTCCTCCAAGTCGATGTCGGCCAGCCAGTAATCCACCAGTTGGGCGAAGGTCGCATCAGCAGTCAGGGTTCCGGTGGTCGGTTGGCAGAGGTTCCGATCCGACAGCTTCGCCTTCAGTAACCGTTCGGCGGTCGCTTTGCTGCTGGCGGTGACCTGGACTTGGCGGGAGACCCCGTCCCAGTCACGGTAGCGACAGCGGGCCTTGTAATGCCCCGAGGATAGTCGGGTGAGGTAGATGTCCCCGAAGGTGCCGAT
>JAITVA010000014.1 GCA_031286045.1 Propionibacteriaceae bacterium | reverse complement strand
CCCCCAGCCCAAAAGCCAAGTTCCCAGTGTCCGGAATTTGGGGTTCACCTCAGGTCGGCTTTCTGGGGGGTTGGTTTGTTGTTGGAGGATGCTGCGGGTGTGGGTGGGTTCGACATCGAGGAGGGTTTGGTGTGTGATGGCGAGTTGGCTCATGTTCCCGTGCGGGAACATTCGGGTAGGATGGGTGGTATGGAGCGTAGGTTTTTGACGAGTCCGCAGGCGGTCGCTGTCACGGTGCGGGCGGCCCGGAAGCGGGCTGGTTTGTCCCAGGCCGAGTTGGCTTTGAAAGCTGGGGTTGGTCGGCGGTTCGTGGTCGATGTGGAAGCCGGGCATCCGCGCGCCGAGTTGGGCAAAGTGCTTGCAGTGCTTGACGCGGTGGGTGTTCATGCGCTGGCGTTGCCGGCCCCACCGGTGACACGGACGTTGGATGATGTGGATTTGGATCAGGTAGTAGCCCGGTTTGCGTGACCTGTATGCGTTCATTGGTCGTGACCTGGTCGGTGTGTTCCACGAGGTTGGCTCCGACCGGGCGGTGTTCGAGTATTCCGAGACGTGGGGTGAGACTCCAGTGTCGTTGTCTCTGTCGCGTCACGGGCAAGCCGATCCGCGGGCGGGGTTCGCTTATCTGGACAATCTGTTGCCTGGCCGTGACGATGTGCGGCGTCGTTGGGCTAACGAACGGGGCCTGGGTGGCATAGACCCGTTCACTTTGTTGGCCTCTTATGGTGAGGATGTGGCTGGGGCGTTGACGTTGAGTGTGGAGTCGGACCTGCCACTGCGCGAACCTGCACCGCTGTTCGAGGCGAGCATCGATGATATCGTCGCTCGGATTGCTGCTTTGAGTCGGGAGAACGCCAGTTGGGTTGATCCCCGCGCTCAGCCGCGTATGTCACTGGCTGGTGCGCAAGGTAAGTTCACTCTCGCTCGGGTTGGGGATCAGTGGTTCTGGCCGACCTACGAGGTGCCCTCGACTCACATCATCAAACCACCCGCCACTGCGCATCCGGGTATTGATGTGTTTGAGCATCTGACCTTGGAGTTGGCCCGCGCCGTGGGAGTGGAGGCCTCTTGGTCGCAGCGGGTCGAGTTCCTGGGCCAATCAGCATTCATAACTGAGCGCTGGGATCGTGACGAGGGCGTGCGGCTCCACGCCGAGGACATGAACCAAGCTCTAGGCAACCCCACCGAGGCCAAGTATGACCATACTAAGGTCGGTGCATCCCAGATCGCCCGATTGTTGAACGCGCACGGGCAGGCCGAGCGGTTCATTCGGCAACTCGCGTTCAATGTTGCGGTTGGTAACACCGACGCTCATGCGAAGAACTATTCGGTCTTGCTCGCTGGGACCAGGGCAGTGCTCGCCCCGATCTATGACACTTTGCCTGTGTTTTCTGGCCCCGCTACGCGACAGCTTTCGCGATGCCAGTCGGTGGAGCGTACTGTCCGGCGGACCTGACTGAGCCGCACTGGTGTGGCCTGGCCACCCAGGCTGGTCTTGACCCCGACATGGTCTGCCAGGAAGCGTTCACCATCATCGCTGCCGTCACCGAGCGATACGAGACCCAGTTCGCTGGCGCCGGCACCGACACCCACCGGATCGCACTCATCGGCAAACGAGTCCGCCTGCTACGCCGAGTCCTGCCCTGACCCGCCAGCGTCTTAACCTGTGGGCCAAGCCCGGCGCCACACGAGACCACCGCCCACGTGAGGCCGACACGGCCTCATCAGCCAGGCCAGACCTCCGTCGTAGGATTCCGTTGTTTTCGGTTCAAAGTAGACAGTAAGTGGGCACCTCAAGTGGGGCTTGGGCTACTGGGTTCATATCTGTTCTATTTCGGTGATCCAGGTTTGGACTGCGGCGATAGCTTCGTCCAGTGTCAGGTCTAGTCCGACTGATTCAGCGAGTGTTGGGTGCTGTTCGCGCCAGAGCGTGTTCGGTTGGATGGTCGGTGGCCAAGAGCGTGGTGGTTCGCCGAGCTGGATTGCTTCGCTCGCGCGGGCGTTGAACAGATCGACGCAGGCACTCTGAAGGCTGGTTGGGGGATCGTCTGGGTAGAAGTGGTCGTGGAGGAGGTTGAGGTCGATAATGTCACGGACGCGGTCGTTGATCCATTCTTTACTGTCGGGGTCGGTGCAGGTGTGCATCTTTTGGGCGACTTGGTAATCCATTGCGATCCCGACCAGGTGGTTGGGGGCATCCACACCGAAGAACCTGACTGGGGGTGTTGGTACTGGTTGGGAGTGATCGGCGATCTTGCCCTCTGGGAAAGAGACTTCGACTTTCACTTTTCGCCATACCGCGCCTTTGATGACGAGTTGGACCTCGAAGCGGCGTGGCTTGACCAGTTTTCTCGCCCCGGCGATGATCTCAATTTGAGAGGTTTGCAGGGTGAACGATCCCCTCCGAGCGCCATAACGTCAGCCAGGGTTGTCATGAAATCGTCCACAGAGCCACGAAACAAGGTGTCGATGTCTTGAGTGACGCGAGCACCAAGACCAAGGTGCATCTCCAGATAGACACCCCCCTTAGCTAGGAACAAGGGTTTACCATCGGCGCCTAGTGCTCGTTGTAGGGCGGCTAGCACGGTTGTTGAAGCAAGTATCCAGCCAACCCTGCGGTCTCTCATGCCTGTGAGCCTCACGGCATCACGGACCCAGGTGTTCAGTGATCTCGCAGAAGGCTGAGGCCGAAACTTGTGTGGGAGATCAAGATTCATGACGGTACTTCCTGGTGAGGACGCCGCGCAGATGCTCGGCGGTGGCTGTGTCGATCATGGAACGGTGATGCGCGGTGTTTATGGCTTGATGGAGCAGGTCGGGCCGCACATCAGTTCGGATGCCCTGTTCTATTACGGTCACGGCGGTGACTGTGGGTATCTGCTCCCACCAGCCGCGTTGCGTCGGGTCTAGTTGCTCGTAATGGATGACTAGGTCGGGCGGCACATCTCGTCGTCTGATCGGATATTTGCGGTCAGACACTGTCAGATGCAGCGTAGTTGGGTTGATGTCGCACAGATCTAGCACATCCAGCGCCGTGTCATGAGACAGGACAGCGGTTGAGTCTCGGGTCCATAGCACAGCTTCCATCAAATGATCGTTGGCGGACACCGGCCAGGACGGGAACCGGTACAGCGCTTGCGAAATATGATCAAGTGCTCCACGAGCGGTCAGCTTGGATAGTTCAACCGGAGCGATGCCCAGGCGTGCCGCATTAGTGGTCGTGACGTACCCATACTGGTCAATCGCCACGTCCCAAAGCTCATCCCGAGCCGACATGAGCAAAGCTATACCGTTTCCGGTAGTGTTTTGCTCAACATCTGAGGACTCGTCAGCGAGGAGTCCATTGAGGGAACGTTTAACCAGTTAGGGCAGTTGGACATCGATATCCCGAAAGTCATGAACCCGTCGCACATTCCCAAGAATGCTGGCGAGTATCAAGAAGCGCTCACCGCTGTTTTGTTGCGGATTCCTGACGGTTGGGGACGCTGGATTTCGTGCGATGCTGGCTGGTATTAGGTGAACCGCTCAGCAGGTCCGTCGACGAGGATCATTGTATGGCCACGGTAGTTGGTCGGTCGGCTCGTCACTGGTGGCGATGGACTACCGGTACTGGAACCAGCCAAATTGCGTCCGCAGCGCGGACGCAATCGTATATGTCCGGTGGAACTGTCCGGCCTGCTCAAGCCGACGCTTGTTGAACCCGCCTCCAACCTCAGACTCGATGCTCGTGGTGAAGGCTGTCGCCAGATACGTTCCGCGCTCGGCGGAGGTTTGTTGTCCCGACTATCCCACGAAAGAGTGATCGCTCAGTCGTCCGTAGTTTTTGACTTGCTCGAAGTCTATCCTGCACTGTATTTGGCAACCAGGATGACTCGATGTCATCGGCGAACCGGTCATCCAACAGCACCGAGGACTATCGACCCCACCGATGACAGAGGGTCCATCTCCTCCCACAGGCGCGGCGCAGATTTTGCAGACGGGCTATGCGAAATCTAGTGGGTGATGATTTTCCAGACGGCCTCTGGAAAACCTGCTTAGGCCGCCAGGCGAGACGGAACTGCCTCATCTGCTGCAAATGAACTCGAACCTACTCGGAACCCGAACCACCTCCACGGCTATCCGGGCGGACTTCAGTGTGACTGGTGCTCCGGAACCCTTTGACGACGGCGAAACAGATCGCGCACGAACGTGAGGCGAGTCGCTTACCTAGAAAACTGAGGGCCAACGCTCAGAGAAGCCGTCCAACAACGTACCTTCAATCAACAAAGCGGATCGGCGACGGACAGCGGCACCACCCAACAAATCTATAATGTCGCAAGTTCAAACATCGAACCTTTGGTCGGCCTTAGTGGGTATTTCTCAAACCTTCATCGTCAGATGAAGCACCTTGTCAGGAGGGTTTTAGAAGCGGTCGAGAGTTCCGATGGGGCTTCTGATCGGGCCGAAATCGTGGATTCGCGTGGTTGCATCGTGTCGAATTCGCAGAAAGTTCAAACCTTTTTGGGTCCTGATCGGGTGGCGGAGTTGGTGGCTCGTTATCGGGCCGGGGAGGGTGTGAAACGTTTGGCTGGTGTGTTTGGGGTGCATCGTTCGACGGTGTGGCGTCATCTGCGGAGGGCAGGTGTTGGAGTCGAGGGATGATGGGCCGGGGCAGCCCTGTGGGGTGTGGGTTGTCGGTTCGTTGTTGGAGGGTGTTGCCGGTGGTGGTGGCGTGTTCGGAGTTGGGGAGGGTCTCGGCGGGGAGGGCGAGTTGTCTATGTTCCTGTTCGGGAACATTCGAGGTAGGATGGGTGGTATGGAGCGTAGGTTTTTGACGAGTCCGGAGGCGGTCGCCGCCACGGTGCGGGCGGCCCGTAAACGGGCTGGCCTGTCGCAGGCCGAACTGGCTTTGAAGGCTGGGGTTGGTCGGCGGTTTGTGGTTGATGTGGAGGCTGGGCATCCGCGTGCTGAGTTGGGCAAGGTGCTTGCGGTGCTTGATGCGGTGGGTGTTCATGCGCTGGCGTTGCCTCCCCCGCCGGTGACACGAACCCTGGAGGATGTGGATTTGGATCAGGTGGTGGCCCGGTTTGCGTGATCGCCACTGGTGAGAGTTAGACAGCGGGGTTGGTGTGTTGTTCGAGGTGGTCGCGGGTGCGGGCGAGTTCGGTTTCGAGGGTGGTTTCGTCGGGGAGGGCGAGTCGGTATTCGGCGGCGAGGACGGGGCTTCCGAGTTGGTCGAGGGCGTAGTGGGCTTCGTCGGCTCCTTTGCTGGCGCATAGGATGATGCCTGCTGGTGGGTTTTCTCCGGGTTTGGTCCAGTTCTCACGGGCGTAGTTGAGGTACATGTGCATTTGTCCGGCGTCTTGGTAGGACATTTTGCCGAGTTTCAGGTCGATGAGGACTAGGCAGCGGAGTCTGCGGTGGAACAGG
>JAITVA010000304.1 GCA_031286045.1 Propionibacteriaceae bacterium | reverse complement strand
GTCGGCCACCACAATAGTACGCCGTGCCTTGTCCCAGCCTGTCTCAACGGCTGTTTTGATGCTTCTGCCCTCGCGGGCCTCGTCGCGCACTCGCTCAAAGAAGATGACGAAGGAGTCGGCCGTCACGCCGATTGCGACGATGGCGCCCGCTAAACCCGGCAAAGACAGGGCCAAACCGAGCGACTGGCCCAACAACACGATCAAGGTGTAAGTCAAACCAAAGGCCACCACCAAGGAGGTGAACACGACCACGGCCAAGCCACGGTAGTACACCACGGAATAGACCACCACCAGGATCAGACCGATCAGACCGGCGATCAAACCAGCCGACAACTGATCACCACCCAAAGTGGCGGACACAGTGTCGACGTTGGAGACCTCGAAGGCCAGGGGCAGGGCGCCATACTTCAGCACGTTGGCCAAGTTGTTGGCGGTCTCCTGACTGAAGGACCCGCTGATCTCGGCTGAGCCGTTCGGAATCTTCTCATTGACCGATGGGGCCGAGATGACCTTGCCGTCGAGGACAATGGCGAACTGATTGGTCGGAGAGGTCGCTCCAGCCAAGGTCTCAGTCGCCGATGAGAACAGAGCAGCGCCGAGATCGTTGAAACTCAGGGTCACGACCCAGTTCAACTGGTTTTGTGGGATGCCGGCCGCCGCCGTCGTGACCAAGTTGCCTTCGATGATGCGCGGACCCAGCAGATACTTGTACTGGACGCCTCCACTGGAGACGTCGGAGCGCAAACAGGCGAAGAAGGGTTGATCCCAGACCTGCGGCATCGAATCGTTGCACTCGTAGGCGTTGAAGTCAGTGGTGTCCGTCTCGGGCGGAGTCCAAGCCAACTGAGTCGTCAACAACTCCAGCCGACCGGCCTGTTCAGTCGGCAACTCGGTGCTCGGCTCGCTCGTTCGCGGTTCGACCGACGCTGGCACGCTCGGAAGCTCGACAGCTTGCCCCTCAGCGACCGTGGTCGCCTGAGCAGTCTGATAAACCCGCCGGAACTCCAACTGAGCGGTTTGACCCACCATGGCCACCAGATCGTCGCTTTGGACGTTGGGGGCGCTGACCTGGATCTGGTTGTTGCCCGTGGTCGTCACCGAGGCTTCACCGACGCCAAGAGAGTTGACACGCTGCTCAATGATGGTGCGCGCTTGCTCCAGACTGGCCTGATCGACCTGGCCACTGCCGGTTGAGTTGGTCGCGGTCAAGGTGATGGTCGTGCCACCGCGCAGATCGAGGCCCAACTTCGGCACCCACGAATTCGACAAGGCCATGATCGCCACCAGGATGACGACCACCACCATAAATGCTATCAGCGTCACCGCCGGACGGCGACGCCGAGCTGAGACTGCAGCCACAGTTGAACCCCCTACTTCTTACTGTCTGACCCGTTGTTCTTGTCTGCCTCATCACCGGGACCATCTTCGTCGATGGCTGCGGCTGGCTCGTCGCTAGCCGAATCGGGTGTCGAATCGACCGTGGTCGAGTCAGTGGCCGAAGACTGGAAGCCATCGGGGGCGAATGGCGAGACCAGATCGGCTTCGAAAGCTTGCATGTCATGAGGCGTCGTGGAATCGTCGGAGGCTCCGTCCGCGTCGATCGCCCGAGCCTCGTCAGCGTACTCGAACTCCTCCTCGTCCGGCGAGACCGAACCACGAATAGCGGCCCGCAGGATGGTCAGATCGACACCAGGTGAGATTTCGATGATGGCCTGCTTCTCGCCCATGTGGCGAATGGTGCCGTAGATGCCTGAGCCGAGCATGACCCGTGAACCCACACCCAGAGAGTTCATCATCTCTTGCTGCTTCTGTTGCTGCTTCTTCTGGGGCCTGATCATCAGGAAATACATCGCCACGGCCATGACGGCGATGACGATAATAAAGGACCATGACATAAATGAAACTCCCGCTCTAGATGGTGAACCTCATCAAGACTAGCGGTACATGGGCTCAGACACAGAATTCGACCACCGTGTCAGACGAAAAGTGTCTGGGGATTCGGTGCAGACAAACCGATGTGGGCGAAGCCAGCCGGTGTCGCCACTCGTCCTCGGGCGGTGCGCATGATGAAACCCAACCGCACCAGGAAGGGCTCCGCGACTTCGGCCACCGTCTCAGCCTCTTCGCCGACGGCGATCGCCAGAGTGCTCAAGCCGACCGGGCCGCCACCGAACTTGACACAGATCGCCTCCAGGACCGCTCGATCCAACCGATCCAATCCCAAAGGATCGACCTCGAACAGGTCGAGACCGGCCGCAGCGGCCTCCAGTGTGACCACACCTGAGCCCCGGACCTGAGCGAAATCACGCACCCGCCGCAACAAACGGTTGGCGATACGCGGAGTCCCCCGAGAACGGGAAGCGATCAACTCAGCCGCCCCAGGCACGACGTCGATATTCAGCACGACTGCCGACCGGGCGACGATGCGTGTCAAAGTGGCGTCGTCATAGTAATCCAACTGGGCGGTGAAGCCGAAGCGATCACGCAAGGGGCCTGGCAACAGACCCACTCTAGTGGTGGCGCCGACCAGCGTGAACGGCGGGATTTCAAGCGGGATGGCGGTCGCACCCGGTCCTTTGCCGACGACCACGTCGACCCGAAAGTCCTCCATCGCCAAGTACAACATCTCTTCCGCAGGCCGGGACATGCGATGGATCTCGTCGAGGAAGAAGACCTCCCCTTCTGTCAATCCCGACAGAATCGCCGCCAGATCACCGGCGTGTTGGATGGCAGGACCAGAACTGACCCTCAGCGGGGCCGACATCTCGTGGGCGATGATCATGGCCAGGGTCGTCTTCCCCAGCCCAGGCGGGCCTGACAAGAGCACATGGTCTGGCACAGACCCGCGCTGACGGGCAGCGTCCAGCAAGAGCCCCAATTGGCTGACGACGCGCGGCTGACCGACGAACTGGTCGAGGTCGGCGGGACGCAAGGCCGCTTCAGCCGCGACATCGTCCTCAGTCGGATCAGGATCGAGTGGGGAATGCTCGATGTCCATGTCAGTTCCTCGCCAAGGACCGTAGGGCGTCGCGCATCAGTTGGGACACCGACATTGCCTCTATGCCCTCTTCGCGGCTGACCGCCTCCCAGGCCGCTTCGGCGTCTTTGAGCGAGTAACCCAAACCGGTCAGGCCCATGACGACCTGCTCACGCCAGACCGACTGCCCCACACTCGGCGCCTCATCATCACTGGCGGCCAGACCGACCGCCTTCTGACTAAGTTCCAGAATCAAGCGCTGCGCCGTCTTCTTGCCGATGCCGGGCACCGCCGACAGCACCACCAGGTTCTCAGTCAGGATCGCCTGACGCAGTTGTGCCGCCGTCAGCTGGGTCATGACGGCCAAGGCGATCTTGGCGCCGATGCCAGTGACTGACTGAATCAGCACGAAGGCGTCGCGATCCTCCACACTGGCGAAGCCGTACAGCGTCAGGGCGTCCTCCCGCACCGCCAGATGGGTGTGCAGTGTCAAGGTCTGGCCGACCCGGGCGTCCGCCACAGCCGCCGGCGGGCAATACACCAAGAAACCGACTCCCCCGACATCGATGACCGCCGAGGCCGCCTGCACCGACAAAAGTCGACCCGTTAATTGTGCGATCATACCTGTGCCTTTCTCGCCGCCACCACGTCAGCCCACGATCGGGCTGGGGCCGTGTCACGCTGGCCCGCCATCTCAACAGCCTGTGCCAGTTTGTCCGCCGCAGCGCCACGCCAGGCGTGACAAATCGCCAAGGCCACAGCGTCAGCGGCGTCAGCCGGCTTGGGTGCCTCGCCCAGATGAAGCACGCGAGCCACCATCAGGCCGACCTGAGCCTTGTCAGCCCGGCCCGAACCGGTGATGGCCGCCTTCACTTCAGAGGGCGTGTGTTGATAGATGCGCAGACCATGACGAGCCGCCACCAGCATGGCCACACCGGCCGCCTGAGCCGTGCCGACCACTGTCATGAGGTTGTGTTGAGCGAAAACCCGCTCCACCGCCATGACATCGGGTCGGTGACGGGCGATCCACTCCTCCAGACCACGCTCAATCGCCAACAGACGCAGTGCGGTGTCCAGTTTCGCTGGAGTGCGCACCACGCCCGCCTCCACCAAGCTGGCCCTGCCAGGCACGCCTTCGACCACACCCAAGCCACAACGAGTCAGACCGGGATCGACCCCGAGCACCAGCATGACTCCTCCTGACTGTGGACATATGTTCGAAGTCTAGCCTCGCTCAGTCCTCGTCGTCGAGTTCAGCCTCGATCTCAGGCGCGATCTCCTCATTGGAGTACACATCCTGCACATCGTCGCAGTCGTCGAGCGCGTCAAGGATCTTGTACAGCTTGCGGGCAGTCTCGATATCAGTGATCGGGGACGTGAACGAGGGCTGAAAGGCGATGTCAGCCGAGTCATAATCGATGCCGACCGACTGCACGGCGGTGCGCACCTCGACCAGTTGGGCCGGATCACAGATGATCTCGTAGCTGTCGCCTTCGTCGTTGATCGCCTCGGGGTCAGACTCGAGCGTCGCCTCCATCAGGTCGAGGTCAGTGACCTCCTTGCCCTCCTGCTTCTTCGCCACGACGACGATACCCTTGCGGGAGAAGAGACGAGCGACCGATCCGACGTCAGCCATGGTGCCTCCGGAACGAGTGACAGCGATGCGCACCTCGGAGGCGGAGCGGTTACGGTTGTCGGTCAAGCACTCGATCAAGATGGCGACACCGGCTGGGCCATAGGCTTCATAAGTGATGTTGATCCAATCGGCGCCACCGGACTCGGCGCCCGAGCCACGCTTGACCGCGCGGTCGATGTTATCGGCTGGAACGGAGTTCTTTTTGGCCTTGAGAATGGCGTCGTACAGTGTCGGGTTGCCTGAGGGGTCGCCGCCGCCGACCTTGGCCGCGACTTCGATGTTCTTGATCAACTTGGCGAACAGTTTGCCACGCTTGGCATCGATGGCCGCCTTCTTGTGTTTGGTCGTCGCCCACTTGGAGTGACCGCTCATGTTCCAACCTTCTTTCTGTCTAACCGTCCCACTTTAGCGCGTCAGGCGAGCCGACGCCGCCACGGCTTGGGCTTGGGAGACGGTGAAGTTCCCCAGGTACAAGGCCGTTCCGACGATGGCGCCCTCGACACCGACCGGCGTCAGTGCGGCCAAGGCCTCGATGTCGTTCAGGCTGGCGATCCCGCCAGACGCCACCACGGCCGCATCGGTGCGGGCGCAGACCGCCTCCAACAGGGCCACGTTCACCCCGGTCAGCGTGCCATCGACCGCCGTGTCCGTCACGACCAGACGAGCGCACCCCGCTTGATTGAGTCGCTCAATCACATCCCATAAGCTGCCCTGCGCCTGCGTCCACCCTCGGGTGGCCAGTTGTTCGCCGCGCACGTCCAAGGCGACCGCCACACGGTCGCCATGCTCCGCGATCACCCGATCACACCAGGCCGGATTCTCCACCGCCGCAGTCCCGATGTTGACCCTGGCGCAGCCGGTGGCCAGTGCCCTGTCCAAGGACTCGTCGTCACGGATGCCACCGGTCACCTCGACCTGGAGGTCACAGCTGGAGACGATCTGCGCGATCACCGCGGCGTTCGAGCCACGACCGAAGGCCGCGTCCAAATCCACCAGATGCAGCCAGGTCGCTCCAGCCTCCTGCCAGCGGCGAGCCATGTCGGTCGGCGCCCCGAACACCTTCTGAGAACCGGCCTCGCCCTGGACCAACTGGACGGCCGCTCCCTGCCAGATGTCCACCGCAGGCAGGATGATCAGGGGTTTCATCGTCCGGGCGGGATTCATCTGACCTCCACGTGGTGCAACCAACGACGTAATAGGGCGAGTCCGGCCTGACCGGATTTCTCGGGATGGAACTGACACGACAGCACTGACCCCCATTCGACCGCCGCGATCAAGTCGACGCCATCGTGGGTCGTCCATGAACACGTGGCGTCGGCGGGCACATCGGCCGACGTCAGCGCGGCGTAAGAATGAACGAAGTAATACCGTCGCTCCTGATCGAACAAGGTCGAGCCGACACCTGGCCAGACCTGGTTCCAGCCCATGTGGGGCAGGCGCCTGGCTGGCACACGCTCGACTGTGCCGGGGTAGACACCGACCCCGGCGGTGCGCTGGCCATGCTCGACCCCAGACGAGAACAGAACCTGATGACCGACACAGATGCCGAGCAGTGGCAGACCAGCCGCCACTCGACGACGGATCATGTCGTCTGCGCCGAGCGCGGACAGTCCGGCCATACAACTGGCGAAAGCTCCGACACCGGGAACGACAAGCGCTGGAGCCCGCATGGCGGTGTCACAGTCGCTGACGACTATGACCTGGGCGCCAACCGTGGACAATGCGTGCACCGCCGAGTGTAGGTTGCCGCTGCCGTAGTCGAGGACGGCAACCTCGGTCACAGGGCTCCCTTGGTCGACGGCACACCCGACACTCTCGGATCCGGCTCGACGGCGGCTCGCAAGGCTCGGGCCAGCGCCTTGTACTGGGCCTCGACGATATGGTGGGGATCACGCCCGGACAACAGTCGCAGGTGCAGGCAGATGCCGGCGTTGTGGGCCAAGGCCTCGACCACGTGGTACGTCATCGAACCCATGTAGGGCACGCCGGAGCCACCGATGCGGGCATACACCTGCAACTCTGGTTCACCGCTGCACTGAGCGTAGGCCCGACCCGACAGATCGACCACGCAGTTGGCCAAAGCCTCATCCAAGGGCACGGTGGCTTCGCCGAATCGGCTGATGCCGCGTTTGTCCCCCAAGGCCTGGCGCATGGCCTGCCCCAGGGCGATCGCAGTGTCTTCGACGACATGGTGACCGTCGATCTGGACGTCCCCGCTGGCCTTGATCGACATGTCGATCAAGGAATGACGGCTCAAGGCTGTCAGCATGTGGTCATAGAAGCCCACCGAAGAGCTGATCGATGACTGTCCCGTCCCATCAAGGTCGATCTCAACCAGGACCGAGGACTCCGACGTGGTTCGCTCCACTCGCGCCGTCCGACTCATGCCGTCCACCTTTCGTTGTCGTCTACCCCATCGTTTTTCCTTAGCACTTGAGCGAGGGCGATCTCGAACTTCCCCATCTCCTCGTCTGTGCCGACACAGACGCGCAGGTAGGGCTCGGGTCCGGTCTCGCGCACTAACACGCCGCGATCCAGCAGTGCCTGCCAGACGGCGTGCCGATCAGCGAAGGGGCCAAAAAGGAAGAAGTTCGATTGGGAATCGATCACCGTCAACTCCAGACTGCGCAAAGCCGCGCTGGCGGCGTCACGGACCAGACTCATGTGTGCGACTTGAGCCAACATCTCATCAGCATGGTCGAGCGCCGCACCCGCCACCGCCTGGGTGACGGCGTTGAGGTGATACGGCAGCCGCACCACCCGCAAAGCGTCGATGGCCGCTGGCGCCGCGGCGACGTAGCCGAGTCGCCCGCCCGCGAAGGCGAAGGCCTTGCTCATTGTGCGTGACACTAGCACATTGCCATGGTCAGGCAACAGTGTCAGCGCTGATGGGCCGGAGGCGAACTCTTGATAGGCCTCATCGACCACGACGACGCCATCGCTGTGATCGGCGATAGCCGCGATGACGTCCAGATCGGTCACTGTCCCAGTCGGGTTGTTCGGTGTGGCGATGACGATGACATGAGGCTGGCGCCGATCGATCGCCGTCAGCGCTGCCGTCGCATCAATGGTGAAATCCGCCCGTCGGGGCACGACGAGGTACTCGGTGTGGGTGTCACGAGCATATTCGGGGTACATCGAGTAGCTCGGGGTGAAACTCATGACCGACCGTCCCGGCCCGCCGAAGGCCTCGAGTATCTGGATCATGATCTCGTTCGATCCGTTCGCCGCCCAGACGTGATCGGGGCCCAAACCATGGCCGAGGTAGCGCGCCAACTTGGTGCGCAAGTCGATCGCCTCACGGTCGGGGTAACGGTTGATCTCCATGACGGCTCGTTCCGCCGCCGCCACCATGTCGCGCCGGGCCGCGGCCGGCGGCGGGTAGGGGTTCTCGTTGACGTTGAGTCTGACAGGGACATCGAGTTGTGGCGCGCCGTAAGGCTGGGCGTCCAACAACTCTGGGCGCACCGGCAGACCAGACCAGTTCGACGGGCTCATGCCTGACCCCCACGGCCTGGCTGGGCCCCGTCGGGACCGCCTGGTGAGGAATCGTCGTCGAGGCGGACGGCGATGGCGTGGGCGTGCCCAGGCAGGTTCTCAGCCAGGGCGAACCGTTCGATGCTCGCTCCGATGTCGGCCAAGGCATCACGACTGTAGTCGATGACGTGGATGGTCTTGAGGAAGGAGCGCACGGTCAAGCCGGATGAGTGGCGAGCTGTACCCGAGGTCGGCAAGACATGGGTCGAACCGGCCGAGTAGTCCCCCAATGGCACTGGCGAATACCCACCGACGAAGATGGCGCCGGCGTTGTGGATGCGGCTGGCCACGTGGCCGGCCTGACGGGTCTGAATCTCCAGGTGCTCGGCCGCATAGGCGTTGACGATATCGATCCCCTGATCCAGGTCACGCACCACCATGACGGCGGACTGCGGCCCTGACAAGGCAGTGCGTACCCGGTCACCATGGCCCGCCCGCTGGAGTTGACGCTCCAACTCAGTCTCGACGCCGGTCACCAGGGCCTCATCCATAGTCACCAAGACCGAGCCCGCCCCCGGATCGTGCTCCGCCTGGCTGAGCAGATCGGCGGCCACGAAACGCGGATCAGCACTGTCGTCAGCCAGCACCGCGATCTCGGTGGGACCGGCCTCAGAATCAATGCCGACCAGGCCTTTGACCAGACGCTTAGCAGCGACGACGTAGATGTTTCCTGGGCCTGTGATCATATCGACACTGGCGCACAGCCCATCGACACCGTAGGCGAACATGGCGATGGCCTGAGCGCCACCGACCGCGTAGATCTCCTCGACACCGAGCATGTGGCACACCGCCAGAATGGTCGGATGAGGCAAGCCACCATGGTCAGCCTGCGGGGGCGACGCCACCGCCAAAGACCTCACCCCAGCGACCTGGGCAGGCACAACGTTCATGATGACACTGGAGGCCAAGGGCGCCAAGCCTCCAGGGACGTACAATCCGACCCGCTCGACTGGGACCGACCGGATCGCGACGTCGGCGCCAGGCGCCAGCTCGACGGCCACGTTGTCGGGCAAGAGTTCGCGCTCACTGACAGCGCGTCGCCGCTCGATGGCCGTGCGCAAGGCTGCTGCCAGGTCTGGATCGAGTTGGGCGGCGCACTGGGCAGCCGTCGCCGGATCGACCCGCCACTGATCAGGCACGACATGATCGAACTGCTGACTGAATCGACGCAGCGCCGCCTCGCCCTCGATGCGCACCGCCTCACAGATCGGCGCCACCTTCTCCGCTGCGGCCGCCACATCGAATCGGCCACGCGGCAAGACCGCGGCGTAGTCATTCGAAGCCAGACTTCGGCAATCAATCAGTCTCACGCGCAGCATTTTAGCGGACAGGCTGCGCTCACCAGAGGTTTGACCAGCTTCCCGACCAAGACTCCGGACCCGGGTCAGACCTGGGAGACGTCAACTGAAGCGCCTGCGCTGGGCGCGTCAGTCGCGCCAGCCGAAGCGAGGGAACCAGACACCAGGGCCGAGGACGATGGATCAGACGCTCCCGCCTGATCGGTGTCGCTCGACTTGCTCGGCACGTGACTGATCCAGTCCTGGCGGTTCAAGGCCGCACCGATCGCCACCGGCGCCATCGCCAAGGCCACCCACACCGCCAAGGGCACCCAAGAATGAAGGGCGAAATCAATCGGGACCGCGTCGCCACGGGTGGCCAGCGCCACTCGCTGGTCGAAGCCGCGCGGACCGATGAACTCGCCGGCCGCCCGAGCGGCGAACCCTGCGACGAGTGCCCCCACGGCTGCGGCCACTGTCACCAGCCAACCCAATCGACGAAACAGGAACCAGGCGACCATGCCGATGATGGCGCCCGCCGCGGCCCCGATCAGCGAGTACCACACGTCAGTCGCGGCGATCCGGGCCAGACCGGACTCAGGAATGGTGGCGCGGAAATCATTGCCGATGGTGTAACTGGGCAGCTTCACCAAACGATTCCATCCGATGCCGGCGAACACTCCGATGACCAAGACAATGCCGACATAGACCAGCAGCAGTGAGCGCCATCGACGCCATTGCCACCCGCGTGTCGACCGACTTCTCATCGCCCGCCTCCGACGCCAAGTTCGACACAACTGGCCCCGAACACCGCCTTGAGGTCGCAGACCAACTCAACCGAAGCCGAAACTTTGTCAGCCAGACGGAAGGTCTTGGTCTGATGCGCGTTGACCATTCTGAACCAGACCTGGGAGGTGCCGGGATAGGCGGCCAAGGTCTGTTTGAGCTTCTCCATCGATGACCGGGTGACCCGCGCCATCGGCAAACTGACGGTGATCGACTCCGCGTCGCCAGAGGTCGTGTCGATGGGGATGACCTTCTCGATCGAGAAATCGACCGAGTCCTCACGCGGGCGGATGGCGCCGACGACCTGGACGACCGTGTCAGGAATCAACTGGGCGGCGTACTCGGCGTAGGGCTTGGGGAAGATCTGCATCATCTGGAAGCTGTCGAGATCCTCCAAGGTGATCTGGGCCCAAGCGGCCCCCTTCTTGGTCTGGCGCCTGGTCACTTGAGTGATCATGCCGGCCAACTTGACCCGGCTTTGGGGGACGGTGGACTCAGGGATCTGTGACAAGGGCATGTCACGATGGGCGATGACGATCCCTTCGACGCCGTTGAGGGGATGGTCGGAGACGTACAACCCCAGCATCTCTCGCTCGAAAGCCAGCTTGGTGGCCTTGTCCCAATCGGGGATGTCGGGAATCGGCTCGTTGAAGGAGACCGCCTCGTCACCGCCACCGGAATCGCCGAACAGATCGTCTTGGCCATAAGACGCCATCCGCTTGGCCTCAACCACGGCGTCGATGGCTCGGTCGCTGATCTCCAAAAGGGCCCGGCGCGGATGCCCCATCGAATCGAAGGCGCCCGCCTTGATGAGCGATTCAAAAACACGCTTATTGCACACCGTGATCGGCACATTGGCCAGGAACTCATAGAAATCCTTGGCCGGGCCATGCTCCTCACGAGCGGCCACGATGGCGTCGACCACGTTGGCGCCGACGTTGCGCACCGCCGTCAATCCGAAGCGCACCTCAGAACCCACCGGGGCGAACTGAGCCACGGATTGGTTGACGTCGGGGCCGAACACGGTCACACCGATGCGACGACACTCGGCCAGGTAGATGGCCGACTTGTCTTTGTCATTGCGGACAGACTCCAGCAGCGCCGCCATGTACTCGGCCGGGTAGTTCGCCTTGAAGTACGCCGTCCAGTACGACACCAGTCCATATCCGGCGGTGTGGGACTTGTTGAAGGCGTACCCCGCGAAGGGCGCCATGACATCCCACAAGGCCTTGGTCGCCTCGGCTGAATAGCCGTTGGCCCCCATGCCTGAGGCGAAGTGCTCATACTCGGCGTCGATGATGGATTGCTTCTTCTTGCCCATGGCCCGTCGCAACAGGTCGGCGCCGCCCAGGGTGTATCCCGCCAACTCACGGGCGACCGACATCAGTTGCTCCTGATAGACCAAGAGGTGATATGTCGCTCCCAGGATCGGTTCGAGGGCCTCTTCCAACTCCGGGTGGATCGGCGTGATGGGCTCGCGCCCATTTTTGCGGTCGGCGTAATGAATGTGGGCGTTGGCGGCCATCGGGCCGGGCCGGTACAAGGCGAGCACGGCGGCGATGTCTTCGAACCCGGTCGGCGCCATCAGTTTCAGCAGGGCCCGCATCTGAGTGCCGTCGAGCTGGAACACACCCAGGGTCTCGCCGGAGCCCAAGAGATCGTAGGTCGGCTGGTCGTCGAGCGGCAGGTCGAGCGGATCGATGTCGACGCCACGGTTGCGCTTGATCAGAGCCAGGGTGTGGTCGATGATGCCGAGGTTGCGCAGCCCAAGCACGTCCATCTTCATCAGCCCCATGTCCTCGCACTGAGGATAAGAGAAACCGGTCAGATGCACCCCGTCGTCGCGCATATGTAGCGGGATGACATCCATCAAAGGCTCCCGCGACAAGATGACGGCGGCGGCGTGGACACCGGTGCCACGGATCAACCCTTCGATGCCCATACCGGTGTCGACCACCTTGCGCGCGTCCTCGTCCGCCTCGTACAGCGCCCGGAACTCCGCCGCCTCCGAATAGCGGTCTGAATCTGGGTCGAACAACTCAGGCAGGTGGATTTTGCCGGTCGGGTCGGGCGGCAGAGCCTTGACGATCTTCTCGCCCAGGGCGAAGGGGAAGCCCAGAATGCGCGAGGAGTCCTTGATGGCATTCTTGGCCTTGATCGTCGAGAAGGTGTTGACCTGGGCTGTGTAGTCGGCTCCGTAAGTGTCAGCGAAGTAGGCCACGATCTTGTCACGGTTGCGGTCGTCGACGTCAAGGTCGACATCTGGCGGCGAGATACGCTCTGGGTTGAGAAAACGTTCAAAGATGAGACCGTGTTTGATCGGATCGAGTTCGGTGATGCGCGTCAGGTAGGCCACCATGGAGCCCGTCGCCGATCCACGGCCCGGACCGACCCGAATGCCCGAGTCACGAGCGAATCGACAGATGTCAGACACGACCAGAAAGTAGGCCGAGAAACCAAGGGGC
>JAITVA010000302.1 GCA_031286045.1 Propionibacteriaceae bacterium | reverse complement strand
GTGGGAAGGTTCGTCACACTTCCGAACCCGAGGAGGGCCTTGGCTCACGTGGCGCAGACAGGCCTGTGGCTCATCAGAAAGCGAGGGCGAGCAAATGACCGTCGACCATTCAGATCAGGCCGCCGCGATGGCGGGGCCAGCGGCCCAGCCATCGCCTCGTGCCCAAGGGACGCTGGCCAGTGCCCAGGCGGTCACCGCCTCGTCTCACGCGGGCGCTGGTGTCGGCGGCGATCCAGTTCTCCAGATCGAGGGCTTGTGCGTTGACTACGGTTATACCGCCAACCCGACCCATGTGCTGCGCGGGGTGGATCTGACTCTACGGCGCGGCGAGGTCCTGGGGCTGGCGGGGGAGTCGGGTTGTGGCAAGTCGACCTTGGCTTACGCTGCCCTGCGCCTCTTGCCACCACCGGGCCTGGTGACCGGCGGCAGGGTCTGGCTGCACGACGAGGCCGGTGGGCGTCGCGACATCCTCACCATGACTGACCGTGAGTTGCGGGCCAGTCGGTGGGTGGACACCGCCATTGTCTTCCAAGGCGCCATGAACTCGCTCAATCCGGTTTTCCGAATCGGTGACCAGATCATGGACGCTATCAGAGCACACCGGCCGCGCAGTTCGGCGCGGGAGCGTCAGGCGCGGGCCGGGGACCTGCTCGACATGGTTGGCATCGCCAAAGATCGGCTGACATCGTATCCTCATCAGCTTTCCGGCGGCATGCGGCAGCGAGTCATGATCGCCATGGCCTTGGCGCTGGAACCTCAAGTGCTCATCATGGACGAGCCGACCACCGCTCTGGACGTGGTGATGCAACGCCAGATCGTCGAACAGATCGCTGAGCTGCGTCACCGTCTCGGTTTCTCGGTCATCTTCATCACTCACGACGTCTCCTTGCTGATTGAGATCGCTGATCGGATCGCCATCATGTACGCCGGTCAGATCGTCGAGCAGGGCCCCGCCCAGGCCATGTACCGCGCCGCCCGTCACCCCTACACCCAGGCTCTGCTGGCCTCCTTCCCACCACTGCACGGTCAGAAGAAGGAACTGACCGGCATCCCCGGCGCGCCGCCTGACCTGGCCCGCCCCATCGTCGGCTGCCCCTACGCTCCGCGTTGCCGCTTCACCATGGCTGAGTGTCGGGTGTCGGATCCGGCGCTTGGCCACTCGGTGGTCGCGACGGACGACCCATCCCGTATGGTGGCCTGTCACCTCCATGACTGCCACACAGAACTGCCGGAGGTCTTGGCTCAGCCCTGGCCCTGATCCAGGGGTGGGTGGCTCATGCGTGGGTTGGTCGGGGCGACTCCAAACCGCGATATTCGGTAATATGGCTCAGTCCACCCAGGAAGGCTGACCAGTTGAGCGCGGTCACGCGTACACTGGCTGTCGACCGG
Source organism: Propionibacteriaceae bacterium (assembly GCA_031286045.1). Classification (GTDB taxonomy): domain Bacteria; phylum Actinomycetota; class Actinomycetes; order Propionibacteriales; family Propionibacteriaceae; genus WQYJ01. The sequence goes on along the minus strand of JAITVA010000302.1, from coordinate 1,184 downwards.
TGTGACGCCCACCACGAGGATAGAATCGGACGGTTTGTGAATACTTGTTTTGACTGTGACACGTACATCAAGCTGCAGAGCGCCAAGATCGGCGAACGTGTCCAGATGTTCGATAACAAGCTTTATCTCGAGTTCGGCGGCAAGATCTTCGACGATCTTCATGCGTCGCGGGTTCTGCCGGGCTTTCGACCGGGCATCAAGACGGAGATGCTGCAAAGCCTGAAGGATCAGGCGGAGATCATTTTCTGCATCAGCGCGGCCGACATTGAGAAGAACCGCATTCGAGCTGATTACGGCATCAGCTACGACGTCGACCTGCTGCGCCACATCGAGAAGTTCAACCAGATCGGGATTCCCACCGTCGCCGTGGTCATCACCTTGTACACCGGGCAACCGGCGGCCGAGAAGTTCTCACACGTGTTGCATCGTCGTGGGATCAAGACCTACTTCCACACCTACACCAAGGGCTACCCCACCGACGTCGACACCATCGTCTCCGAGCACGGCTACGGCGCCCAACCCTACATCGAGACGACCAAGCCCCTGGTGGTGGTGGCCGCGCCTGGCCCCAACAGTGGCAAGCTCGCCACCTGTCTGACTCAGCTTTACCACGAGTACAAGCGAGGGGTGCGGGCTGGTTACGCCAAGTTCGAGACCTTCCCGGTGTGGAACCTGTCGCTGAAACACCCGGTCAACATGGCCTACGAGGCGGCGACGGCTGACATCCATGACGTCAACATGATCGACAACTTCCATTTGGAGAAGTACGGCGAGCGGGCCGTCAACTACAACCGCGACCTTGAGACCTTCCCGGTCTTGAAGAACATCCTGAACCGCATTGTCGGGCGTGACATCTACTTCTCGCCGACTGACATGGGCGTCAACATGCTGGGCCAGTGCATCACTGACGACGACGGCGTGCGGCGGGCGGCCTGCGATGAGATCATTCGGCGCTACCTCAACGGCTTGGTCGAATACAAGAACGGCATCTGTGAGATCAGCGCCGTCCAGAAGATCAAAATGTTGATGGATGAGCTCAGCCTGTCCGTGGCGGATCGTCGCGTCGTCGGCGCGGCCCTGGAGGCGAAGGCTCAGAAGCAGTCGGAGGCGGTGGCGATTCAACTCGACGCATCAAGCGATTCACCCGATCAGGCTGACACCCCGATCGTCACCGGCAAGAACAC
>JAITVA010000270.1 GCA_031286045.1 Propionibacteriaceae bacterium | reverse complement strand
ACCCCTCCGACCGTCCCCACCAGAGTCAAACCCACGACAGGCAAGCCTCAACCCCGAAGGGCTACGCGCTCAAACAAGCTGAGGCACGTCGGCTGGTCGAGGGACCTGGCGTGAGAACGGTAAAATGGCCCAGCACCCCCGTGAACCGTCTCAAGAAGGATTCGAGTCCCTTGTCAGCCTCCGCGAGCCCCACCTGTTCAGTCCCCGCCACCGACGACCCCATCTCGCCAGCGGACCCACCAAACCAGTCTCGGCGGGTCTCGCCCTGGCGGGGACGCTTGGTGGTCCTGGCGGGAATCATCGTTGTGGCTTTGAATGCCCGCGTCATGGTGGCGGTGGTCTCACCGATCACCAGTCTGATTCTGCGTGATCTGCCTCTGACGACGAGCGACGAAGGTTTGATCGGACTGGCGGCGCCCATGTGCTTCGCCTTCTTCGGCGCGATCGCAGCCCCGTTGGGACGCCGCTACGGACTCGAAGCCATGATGATCGCGGCTCTGGTGATCTCAACCATCGGCCAAGTCGGCCGCGCCGGCGCGGCCACACCCACCCAGTTCATCGTCTGGACGATTCCGGCCCTGGCCGGGGCCGGCATGGGCAACATCATCACCCCACCTCTGATCAAGAAGTACTTCCCTGATCGGTTGGGTCTTGTCACCGCGTTGTACACGACCTTCGCCACCATATCGACCGCGCTGCCACCGCTGTTCATCTATCAGATCGCCCTGGCGACCGGATGGCGTTTCTCCACTGGAGTCTTGGCGGTCATCGGTGTCATCGGGCTGCTGCCCTGGATCGGGGTCGTCTTCTCATCGGATCGAGCGGGCGCTCGCCTGGCCGCCATCAAGCGCCGACTCGACCCGCGCACCCCCGTGGAGCGGCCACCGAAACTCGACACGCCCTTGTGGCACAGCCCAGCCGCCTGGGCACTGATGCTGGTCTTCGCCACCAACTCCATCATCGGATACACCATGTTCGCCTGGCTGCCAGAAATGCTGCGTGATGTCGGCGAGACCGACACGGAGGCTTCGCTCCACCTGGCTGTCTTCACCCTCGGCTCGCTGCCTGGAGCCCTGCTCATCCCCATGATCGTGGCCCGTCTGAAGCGGACCTGGTTGCTCCCGCCCATCTTCTTCCTCGGATACGCCGTCGGCTTCCTCGGAATGACCATCTCACCAGGGCAACACACCATGGCTTGGATGATCTTGACCCGGGTCGGCGACGCCTTCTTTCCCTTCACCATGACGATGATCAATCTGAAAACCCGCACGACCAGGGGTTCCATCGCCATGTCCGGTTTCGTCCAGGCAGTCGCATACACCATCGCGATCCTGGGGCCATGGGGCTTCGGACTCCTCCACTCGATCACTGGCGGCTGGGACACCTCGATGGTCGCGCTGTGCTGCATCCTGCCGCTTCAACTCGCCGCCGGCATGGTGGCGGCCTTGTCCAAACGGTTCGACGCGTGAGACCTCAAGCCCGTTTCACGACCCTAGCGAACCGATGATCAATCAGGCGCCGCCATCTGAGCACTGGGACGGGCAATCTTCGACCCCCTATCTAGCGATGGACATCCGGTCCATGCACGAGACACGAGGATCGAATCTCACCCACCCCAGCACCCACCTGACGACACAGCACTAATCATCGGTTCCCCAGGACGGTGAGTCAGCAAGCCTGCCCGGGCACGACCATGGATTTCAGAGTGGCCGGATCATGGGTGGACAGAAGAGCCTGCTCGACTTGGGCCAGGCTGTAGTGCCCGGTGACGAGGCGGTCCAGGTCGACCCGCTTGCTGGACGCCAGCTTGATCGCCGCCGGCCAGGTGTTGGCGTAGCGGAAGATGCCCGTGACGGACAGCTCGCGCGCCGCGATCGTGGCGGTCGGGAGAGTCTGGTCGGGGTTGGGGCTCATGCCCACGAGCACGACCCGGCCGTTGCCACGCACAGCGCTGATGCCCTGACTGATGGCCTGCTCGACACCGGTGGCGTCGATGAAGGAGTCGACTCGCAGGTCGGGGCTGGAGAAGTCGGTCTGTGCCGGATCGAGGGCGACGTCAGCGCCGAGACTCGTGGCCTGCTCGCGGCGGGCGGCCTGGGGTTCCGAGACGATGACTTCGCCGGCGCCGAAGGCCTTGGCGGTCTGGGCGAGGATCAAACCGATCGGACCGGCCCCAGCGATCAGCACGCGAGAATTGGCCGTCGTCCCAGCCTTCATGTTCGACCAAATACCGACTGACAAGGGCTCACACAGGGCAGCGGCGTCGAAGGACAGGCAGTCGGGAACGGCGTGGGCGAAGTCCGTGTCGATGACAGCGTACTGGCTGAAGGCGCCGTCGATCGGCGGGGTGGCGTAGAACTCGATGTGCTCGCAGAGGTTGTAGCGCCCCGCCTTGCACTGAGGGCAGACGCGGCAGACGTGCTGCGGCTCGATCGAGACGCGTTGCCCGACACGCCCGCCGTCGACGTCGCGTCCGGTCGCCACGATGACACCGGAGGCCTCATGTCCCAAGATCATGGGCTGAGCGACGATGAAATCGCCGATCCGACCATCGTGGTAATAGTGCACGTCAGACCCGCAGACACCGACAGAGGCGACCTCGACGAGGACCTGGTTGGGCCCGACGTCCGGAGTGGGGACGTCGGTCAATGTGACGACGCCCTTGGACTGCAGCACTGACGCGCGCATCGTGGGGGGAAGGGTGAACATTACAAAACTCCTATCAATGTTTCGTGAACTTATGGCATAACTGTTTCCCGAGCTGTGCCGTCCGTGTTGTTGAGACCCGGACGAAGACAGCAACGGTCGAGGCGACGCGCGAACGCTGCCTCGACCGTAGGCTTGATGTGACAACACATCTATCGGCACCCCATCATCAGCTCCATCTGGATCAAGCCTCAGGCGATGACGTCGACCAAGGCGGGGTCGAGCCGACCAGGCATGGGCCTGAGGGCCAGACAGGCCTCGACATCGATCACGGCGCCGTGACCCAGCCGGTGCAACTCCCGGCCGAGCGATCCGGCCCAGTGTGGGGTCAAGGTGACGTTGGGCATGTCCCACAAGGGCGAGTCCGGGCTCAGCACCTCGTCGCACGTGACATCCAACACAGCGTCGAAGCGACCTGTCGCCAGTTCGCGGATGAGAGCGGCCTCGTCGACAACCGCGCCCCGGCTGGTGTTGATGAAGGTGGCTCCTGGCTTGATCAGGGCGAGAAGATCGGCGCTGACCAGGCCGGCGGTGGCCGGAGTCGACGCGGCATGGACCGAGACGACATCCGAGGTCGACATCAAGCAGGCCAGATCGACCGGACGCGCCCCTCGTGCGCGTATCTCGTCGTCACCCATCCATGACGACCATACCTGGACGTCGAAGCCGAAGGGCTCCAGCAGAGTCAGGAGG
>JAITVA010000155.1 GCA_031286045.1 Propionibacteriaceae bacterium | reverse complement strand
CTGGGTGACATAGTCAACGGGAACGAGCTGTTGTCCCTCCCAGGCCCCGCCCTGCAGGCAGAGCTGGCCGAAACGAGCCAGGTCGCGGGCGCTGAGGTACAAGCCGAATCCGCCCATGGGAATCTCGTTGTCGTCGGTGTTCCACTGCGAGCGCCCGAAGCCCATGGGGGCGAACAGATGGCGCCTGAGGTAGTGGTGCACTCCCATGGGGCAGACCTGCGAGAAGGCCGCCGAGAGGAGGTAGGTCCCGAGGGTGTAGTAGTCGAAGGTTGTGCCCGGCTGGTGGATGATCGGTTGCGCCAAAGCCTCCTCGATCATGGCGGTGTCGGCGCCAGCCCGGCGAGGCAAGATGACATCCTCATGGTTCTCAAAGCCGGAACCCATCATGGCCAGGTCGGCCAGCGTGACCTGGCGTTTGAAATCGGAGTCGCAGGAGGCGGCGTACTGGGGGAAGAAGTCGTACAGCTTGTCAGTCAGGCTGAGCAGCCCCTGAGCCTGGGCCATGCCGAGGGCGAAGGAGGTGAAACTCTTAGACACCGAGTGCAGCACATGGATGCGGTCAGCCTCACCCGGGCGGAAGTACTCCTCCCAGATGAGGGTCCCACGACGCAGCATCAGGAAACTATGAAGGTCGAGCTGATGTCTCTCTCTGATCGTCTGGATGACCTGGCGGATCGCCTCAGACGGAACAGACAACTCCTCGGGGGTTGACGTCGGAAATGCGCTCGTGGTCATGGTGTTCTCCTTCGAAATGGCGCTGCTTCATGAGAATATCAGGGTGGACAGGGCGGGCACGTCGCCACAGGTCCGCCACGAGATGTGCGAAACGTCGAGTCAGTGGTGTGCGGGAAATCAGGTGGATGGCATGTGCAGAAGGTTGAGGCAGGTATGTGCTGAATGCGGGTTGACGGGATCGCCGCCCTCGACCTGGCTCCTCACCGCCTGCACTCGTCTAGACTGACAATTGTCCCCGGCGGAAGCACCTGCCGGGAGTGTGAATCGAGGATGATGCCATGACCACTGAACCGCTCATATTTGCCGAGAACATTCACCGTGTCGATTACCTGACGCCCTATGCCGAGCCTCAGGCCGACGCTGACTCTTTCATTGATTGGGGGTTGCGGCCGGTCGAGTCCTTGGATGGGCCCTGGCATTTCGCGATCGATCCCTACGACACATGCCTGCGGTCGCGGTGGTTCGAGGAGAAGTACGTCGACGAGGCAGGTCGTCCTTACCCCATGGACTTCAGCTTTGACGACTGGGAGACAGTGCCTGTGCCATCGTGCTGGAACACACTGGCTGAGAAGTGGTTTTGGTACGAAGGCTCGGCGGTCTACGTCCGCAAGCTCGAGTTCCAGCCTGGACCGGCCGGTGAGCGCGTCTTCTTGAGCTTCGGCGCGGCGGCGCACAATGCCTATGTCTTCCTCAATGGTGACTTCCTCGGTTGGCACCAGGGCGCCTCGACACCCTTCCGTTTCGAAGTGACTGGCAAACTGAAGGATGACAACCGTCTGGTCGTCGTCGTGAACAACACACGGCGCCCGGAGAATGTGCCCATGGACAACACCGACTGGTTCAACTATGGCGGTCTGCATCGCGGGGTCGCGCTGGTCAGAGTGCCCGCGACCTTCATCAAAACCGTGTCGGTCACCCTCGTTCCCAACGGTGAGTTCCGTACAGTTGCCGTACGACTGAGTGTCGAAGGTCTCGACATCGACGGACGCGCTGAGGTCGAGATCCCCGAGTTGGGCTTCAATCGGGTCTTTGATGTCGCCGGTGGAGTGGGCTCCGAGGAATTCGACCTCGAGCCAGAATTGTGGAGCCCCGACAACCCCAAGCTCTACGACGTCTACCTCCGCTATGACGGCGACGAATGGCATGATCACATCGGTTTCCGTGAGATCGCTGTGAACGGCCTAGACATCCTCCTCAATGGCAAGCCACTCTTCTTGCGCGGCGTGTCCCAGCACGAGGAGTCAGTCGCCAACGGTCGTAGCCTCACCAAGCAGGAGGTCTGGCAAAATCTGACTCTCGCCAAGGAATTGGGCTGCACCTTCATGCGGCTGGCCCACTACCCCCACGACGGCCTGGTCTCGCGTATGGCCGATGAGGTTGGAATGCTGTTGTGGGAGGAGATCCCGGTCTACTGGGCCATCCAATTCGAGAAGCCGGAGGTCCTCGCCGACGCCGACAATCAGTTGCGCGAGCTGATCTTGCGGGATCGCAACCGGGCCTCGGTCATCATCTGGTCGGTCGGCAACGAGAACCCTGACACTGATGATCGCCTACGTTTCATGTCGACCCTGGTTGACAGCTGTCACGACCTTGACCCGACCCGACCGGTGTCGGCGGCCTGCCTGTGTGACCCCTCCATTCCGGCGATCAGGGATCGGCTGGCTGACAAGCTCGACATCATCGGCATCAACGAGTATTACGGCTGGTACGAGCCTGACTTCACCAAACTCAGCGCCCTGTTCGAGAACTCCCAGCCCACCAAGCCGGTCATCATCACCGAGTTCGGAGCCGACGCGGTCACGGGCTTGCGCGGCGCCGCTGATGAGCGCTTCACCGAGGATTACCAGTTGTCGGTTTACCAGCGTCAGATCGAGGTCCTCAGCACGATCCCCTACGTCAAGGGCACGACGCCCTGGATCTTCTACGACTTCCGCTGCCCGCGGCGCACCAGCGTCCTTCAGGGCTACTACAACCGCAAAGGCCTCCTCAACGCCGACAAGACCCAGCGCAAGCTGGCCTTCGGGGCGCTGCAGGAGTGGTACAAGTCGATGCAGTGAGGCGATGCGCTGGCGAGCTTCGCCGCCGAGCAGGTTGGTGCTGCCACTGGTTGCCTGCCCGCAGCGACGCCGGTCGCGCCGGCGCATCGGTTTGACTGGGGTAGATTGATGACGACCATCATGGATGTGACGGTGGTCCCCGTTCCCGAAGTGTCGACACCAGGAGAAGCTCATGTCACCTGCCCATGCGTCGCCCGCGCCCGTCGTCAGTCCGCTGGTTCCGACCCGCGGAGTCTGGCAGCCCCTCGGCTTGGAGTCCGTTCGAATCACTGGGGGGTATTGGGAACGGTGGCAGTCTGTCAACGCCTCGACAATGATCGGTCATTGTCTGCAGTGGATGGAACGGCTCGGTTGGCTCCCCAACTTCGACAAGGCCGCCGCTGGCACGCTGCCCGAGGGACGCACTGGCTGGCAGTTCTCCGATTCGGAGATATACAAGGTGCTGGAAGCCATGGCCTGGGAGATTGGGCGGACCGGGGATGAGGCGCTTGAGGAGCAGCTTCAGGCCATCACCACTCGGGTGGCGACCGCTCAGGAGCCGGACGGATATATCGACACCATGTTCGGCCGTCCTGGGCAGGAGCCGCGTTATAGCGACCTGACCTGGGGACATGAGTTGTACTGCATGGGTCATTTGATCCAAGCCGGGGTGGCGCGTGCCCGAACCGTCGGCCTCGACGACGACTTGGTCGACGTGGCGATCCGGGCCGCCGACCATGTCTGTCGCGAGTTCGGACCAGGTGGCCGCGAAGGCACCTGCGGCCACCCTGAGGTTGAGACCGCACTGGTCGAGTTGTCCCGCGTCACCGGCGATTCACGCTACCGTGACCAGGCCAGGGTCTTCGTCGATCGTCGAGGCCACGGCGACCATGATCGCCCTGGATTCGAGCCGCCCTACTTCCTTGATGATGTGCCTGTCCGCGACGCCACCGTCCTACGCGGGCATGCGGTTCGGGCTTTGTACTTTCTGGCAGGCGTCATTGACACGGCGGTGGACGACGTGGATGACGAGTTGCTGGCCGCCGCCGTCACCCAGATGACGACCACGCTGGCCCGGCGCACCTACATCACGGGTGGAATGGGGTCGCGTCACGAGGGGGAGGCCTTCGGTGACGATTGGGAGTTGCCCAGTGACCGTGCCTACTGTGAGACCTGCGCTGGAATCGCCTCGGTCATGGCAAGTCAGCGGCTCTTGCTCGCCACCGGTGACCCGCGTTATGCCGATGCCATCGAACGCAGCCTCTACAACGTGGTCGCCACCTCGCCGAGCGCGGACGGGCGTCGTTTCTTCTACGCCAATCCACTGCGTCAAACGGTGTTGAGTCGCCAGCCCGACAATGATGACGTCTCCCAGCGAGCGGGCACGGGAACGCGCATGCCCTGGTTCGAGGTCTCGTGTTGCCCCAGCAATCTGACCAGGATGTTCGCCTCTTTGGGGGCATACATCGCGACCACGGATGACGAGGGCGTCCAGATCCATCAGTACGCCGACGCCATGATCGAGGCCCAACTCGACGCCCATGGCGAAGACCCTTCGACCCCGGCGGCCGAGGCACGTCTGCGCGTCGCCACCGATTACCCCGATGCGGGCCGGATCACGGTGACCGTCATCGATGGACCACAACACCCTTGGACACTGACCTTGCGCGTGCCTGGCTGGGCTGACCGGGCGACGTTGACGACTCCGGACGGCGAGCAGTCAGTCAGCTCAGGCTACGTCGAGGTCACGCGAGCATTCACCCCCGGCGAGACAGTCGTGCTCGACCTGGATGTTCGCGCCCGTTGGACCTGGCCCGACCCGCGGATCGACGCCGTGCGCGGGTGTGTGGCGGTCGAGCGTGGGCCGCTCGTCATGGCGCTGGAGTCGGTCGATCTTGGGGTGGACACGGGCCCGGTCTGCGTCGATGTCAGTCAACCCCCGACCGATAATGGCCGTACAGTCACCGTACAAGTGGCAACCATGGCGAACTCCGCAGTGGTATGGCCCTATGGCTCGACCGATCACAGAGAAGCGGATGCGGCTCGTACGGCGCCCCTGATTCCCTATCACGATTGGTCCAGTCGTGGTCCCTCCACGATGAGGGTGTGGCTGCCAGTACAATAGCCCCGTGGATTTGAATGATGTGCGTGGCGATTTGAGTTCGGTACTTTTCACAGAACAAGAGATACAGGCGCGCGTGCGTGAACTGGCCGCGCGAATCGACCAGGATTACGCCGACAAGAGCGTGCTTTTGGTGGGTATTCTCAACGGCGCGGTCATGATGATGGCCGATGTCAGCCGGGCGATGCGGATTCATTGCGAGATGGATTGGATGGCGATTTCGTCCTACGGTTCAGGTGTGGCGTCGTCGGGGGTGGTGCGCATCCTCAAAGACATGAACACCTCGGTCGTCGACCGCCATGTCTTGATCGTGGAGGATATCGTCGACACGGGTCTGACCCTGTCATACTTGGTCGAGAATCTGCGTTCACGCAACCCTGCCAGCATTGAGATTTGCGCGGGTTTCCGCAAGCCAGAGGCCGTTGCGGCGCGTCATGTGGAGGTCAAGTACCTCGGCTTCGACATTCCCAGCGATTTCGTCGTGGGCTACGGTCTGGACTACGCCGGGCGGTACCGCAACCTCACGGGTCTGGGTATCCTGGACCCAAAGGTCTATTCTTGATAAGAGTTTCCGCTGATCCGTCGGCGAAGACTAGCGGCAGGTCTGAACCCTGGTTGAGGCACGCCGCCCGGTGGGGAGGCCGCCCCAGCGCCTGGTGCTTATCGCACAATGGCGCTGAGGCCCGATGCTGACAAGCCCAAGCACGGCTGATCGACCCACACCCGATGACACGAGTGAGGCGAGCAGATGAACGTTGTGAAGAAGATACTCAAGAGCCCGTTCTTATGGGTGATTGTGGCATTGGCTTTGTTCGGACTGGTCTTTCGAATGGTCCAGGGCGGCTCTGAGTACCAGGACGTGCCGACCTCCCAGGCCGTGGCTGTCATCATGGGAGATGAGAAGCTGAAAGAGGTCACGCTGGTCGACTCGGAGCAGGTCATCCGTATCACCAAGGGCGACGACTCCAAGATGCAGGCGTATTGGGTCGGCACGATGGACGACGCCTTGTCGCAGCGCTTGGAGGCGCGCGTGACGGACGGTTCGCTGGAGAAGTGGAACGGGGAGGTGCCCACGGGTAGTTTCTGGGGCACACTGCTCAGTTGGATCATCCCGTTACTGCTGATCGGCGGACTTTTCGTCCTCATGATGGGGTCCATGGGCGGTGGTGCTGGCGGACGTATCTTCAATTTCGGTCGCTCGAAGGCCAAGGTCGCCAACAAAGACACCCCCAAGACGACCTTCGCCGATGTGGCCGGCGTGGACGAGGCGGTCGAGGAGCTCCAAGAGATCAAGGAGTTCTTGCAGGAGCCCGGCAAGTTCAAGGCACTCGGCGCCAAAATCCCCAAAGGCGTGCTACTGTACGGACCTCCTGGAACAGGTAAGACCCTCTTGGCCAGGGCTGTCGCCGGCGAGGCCGGTGTGCCCTTCTATTCCATCTCGGGTTCTGACTTCGTTGAGATGTTCGTCGGTGTCGGCGCCTCGCGTGTGCGGGACTTGTTCGACCAGGCCAAGGCCAACGCTCCGGCCATCGTCTTCATCGACGAGATCGACGCGGTCGGGCGTCATCGTGGCGCGGGCATGGGTGGCGGTCACGACGAGCGTGAGCAGACCCTGAACCAATTGTTGGTCGAGATGGACGGTTTCGACGTCCACGGCGGTGTCATCCTGATCGCGGCCACCAACCGTCCCGATGTTCTTGACCCAGCTTTGTTGCGTCCTGGTCGGTTCGACCGCCAGATCGCCGTCGACGCGCCTGATCTCAAGGGTCGCTACAAGATCCTCCAGGTGCACGCCCAAGGCAAGCCCTTGGCTGGTGATGTCGATCTTCAGAATGTGGCTCGACGCACTCCCGGCTTCACGGGCGCCGACCTGGCCAACGTCTTGAACGAAGCCGCACTGTTGGCAGCGCGCACCAACCAGTCGCAGATCACCAACGCCACCCTCGACGAGTCGATCGACCGCGTTGTCGCCGGACCGCAGAAGCGCAGCCGGGTCATGAACGCCCACGAGATCCTCATCACGGCGTACCACGAGGGCGGCCACGCCTTGGTGGCGGCGGCCATGCCTGGGTCCGACCCGGTCCAAAAGATCACCATCCTGCCGCGCGGCCAAGCGCTGGGCTACACCATGGTCCTACCCGATCAGGACAAGTACTCTCAAACGCGTGGTCAACTGCTCGACTCGCTGGCCTACATGCTGGGCGGGCGCTCAGCCGAGGAGTTGATCTTCCACGACCCGACCACCGGCGCCTCTAACGACATCGAGAAGGCCACCAAGACCGCTCGCGCCATGGTGATGCAATACGGCATGACCGAATCGTTGGGCGCCGTCCGTTACGGCTCGGATGACCGCGAACCCTTCGTCGGCATGGAGATGGGGCAGGGTTCGATGGTTTCCCCCCAAACGGCCTCCATCATCGACACCGAGGTCGCCGCCCTGATCAACAACGCTCATCAAGAGGCCTTTGACACCCTGGTCGAGAATCGCGCCGTGCTGGATGAGTTGGTACGCCAACTGCTCGAACATGAGACATTGGACAAAGAGCAGGTCGCCGCGATCTTCACGGACCTCAAGATGCGTCCCGAACGTGCCGCGTGGACTGGGTCCGAGACGCGACAGCCGTCGGACATCCCACCCGTGCCCGAGCCCTACATCCCCGAACCGGATCTCGACGACGATGGTCCGGTTATGCCCGAACACGGTCCTGTCGGAGTGCTGCCGGGTGGGCCGGGGAACGGGGGCGCCGTGACCCCCGGACAGCCTGTTCCCGGTGGTGTGTTCCCCGGACAAGGTGGTCCGGGTGGTGGGGCCGTTCCAGGACAGTCTGTCCCTGGTGGTGGGGCCGTTCCTGGGCAGTCTGTTCCTGGTGGCGCCTTCCCCGGCCAAGCTGGTCCAAGTGGTCCCACTCCCGGGCAGTCTGTCCCTGGCACCGTGAGCCCCGGACAACCCGTCCCTGGTGGTGCGTTCCCGGGCCAGGTCCTCCCCGGTGGTGGGGCTGCTCCTGGTCAGCCTGGTCCTGGTGGCGCCTCGCCCGGTCAAGCTGGTCCGACGCAGTACCCTCAACCGACGCAGTTCCCTCAACCGACGCAGTTCCCGCCGAGCACGGGTCCAGGGACGCAGCCGGGCCAAGCACCGACAATGCCACAGTGGTATCCTCCGCAGACCCCCCCTCAGGGCGGCTCCGGGGCGGTTGGTCCGCAAGGGCCGCTTCCTTCCGGGCAAGCCGGCTGGCCTCCACCGTCTCCCGGTCAGACGCCGCAACCACCGCAGTCGGGGCCGGGTCACCCCGTCGCTCCTAGTCAAGTGCCGTCCGAGGGGGCGCCTGGTCCCCTTGGGCCAGGCACGTGGGTCGATCCCCAAGACCCCAACAACTGGGCCCCACCCAAAGGCTGAGGCGAGCCCATCCGGATCACAGGCTGTTGGGTCAGCATCTCGCCGTGAGTGCCAAGAGCTGAGGCGCAGCACCATCCCGATCACGGGGGCTAGGGATACTCAAGACCGGATTGGGCAAGGGTTGAGGTGCGGTCCTATCCGGCTCGCAGGGGTGCCAGCCGCCGCGCGTTTGAGTGTCGCGAGGTGACCTTCCACTCATAGGAGGGGCCTGCTGGATTGAACCGGAGTGCTCGGATCGGCCCCATGGCCAAGGCGACGGTTGTCATTCGGAATCCGCAATCCCCCAGGCGGCAACACATAGCACCACGACGGACAGCCCATTTGGGCGATTGAGGGTCGACTGGATGTGGGTGGTCGACATAACTGAGCAATCTTTGACTGTTTGTGAGTCGGTGATCATTGTGGGCCATAGTTGTGTCGCCCTTGGGGTACGAATTGGCGACATGACTGAGGCAAAGTATGAGTCAGGGACTCAAAAGACTCATTCTTTGCTTAGTTATGGACGGGTCGCTTGGACCCTGCAGTGGGGGCAAGGAGTGGTGAATCTTCAGACGAGCTGCTTCTGGACCGTTTCGGTCCCATGGTGGCAGGGGATGATGAGCCATCTTCAGACGAGCTCCCGGCGGGCCGTCCCACCCCGACCCTGAGAGTCGAAGATGAGCCAGCTTCAGACGAGACGAGTCATGCGCCTATTGACTGAGGAGGACGCCGTCGACCGTGACTCCGGGGCATACACCCCCGAATAATCTATCGGCGGGACTTCTTGGTTATGAATCGAGCCAGGGCGATCCTGTGGTGGGGATCGAAGACGGGTGCGCCGACTTACCCGCCACCTTGCGGCCTGGTTCGGCACGTCCCGGTAGACGACTCAGCAGAATCACCCCCCCGGCCCCACACAAGGGGGCTCCCCCGAAGACCTGACCGCGATCCAAGCGCGCGACCCTCAGGGGAGCCCATCTTTTGGAGAACCTGCAACCTCAACCTACGGCCGGTCGAACCATCAGCCTACGCGATCGTCGCGCGTCGGTTCGGTTGCGGGGTGGGGAGGCTCAGCGACCTCGACCGCCGCGATGCGCGCCGTGCCCCATGCCCTGGCCTTGTCCCATACCTTGACCGGCGCCGTTGCCCATGCCGCATCCCGGGCAGGTTCCGTCGTCTAGACCGGCTCCGCATCCTGGGCAGGTGCCGTCGGCTTGACCGGTGCCATCCCTTGGGCAGGTACCATCCTGCTGACAAGGGCAATCATCTTGACAGGAGCCGTTGCCAGGCCCGTTTCCGAGTCCGCACAGTCCGGTGCCGTCACCTGGACAGGCGCCTGACGTGGGCTGAATATCGCCCGCGACCGGATCGACTTGTCCTTCTGTGGGGACGCCGGTGTCGCCGGAAATCTCCGCCGCGCCCGTGGCTGTGGCTCCGGTCGTGGCCACCGTGCTCTCCGCCCCGACTGGCGCGTCTGCCGGATCAGCCGAGGTCGCCACTTCGTCGACCGTGGCGGCGATCTGTTGGCTGAGTGTGGTCATGGTCGGTCCCAGGGCGGCTGTGCTCGGGTGGTCCGTCGTCTGGGCCACCGCCAGAGTGATAGGAGCGCTCGCCGTCAGCAGTAACGCCGTCATCGCCCCAGCGATAATCTTCCGCATATTCATGATGTCTCCTTCGTCTGCTGGCTTGTCGCCACATGTCCAGGGTAGGGGCCATGTGTGGCGCAAATGTGGCGAAATCGGACGACCCAGCATGACCCGAGGATCACGACTCAATCATTGGCTCAGAGCTCACGGTTCCGACCTGCTGAATCGTGCTCCGCCGACCAAGGCAGGTCGGCATGGTTCAATAGAGGCAGGTCACGCGGAGGGGGGAACCATGGCTGTCATGCTGATCGCCGATGACAACCAGCACATTGTCTCGATCTTGGAGGAGTACGCCAAGCGTGACGGCTACGTCGTGCACACGGCGTTCAATGGCAAGGACGCCCTCCGTACCACTCAAACGACCGCGATCGACATAGTCCTGCTCGACGTGATGATGCCGGGCCTGGACGGATTCGAGGTTTGCCGCCGGATTCGCGCGGACTCGACCACGCCCATCATCATGATCACCGCGCGAGGCGAGGACGCCGACAGGATCATGGGTCTCGACATTGGCGCCGACGATTACATTGTCAAGCCGTTCTCGCCCGGCGAAGTCATGGCTCGTGTCAGGGCGGTGTTGCGTCGGATCGTGACTGAGAATGGGCCGACCGACAAGGTCTTTCGTTTCGGCGATCTGAGTATCGATCTCAACCAGTCCACTACGGTGATTGGTCCTACTTCCATACCTCTGACCAGACGAGAGACTGAATTGCTGTGGCTGCTCGCTTCTCACAAGAATCGGGTCTACCCGCGTGAGGTGCTGCTCGACATTTTGTGGGGGTACGACTACGACGGCGATCTGCGCACCGTGGACACTCACATCAAGCGGTTACGGGCGAAACTCGACGCGGTTCAGCATCCCGGGTGGGCGGTCACGACGGTGTGGGGTGTGGGCTACAAGTTCGAGGTGAAGACGTCATGATGGCCAAGTCGAGCCGGATTCGCCGCCGGCTCATGCTCTACTTCGCCAGCGGCTTTCTGGTGTACTCACTCGTTCTCGGGATCGTCTTTGTGGTGCTGTTCTCCTTGTCGCACACCGCCACGCACCGAGCTGAGCTGGAGCGCCGGTCGACTCAGATCGCTCAAACCTTGTCGCAGTACGCCACTGACGGGACCCTGGATGTGTCGGCCTCGCCTGGGGCAGCGGGTCGCGGTTCTGGAATGGGCGCCAATCATCAGCCTGGTTATGGCGCCTACCTACGTCTGCTCGACGACATCGCTATGACCGAGGTATGGGTCGTTGACAAGGACCTGAATCAGATCGTCCGCAATCATGGCCAAACGACATTGTCGTATCAAGACCTACCAGCGGGCGCGGATGAGGTGATTCGCCAGGCGATGGAGGGCAAGACCACTTTCACCAATAGCTTTGACGCCTTCCTACCCGCGCCGATGCTGACCGTGGCGACTCCGGTCTTGGGGGCTGACGGGGAGGCGATTGGCGCGGTGCTTCTGCATGAACGGGTTGACGCTGAATCCGCACTGACCAATCGGACTTTCCTCATTTTATCTATCAGTATGGGCGCCGCCATCCTGCTCGCCATTATCGCCACTCGGCTGCTCGCTCAGCGTTTCACCCAGCCTCTGGCCAAGATGAAAGCCGCCGCTCTGCGTGTCAGTCAGGGAGACTACTCGGCGAAGACCGAGGTCAGTTTGCGCGACGAGATTGGCGAGTTGGCGTCCGCCCTCGACGACATGACCTCGAAATTGGATGACTCAGCTCGACAGACCGCGCAGTTCGAGCAGCGCCGTCGCGATCTCATGGCCACTATTTCACACGAGCTGCGTACTCCCGTCACCGTCATTCGCGGTTCGATGGAGGCCTTGTGCGACAAGGTCGTGGTCGAGCCGGCCAAGGTCGAGCAGTACCACAGGCAGATACTAGCCGAGACCTTGTTCCTTGAGCGCCTGGTGTCGGACCTGCTGGAGTTGGCCCGGCTCCAGAATCCGGAGTTCGTCATCGAGATGGCACCAGTCGATGTCGTCGGTTTTGTCGGCGGAGCGGTTCGGGGACTACAACATCTCGCCGCTGGCAAGCAGATTGACCTGCGGTATGCGGTGGTGGGCGAACTGGCGCCAATCGTGGATGGCGACTACTCACGCCTGCGCCAAATGATTGTGGCGGTGCTGGACAACGCCATCAAGTTTTCCCCGGCTGGGTCCT
>JAITVA010000120.1 GCA_031286045.1 Propionibacteriaceae bacterium | reverse complement strand
CGACATCGTGGACTCGGCCAGACCATGGTGGAACCAGCGCCTGGCGACGAAGACCCCGACCCCCCCAGCGACCATGACCGCACCGTATGAGGCGACGATCGACCAAGCGAAGACATGGCTCAGATCGGCTTGACTGATGGTGGCGAACATCAAGGCGGGCGAGGCGACGTACAAGGCGATGTGGCTCATCATCTGTCGATGAGCCACACTCAAAACTCCAAATCCCGCCAGCAACCAGCCAACACCGATCAGCACACCGATGGTGAAGAAACCCTGTAGCGCAGGTAGAGCCTGGCTCAGGTCGCCGATCACGTGATGACCGGTGACTTGAGGGTGATGGCCCGCCCTCGGATGTTCATGGATTCCTTGGAGGTGCCATGATCAACGCTGGACTCGAGCGTTGCCCTGCCAGACGCCCCACACCTGAGCCTCGTCGGCAGGCAGCGCGTAATCGGTCCAAGACGCCGCCGCCAAGGCGCCGGTGGCCCAGCCGAATCGCATGGCCGCGTCAGCGTCCCAACCCTTGAGGATGCCGTAGAGCAGTCCTCCAACTGAGCCGTCACCCCCGCCGATGCGGTCCAGCACACCGATCTCACGGGGAGGGGCCACATGAAACTCACCGTCACCGAAGACCACCATCCCCCACAGGTGTCGGTCGACGGCGATGACCTCGCGCAAGGTGGTGGCCACGAACTGTGCCTGCGGATAAGCGTCACGCACCGAATCGATCATCTGGCGGAATGACTCAGTTTTTTCCGCCAGCCCCTCTCCCCCGGCCTGTGGACCAGGGATGCCCAGCGCCAACTGGAAGTCCTCCTCGTTGCCGATCAGGATGTCACATAGAGAAGCGATGGTGGTGAAGGCCTGCCTCAACTCGATCTCACGCCCCCTCCAGAAGGAGGCCCGGTAGTTCATGTCCATCGAGACGATCGTGCCGTGACCCTTGGCATCCTTGGCCAGCTCCACACAGAAGCGGGCCGTCTTCGGGCTGAGGGCGGCGACCAGCCCGGACAGATGCAGGATTTTGACTCCTTGACGACCGAAGATGTCTTCAAGGTCATAGTCCTCGACGCTCAGTTCCAGTCCGACCTCCCCAGCGCGATCATTCCACACTCTGGGCGCCCGGCTGCCGAAACCACTGTCGGCGATGTTGAACTGGTGCCGGTATCCCCACGGTCCCCCCTGCGGCAGGTCTGGGCCGAGATAGCTTAATCCACGCCGGCGCAGACTGGCCTTGATCATGGCCGAGATCGGTGAGTCGGCGACGAAGTTGGTCAACACGAGGCTTGGCTCACCTAGGTAACCGCAGATCGAGGCGACATTCGACTCCGCCGAGGTCGCCTGCATGGTGTACTGGTCCGCCAGATGCACTGGCACAGAGCCCTGCGGGGTGATTCTGATCCCCATCGAGGTTGGTACCACCAGGGACCATTGAGCGTCGGCACGCAGTTGCATGATGTCTCCTTCGAAAGTTGGTCAGTGTCGGGATCCGATGCTCATCATCACATCCCTCAGGTGTGCGACTCCATTGTGGTCAACTTCGCCAGTCCTCCTCATCAGGTTGCACCTTGTTGCTCCGTGCTCGCTCAGCTACACCCGGAGGTCGCGCCGCAGCCTTCACAGACGTAGCAGGAGCCGGAGGGCCGCATCTTCGTCCCACATGTCATGCATAAGGGGGCGTCGACCGACTGGCCGAGGGACTCCATCAGCTCAGCAGTGGTGTGAGGCGCGTCGATCAACGCGGGCTGGCGTGGACCACCGCCATCGATGTGAAGGTTGTCGGCGTCGTCGTTGCGCAAAGTCTCCGATTCCAACAACTGCGCCTCATCCTCTTCCGACAGGTATGACCCGGTCTCGACATAGTGGGCCCGCTCTGCGGCCGTGTAGATGCCCAACTCGGAACGCTGATCGAAAGCCAGGTAGTCCAGCGCCAGGCGCCGGAAAATGTAGTCCATGATCGACTGGGCCATCCGAATGTCAGAGTCATCGGTCATACCGGCCGGCTCGAACTTCAAATTGGTGAATTTCTGCACAAAGGTCTCCAGTGGAACGCCGTATTGCAGGCTGATGGAGATCGCGATTGAGAAAGCGTCCATGACACCGGACAAGGTGGAGCCTTGTTTGCCGAGTCGCAGGAAGACCTCACCGAGACCCCCGTCGTCATAGGAGCTGGAGGTCATGTAACCCTCGGCGCCACCGACGGTGAAAGAACGCGTGATACCGCTGCGTGAGCGGGGCAGACGCCGCCGGCGCGGTCGATACTCGACGCGTACTTTCTCTTCGGGTGCCGCCGCCTCGGTGACCTTGTCCGTCGTCTTGCTGCTGGACAAGGGCTGACTCACCTTGCAGTTGTCGCGGTAGATCGCCACCGCTTTGAGCCCCATCTTCCAGCCCTGCATGTACACATCGGCGATGTCCTCGATCGTGGCCGAGTCCGGCAGGTTGACGGTCTTGGAGATGGCCCCGGACAAGAAAGGCTGGACTGCGGCCATCATGCGAACGTGACCCATCGGAGCGATGCAGCGGTTGCCGACCGCACAGTCGAAGACAGCATAATGCTCCGGTTTCAGATCGGGCGCTCCAACGACATGGCCATTGTGCCCAATGAAGGCGATGATGTCCTCGATCTGCTCAGGGGTGTAGCCCAGAACGCCCAGAGCTTGCTCGACCGTCGAGTTGACGATCTGCATGCTGGTGCCGTCGACCATCTTCTTGAACTTGACCAAGGCGAAATCGGGCTCGATACCGGTGGTGTCGCAGTCCATCATGAAACCGATGGTTCCAGTCGGGGCGAGCACCGACGCCTGGGCGTTGCGGAAGCCGTGGATCTCGCCCGACTCGACCACCTCATCCCACTGGCGACTGGCAGCCTGTTTCACCGCTGCCGCGATGCCCACAGGCGGCACGACCAGCGCAGCATTGGCGCTGTGGTGCTTGCGCATGACCGCCTGATGCGGCGCGGCATTGAGGCGGTAACCCTCGTACGGGCCGACGGCCGCAGCCAGATCGGCGCTGCGCCGGTAGGCCGCTCCAGTCATCAGTGAGGTGATGGCGGCGGCGACAGCCCGACCTTCGTCTGAGTCATAGGCCAGACCGAGTGCCATCAACAGCGCGCCGAGATTGGCGTAGCCGATACCCAGCTGCCGATACTTTCGCGTGTTGACACCGATCGGCTCGGTTGGAAAATCCGCGAAACAGATGGAGATGTCCATGGCGGTGATGACCGTCTCCACAGCGGCGACGAACTGATCGGCCGCGAAACTGTGGTCTGAGTTGAGGAATTTCATCATGTTCAAGGAGGCCAGATTGCAGGAGGAATTGTCAATACTCATATACTCGCTGCATGGATTCGAGGCTGTGATCGGCCCTGAGTTGGAGATCGTGTTCCATGCGTTGATCGTGTCGTTGTATTGGATTCCAGGGTCGGCGCACTTCCAGGCGGCGGTCGCCACTTTGTTGAACAGGTCTCGCGCTTGGACCGTCTCAATCGTGTGGCCGTCCAGTCGCGCCGTCAGATTGAACGGAGCGTCCATCTCGACCGCCCGCATGAACACATCCGAGACGCGCACCGAGTTGTTGGCGTTCTGGTACTGCACCGATGAGATGTCAGCACCGCCGATGTCCATGTCGAACCCTGCGTCGCGCAGCGCTCGAATCTTGTCCTCCTCGCGAGCCTTCGTCTCGATGAACTCTTCAATGTCGGGATGGTCGATGTCGAGAATGACCATCTTGGCGGCACGCCTAGTCGCGCCGCCAGACTTGATGGTGCCCGCCGAAGCGTCGGCCCCACGCATGAAGCTGACCGGACCGGAAGCGGTTCCGCCCGATGACAACAACTCCCGGCTGGCGCGAATCTTCGAAAGGTTGACGCCTGCGCCAGAACCGCCTTTGAAGATGAAGCCCTCCTCGCGGTACCACGTCAGGATCGAGTCGATCGAGTCATCGACACTGAGGATGAAGCAGGCCGACACCTGTTGCGGCGAGGCCGTTCCGACGTTGAACCACACTGGTGAGTTGAAACTGAACATCTGATGCAACAACATCCAGGTCAGTTCGTCGGCGAAGACCTCAGCGTCATCTTCACTGGCGAAATACCCGTTCTCGACGCCGGATTGACGATAGGTCGTCACCACCCGGTCGATCAGCGTTTTCAGACTGTTCTCACGCTGCGGCGTGTCGAGGGCGCCACGAAAATACTTGGTGGTGACGATAGTGGACGCGTTGGCGCTCCAGAAGTCAGGAAACTCAACCCCACGCTGCTCGAACACCGTTAAGCCGGTCTTCCAGTTGGTCTGCACCACATCCCGACGTTCCCACACCACCTCGTCATAGGGGTGCTTTCCTGCGGTCGAGAACACTCTGGCCACTCGTAAGCCCTGATGGCTGCCGACGGATTCTGACATGGCATGACCTTTCTATGTGTCTGAAGTGAATGTCATCAGCCCTTGTGATGACGGAGCTCAGCGATACCGGTCTCGAAGTCCTCGACAGAAGCGTAGTTCTCGTAGACCGAAGCGAAACGCAAGTAGGCGACCTCATCCAGTTCGCGCAGGTGAGGCAAGATGGCCAGACCGACTTTCTCGGCCGGGACCTCTGCCAGCCCCAACGAGCGGATGGAGTCCTCGACGCGCTGGCCCAGTTTAGCCAAATCAGCGTCTGAAGCCGGTCGTCCCTTGCACGCCTTGCGCACCCCCTGAACGACCTTCTCGCGCATGAACGGCTCGACTGCGCCTGACCGTTTGACCACCGACAGTTGTGTCTGCTCGACAGTCGAGAAGCGACGCTCACAGGCCGGGCATTGGCGCCGACGCCGGATGCTGCTGCCATCATCCGTCACCCGCGAGTCGATGACGCGCGAATCTGGATGCTGACAATAGGGGCAACGCATCTCACAGTCCTTATCGAAGAGTATTCAAGCCTAGCTGAGTATATCTAGTAACAACCGGGTCTCCACTATACATGGGAAAAACCCAACGGTGTAACTACTATATGTAGTGATCTTAGTGGCCGTCGACGCATCACTGTCAAGCACCCGAACCCTTCGACCGCCATCGGCGTGTCGGATGCTCTCCAGCACCGAAGACCCCCAAGCCGTCACGGCAATGGCACATTCGGCAGCGACAAAAACGACCAGACTCCGGTCGCGATCACACTGACCATGATCGCGCCAATTGACCCCAGCTTCAACCACAGGACCACAGCGGACGCTCGACGACTGCGCTTGACCGCCTGCACCAATCCCCACCATGTCACGGCGCCGGACTCACCAGCAGACATCACGACCGCGTCATCGCGCACCACCCGGATTCGAGGCCTCCGCTCGATTGGTTGTGGCGAGTCATACAAAGCCTCGACTGCACTCATGTCACATCCTCCTTCAGATTCACGCGGTAGCTGTTCCCGCGACGATGATCCAGCCAGTGGCTGCCTCGGAACTAGCCGATGAAGGCAGTCAACCAGCAGGATCAGACATCTTTCGGCACTATTCAAACATATGTTCGAATATTTGTCGAACGTACGTTTGATTTCGCAGAGCTCGACAAGATAGACTGAACCCATGGAAGCCTCGAAACACCGCAGTGACAAGCACTATCATTCCAACGTGACCGAGTTGCCCGACGCGCCCGCTGGCTTTGACGGACTGACGCTGCGCCAACGCAGGATTCTCGAGTTCATCCGCGACGCCAGTCGCGAGCACGGTTATCCCCCGACGGTGCGGGAGATCTGCGCCCACGTCGGCCTGAACAGCCCGTCGTCAGCGGCCTACCAACTGCGAGCGCTTGAGTCACGAGGGTATCTGCGACGCGATCCCAATCGACCGCGTGCTTTGGAGATTCTGCTACCCGAACCCGCCATCATGGCCACATCACCGGCGACCTCGGCTGGCACAGTCAATGTGCCGCTGGTCGGGAGGATCGCCGCCGGGGCGCCCATCACTGCGGAAGAGAGCTTGGAGGACACCTACGCCATGCCTGAGCAGCTCGTCGGTTCTGGGAATATGTTCATGTTGACTGTTCAAGGTGACTCGATGATCGACGCGGCCATCTGCGACGGCGACCTGGTTGTGGTCAGACAGCAGCCCACAGCAGAGAACGGTGAGATCGTCGCCGCCCTGCTCGGCGATGAGGCCACCGTCAAAGTACTCAAACGCACAGCGGATCACATCTGGTTGATGCCACGCAACCGGTTGTACTCCCCCATCGATGGGACGGACGCCACCGTTTTGGGCAAAGTCGTCGCGGTGGTGCGGCGAGTCTGATCAAAACGACGATGCGATCTTGCCGACGACTCACATCGGCGGCAGGAAACGCGACGGACCGGTCGGCCTTCCGTCCACCGTCATCGGCCACGACACCCGCAACCTGTCCTCCGCCCGAGTGATGCCGACATAGAGCAAACGACGCTCCTCCGCCAGTTGCTGCGGTGACCTGGCGAGCGCATATGGCATGGTCGTGTCATCCATGCCGCACAACGCCACCACCGACCATTCGCGCCCTTTGGCCGCATGGAGGGTGCCCACATGGACACGGGCTTGGACTGGCGCGTGATCATTCGCCTGGTAGTCGAATGGGACTTGTTCATCGGCCAGGATCTGACGAATCGCCTCGGCCTGAGCATGAGTTCGGAACAACACCGCCATGTCGTCCCAAGCCACACCCTCGCGATGGAGCTTTTTCAGCCACATGACCGTGTCAACCGATTCCTCCAGCCGATCACTGCTGGGCGCCCGCTCCACCGCCTGCCCAGACGCACGAACCGGCGTCAAGCGAACCGTCGGTCGCCCAGTGTCCATCGCGAACTGCACGATCTGGGGAGTTGATCGATAGTTGCGCGTCAACTTCAGGTCGATCGACCCCGGGTGGCTCGCGACGAAACCTTCCAGATAGGTCGAACGAGCCCCGGCGAAAGAATGGATCGTCTGTGCTGGGTCGCCCACCACGCAGACATCGTCGCGATCGCCCACCCACAGTTCCATCAAACGATCCTGAACTGGGGACACATCCTGGAACTCGTCGAAGACGAAGTGTCGGTAGGTGTTTCTGACTTGTCGGGCGATGTCAGAACGGTTCGACAACAGTGCCACAGTACATAACAACAAATCATCAAGATCGATCACGCAGGCTGCCTGCTTCAATTGCTCATAAGCCACGATGGCGTCCGCCACGTCGTCTGGACCAATCCGCATGACCGCTCGGCGGGAGTCCCTGGCCAACTCGACATACTCTTCTGGTAGCACATTGGTTTGTTTAGTCCACGATATCTCTTGACTGATGTCACGGATGATCGCAGGCGTGTCCGGCACTCCGATCCAGCGACAGGCCTGGCCGATCAACCCCTGACGGTTCTCAACGATCTGCGGCAGAGCAGAGTTATACGCCTGAGGCCAGAAGTACTGGGCCTGACGCAGGCAGGCGGCGTGGAAGGTCCGTGACTGAACGCCATGGACGCCAAGCGCCTCCAGACGCTGTCGAACCTCGGTCGCTGCGGCGGTTGTGAAGGTGACGGCCAATGTGGCACGAGGCTCCAACTGGCCGGTCAGCGCGGCGTAGGCCAGCCGATGGGTCACCGTGCGCGTTTTACCGGTGCCCGCCCCGGCGATGACGCCGACTGGCAGACCAGCTGTTTCGGCGACGGCACGCTGACCGGGGTCGAGGCAGTCGAGCAATTGGTCAGGAGTCACGCTTCTACTGTGCCATGCGCCACCGACATTTTCTCGTCGATGGTCCGCGATGGCGTCGGTGTGAAAAATGTCCGACCCATGCTTTAGCGTGTCTCCTATGAAACGGTTCCGCGCGACTCGTGTTGAAGAATTGGCTGATCGACTCGGCCAAGAGCTGGGTCGTGCGCCGAGCG
The DNA here is from genome assembly GCA_031286045.1 of Propionibacteriaceae bacterium. Lineage (GTDB taxonomy): Bacteria > Actinomycetota > Actinomycetes > Propionibacteriales > Propionibacteriaceae > WQYJ01. The sequence continues at coordinate 4,426 of JAITVA010000120.1, read as the reverse complement.
ACCCCTTTGTCGAAGACCTGGTCTTGACCCGGTCAGGCGGCGTTCAACGCTGGCTCTCCCAACGACTCAGCCACCAGTTCGGATCAAGCGGCCACGGTGATGGCCTGTGTGCGCGTGTGACTCAGATGACGGCGACGCAGTACGCCGACCAGGCGCTCGGGGCCCCTCGGCGCTGGAGCAGTCGGTGGTTGACGCCTGTGGTGCTCGACCAGTTGGCCCGTCTTCCGGCCGACCCAGACCTCCGGCCACTACGTGATCATCTGTGCGACTCAAGATCCCGGCCATGGCGTCGGGCTCACATGGCCGAGCAGATCGGCGCACGATTCGCGGATTATGCCGTGTGGCGTCAACCCATGCTGAGACGCTGGTGGGCCGGCGACGATGTCGCCGCCGACGGCACGGCACTCGCGAGCGAACAACGCTGGCAGGTGTGGATGTGGCGACAGACGACAGGTGTGCTCGGTCTCACTCCCTGGGAGGAAGCCGACGCGGTTCGTCTGGCTTGTGCCGACCGCGCGGTCGATTTCGCCCGGATCGCCGTGTTTTGCCCTGAGACATGGTCGCCCTTGGACCAGCAGGTTCTTGGCGCCATCGCTTCCGTTCACCCAGTCATGGTCTTTGATCAACCGACACCGCCGAGCGAGCCTGTCCGATCCGCCGACGAGGTTGAGTATGCGACACATAGGTTCAACCTCGTTCCCCGCCTCGTCGACGCCGCATTGGGCGACTGCGCGCCAGTAGAGAGCGAGTGTCTCCAGACTGCGACGACTGCTGACAATGGTGAGGCGCCAGACAGCCTGCTTCAGCGATTGCAGCGATGTTTCAACGAAGGTGTGGCGCCAACCTGCGTCAAGGACGAGCCGTACGACGGCTCTGTTCAGTTTTATGCCACGCCCGCCGATAGTCAGGCGGAAGTTGTCGCCGATGTGGTCACCGACGCTCTCAGCCAGGACCCCACACTTGAGCCTCGAGACATTCTGGTGGTCCTCCACCAAGCCGGTGAGCACCGTGATCAGTTCGACGCTGTTCTCTTCCGCGATGAGGATCCATCCGCCGACGCCAGTCACCGCCTGCGGGCAGCCGTCGCCACAAGAGACGAGGTGAGCGAGCAAACGCTTGACCTGCTCGACTATGTTATGTCCCTGGTTCAAGGCAGAGCCAGCGCTGAGGACCTGTTGCGATTGTGTGGCGTTCCACTGTTGCGCGAACACTTCGGCATCGGCGACGACCAGGCCCCCCGCTTGCGCGCACTGGTTGAGGCGGCTGGCATTCGCTGGGGAGTCAACGCTGCCGACAGAGCGGCGGACGGCATGGCTGACTTCGCACAAAACACATGGCTGGCTGGTCTGGGCCGCATGACGCTGGGAGTCGCCCTCCGCGAGGACGACTTGGTGTGGCGCGGAACAGTGCTACCGATTGACGCCGTCGACTCTGACACGGTGCGACTGGTGGGTTGCCTGGGTCAGATCATGGCCCAGGTGCGTTCCTGCTGCCAACTGTGGCCTCAAGCGACCACACCGGCCCAGTGGGCCGTACGCCTGCGAGACTGCGCTGGAGCACTGGTCGGAGCAGTCTCACCTTTGGCTTCTGCCGTCATCGCCGCCCTCGCCGAAAGTCCCAGCGCAGAGCTGACCTTGCCTGAGGCCGAGCGTCTTCTCAGCAGCACTCGACAAGGTTTCTTCCATCAGGCGTCTTTCCTCAACGGCGACCTGGCGGTGACCTCACCCGGAACCATGGATCTGGTCCCCTTCAAGGTCGTCATCGTCGCCGGGTTGGACGCTGATCATTTCCCGCGCCCCAAGACAGCAGACGGTGATGACGTCGGGAATTTGTCGTCGTCACCACAACTCGAACCGTCCTCGCGGGACTACCAGCGCTTACGAGACGCAGTCATGTCGGCGAGGCAGCGCCTCATCGTGATCTTCGACGGATTCGACAGCACCACGAGCAGGCCTAGCCTGACAGCCGTGTCCGAGTTGATGACCCTGTGTGAACTGTCGAGTCAGGCTGAACCCGACAGTGGCCAGCTGTGTCGTGTGGTTTCGTCTGGGCGCTCGCAGTCGGCCGCCTCGGCCAGACTCGTCACGCCAGAGCACACCTTGCCGACAGCGATGGCGCGAGTCAGTGCCGCTGCTCCGAGCGAGGTCACGCTCGATGATTTCTGTGCACTCTTCGCCAACCCGGCCGCTCACTGGCTCAGGCGCAGCGCCGGCTTGCTCATGTCCGCTCTCAAACCCACCGAACCGATACCTGAGGTGATGCCAGTAGACATGACACCGCTGACTCGTTGGATCGTGACGGACACCATGATGCGTCTGCTTCAGGCTGGGCACAGCGCTGACACGATTGTCGAGGCTGAATTGCGTCGCGGCTACCTGCCACCCGCTTCCGCAGGCCGGGTGTTCGCCAATGACTGTTTGGCGCATGCGACCTCCATCCTGCAGCGTGCTCAGTCATGGTTGGCAGCGCCGCCACAGTGGGTCGCGGTCGAGTTGCCCGTCAGCGGCGAAGCTCCGAGTCTGAACGGGCAAATCCAGGTGCATGATGCAACGGTCTGCCAGGTCAGTGCCGGCCGAGTCAAGCCATCGGCCCAACTCAGCGCATGGATCACCTTGTTGTGTCTGACGGTGGTCGAACCTAATATCAGTTGGCAAGCGATCCTGATCGGCAATCGCACCAAGGTCACGCTTCATGCCCCTCCAGCGCCCCAAGCCACGCGCCACCTGTCATATCTGCGCCAGATCCACCGTCGAGGACTCGATTCACCCTTGCCGTTGCCGCCCGCCCTGGTCGCCCACCTCGCGCGTTGTCTCAAACTCGATCGATCCCCCAACCCGGGCGATGTCACGCGAATGCTCCATCGCGACTGGGACCGCGATCCCGCATGGAAGCTGCTCTGGTCCACACCGACGCGGCTGCTGACCGAACCAGCCCAACCTGGCGACATCGTCGCTGCCCTGGAAGGTGGCGGGGACACCACCCGTGTGACCGCACTCGCCCGAGGCGCCTATCTGCCCGTTTTACAGGCGGGGGGCGTGGTATGACGATCTCCCTGCCTCAACCCGGTCAGACCAGCGTCATCGAAGCCAGCGCCGGAACCGGCAAGACCTGGGCCATCTCGGACTTAGCCTGCCGTTTCATCGTCGGACAAGCGGTGCCCATCGCGCAGTTGGCCATCGTCACCTTCACCTCAGCGGCTGTGACCGAAGTCCGAGGCCGTACCCAAGAACGCCTGCGCCGCTGTGCGGCCATGCTGACCGATCCCGATCCATCACACACGAACATGGACGACGAGAGTGACAGTCTTTGGTCCGACGATCCAGACCTGCGCCGACAGCGACGCGACCGGGCACGAGCCGCTCTCGCGGACTTCGACCACGCCGCCATCATGACCACGCATGGCTTTTGCGACCATCTGCTCAGCCTCCTCGGGGTTCTTGCTGACCATGATCAATCAGACACTTTGGTGACTGATCTGACCGCCATGATCACCACCACAGTGGCAGATCACTACGCCCAAACTTGCCGAACCGGCGACCCGCGCTTCAGCTATGAGGAGGCGCTGAGTTGGTCAAAGGCGGCTCTATTCGCCCCCTCGGCCGCCATTGTTCCGACCGACCGCCCCGAAGCCGCTTTCATCGAGACGGTACGCCGTTCAGTCGAGGTCAAGAAGCGCCGTGCCGGCGTCTACACCTTCGATGACATGTTGCTGCGGTGCCGCGCCAGTCTGATCAATCCTGTCACCGCTCAGTTGGCCCGCCGCCGACTTAGCGATGCCTACCCAGTTCTTTTGGTCGACGAGTTCCAAGACACCGACTCGATTCAGTGGGACATCATTAGGGCTGGTTTTGTCGACGCCTCGACAGTGGTGTTGATCGGTGACCCCAAACAGTCCATCTACAACTTCCGTGGCGCCGATGTCAGCGCATATCTCACTGCGACCAGGACGGCACAAACCGACACATTGGATGTCAATCACCGCAGTTCACCGTCAGTGGTCGAGGCGGTCGCATCGCTGACGGTCGGACTGGAACTCGGCGACCCGCGCATCACGGTCAAACCGGTGCGAACATCCATGGACACACCTTCCTTGGTGGCCGACGTCAGTGAATCGTGCGGTCCGTGGGGCCTTCCTCTCCGCTTGCGTGTGCCGGCTGATCTGACGCCTCGGTCGGTCGACGAGGCACGTCGCCTGATCGACGCCGACCTCATCAGCGATCTACGAGCGCTGCTTGATCGCGGACCGTCCTACCGCGGCAGCCCAATCGATCCGCCGCGAGCGCTACGACCTGATGACGTCGCCATTCTGGTGGCGACCAACAGTCGGGGCAGGCTGCTGCTTGACCGTCTCGCGCAAGCCGGCGTTCCCGCGGTCTTCACCGGCAGTGGCTCAGTCTTTGACACTGACGCGGCCCGTGATTGGGAG
>JAITVA010000111.1 GCA_031286045.1 Propionibacteriaceae bacterium | reverse complement strand
CAGTGGCCTTCAGGATCTCGGCTGCGCGGGTGCGCCCGATGCCGAAAATGGAGGTGAGTGCGATCTCCAAGCGCTTGTCGCGCGGAAGATCAACACCGATAAGTCGTGCCATGTGGCCTATTTCTCTTTCGGTTTGTCGACTGGCTGGCAGTCGCGAAGGTGTGGACGTGACGCGTTCCCCATTGCAGAGGCCCCGGCCTTCGTCCGGAGGTGACCTGGTGTCCACTGTCGAACCCCAGGGTGCGTCCACGCTGTTTCATTGCCTGGGGCGTTGCCCAGGAGGTATTCAATTGTCAATTCTGTGGTGGGGATGACTCCACACCGGTGTCTGATCAGCCCTGACGCTGCTTGTGGCGCGGGTTCTCGCAGATCACCATGACGCGGCCGTGGCGACGAATCACCTTGCACTTGTCACACATCTTCTTGACGCTTGGCTGCACTTTCATGTCAGCTGCTTCCTCATTTCATGTGGGGCGTCAACCCCACGGTGGTGTTTTTGTTCCTGACAGGCTTATGAACGACCTTGGCCGAGGGTTTATTCCCGCCGCCGTCTCACTTGTGTCGGTAAACGATCCGACCCCGAGTCAAGTCGTAAGGCGAAAGCTCGACGACCACTCGATCGGAGGGCAGAATTCTGATATAATGCTGCCGCATCTTTCCGGAAATAGTCGCCAGGACTTTGTGGCCATTGCTCAGCTCAACACGAAACATCGCGTTGGGCAGGGCTTCCACCACTGTCCCCTCGAGTTCGAGGGCTCCTTCTTTCTTTGCCATACTCTCTTTCGTCATTCATCGGAACTTGTCTGCCTCCAACCAGAGTAGACAAGCAAAGACAGAGTATACCCGTGGGACCAGGATGCGCCAAAACGCTAGCCATCTGGGCAGTGAGTCCTCGACGCAGGGTGTAAAAAGATCAATGGACAGGGTGCAAAATCACCATCGCGGAGGGTGTAAAATCGTCGCTCGAGATATATCCTATATTGCCGGTCATGGGAGGAGATCTGATGGCGGACGCATTGCTGGTGCCGGATGGGTACCGACCGCGGCTCGTCGAGACGCGCCTCCAGTCCCTCATGGAGTCATTTGGTTGTGTGGAAGTCCGCGGGCCGAAGTGGTGTGGCAAGACATGGACAGCCTTGTCACACTCGGCCAGCGCGACAAGGCTTGATGACCCGTCAGAGCGTGCGGCGGCAGAGCTCGACCCTCGACTCGCGCTGGTCGGTGACAGACCTCACCTGGTTGACGAGTGGCAAGAGATACCTGAAGTATGGGATGCCGCGCGTAGGTTGGTCGATGACTCGGGCAATAGACGCGGGCTTCTCCTGCTCACCGGATCGACCAGTCTGAGCCAAGCCGACCGCAAACGGATCCGGCACACCGGCGCCGGACGGATCGCCAGACTCCGCATGCGACCGATGTCATTGGTCGAATCTGGCCTATCTTCTGGGTTGGTGTCCCTGCAAGGTTTGCTCAACGGATCAACAATTGACCCAGTACCGCAGGAGACCGAACTGCTGGATGTGGCTCGATGGATTTGCCGTGGCGGTTGGCCTGCCAACGTGGACCTGGCGGACGACTCTGCCATGCTCACAGCCAGCCAGTACATTCAAGCAGTTCTTGATGTGAATGTGTTGAACGAAGGGCGTTCACCGGCGCTGGCCTTGGCCCTGATGCGGGCGCTTGCAGTCAACCAGAGTCAAAACGTGACCCACAAGACCTTGGCTCGCGACATGTCCTATGGAGAGAAAGGGGTCGAGGAGGCAACTATCGTCGCCTATCTGGAGTTGCTTGACCGCCTCTTCTTGACGGAGGAACTCCCGGGGTGGGAACCACCTATGCGCGCGAAGGCGAGAGTCAGAGTCAAGCCGAAGCGCTACTTTACCGATCCATCGCTGGGGGCCGCATTGATGACCGCCACACCGCGCAAATTGCTCAGTGATGCTCAAACCTTTGGCCTCTTGTTCGAGGCACTGGTGATCCGCGATTTGCGGGTCTTCTTGTCAACCTACACGGGTTTGGGTAACGATCTCTTCTATTACCGAGATGACAAGGGCCTAGAAGTGGATGCGATCATTGAGTATGGCGAGACCTGGGCCGGAGTCGAAATCAAACTCAGCGAGACGAAGATCGAGGAGGCCGTCGCCAACCTGACCCGCCTTCGAGACAAGGTGACGGCGAACCCCGCCGCCCGCCATGCTGAGCCGGCCTTCTTAGCAGTCATTGTCGGACGCGGGCATCTGGCCTACACCCGCCCCGACGGAATCCACGTCATACCAGTGGCGACGTTGAATGCCTGACCAAGGCCGACTCGATTCTGCTCAGGTCACGCGAGAATGACGAGGGCGTCTGCTCCCCTGGTGTGTTCTACGAAGTCTCGGGGACGCCCAAGGCCACTCTCAAAACCTGAGCCAGCGCCGTGGTCTCCACGGTCTTGTCGAACGCGAAGCAGGCGGCTCGGTCCTTGGCTTCTGCCGGACTCAGACCACGGAAGGCGGCCTCGAATTGGGACACCAGCGGCTCGGCTAGCAAGATGCTGCGCACCAGAACACCCACCCAACGGTCGACCCCCCAGGGATAGGGATCGAAGTCGGGGAACTCCCGCGCGAACACCTCCATGATCGGGTCGATCAAGCAGCGCACACCTGAATCGTCACCACCCCACTGATCGGTGCCGAGCCTGGCCTTGGCGACAAGGACGCCAGCGATCTGTCGAAGGTAGGAGCTTTCGGGCGGCACGACCCGTATTCCTTGAAGACCAACGTCCTTATAGGTCCACAAGCTCCAGCTGGCTCCAGCGGCCGCATAGATATCCAGTTGGTCTCGCAACATCTGGACACGCTCGGCGTCTCTGGCTGGGTCGCCGGTGTACTGTGGGCCGAACTCCCCGACCCAGATCGGCGTGCCAGTGCGTCGCTGGAACTGCGTGCGCTCAAGAAAGACCTGCTCAAGTTTGTCTCGATCGAAGTACTTCCCCTCCGTCTCGCCTGGATAGGCCGAGCGCGGCAGCATGCCGGGACGAGCGTAATCGTGGGCCGTGTAGACAGCATTGTCGATGGGTCGATCGAACATCGAGAAGTCCGTCGAATATGTGTTGCCGTCAAGAAAAAGGACATGACGCGGATCAATCTGACGCACCGCTGCCGACAAACGATCGTAGAAGGGTGACAGGCGCGCGCCTGTCCGATCAGCCGGTTCGTTCAGAAGGTTGTAACCGGCCACGGCAGGCTCGTCCTGATAGCGGTCAGCCAGCACCCGCCAGAGATGGACGACCCGGTCTTGGAAGTGGACATGGTCCCAGAAAGCATCCCAGTGGGTAGGGTTGTCCGAGTGCCAGGACTGGTTTTGACACCCGGGCGCGGCATGGAGATCCAAGATGACGTGAAGGCCAGCCCGCTTGCAGATCTCGACCGCCCGGTCCAGCGCAGCCAAGCCCTCAGGCTTGATCACGAAGGGCGCCCTGTCATCTTCCAAGCGGCGATAGTTGAAGGGCAGGCGAACCGAGTTGCAGCCCAGCGAGGCGATATATCGAGCATCGTGGTCAGAGAAGAAAACCTGGTCGAACTCATCGAAGAAGGCTTGATATCCCTCCGGGCCCAAAGCTCTCCGCAAGGCCTCGCGCTGCAGGGTCTCTGTCGCCGGATAGCCGGTGATGAAGTTCTCCATGTTGAGCCAGCCGCCCAAGCCGAACCCAGTCAGGACGACGGTCGCCCCGCCTTGATCGACCAAGCGATCACCTGACACCGAAATCCAACGCATCGTGCCACCTTTCACTCTCAGCTGAGACCAGCGATCAGACCAGCCAGCCACCGGTCACGACGGCGGGGCCGGTCCACCACCGGCCACCGAAACATCCATGTGTTCATGATTGACGATTTTCGGTTCACCCCGACGCACATGATTGATCATCGGTTTCCTAAGTCTGGCGCTTCGGCTCGATGAGATCAATCCAGTCTCGGACGCTTTCCCGGTGTTGCCGCCAGCAAAAAGGAGACGATGATCAATCATGCGCCGCCATCTGGGCGCACAGACGGCATCCACATCATGGCCAGGCTCACGGCGTGAACAAGGCCCTCTGCCGACGATGGATGGACTGGTCGGTGATGGCCGCCAACCACTGCGACGCCGGGCGACTGTCCAGGGTCGCGCTCGGATCGAGGTCGAGCCAGGGGCGCAGCACGAAGGCGCGCTCGTGGGCACGGGGATGGGGCAAGTTGAGGTCTTTATCATTGCTGACCTCGTCGCCGACACTGATCAAATCGACGTCGAGGGTGCGCGGGGTGTGGCCCTCGTCGGGGCGGCGGACCCGCCGGGCCAGCGACTCGATCTCCAGGCCACGGTGGAGCAGGGCATGGGCAGTCAGGGTGCTTTGTCCAATGATGACGGCGTTGAGGTAATCCGGGTGGTCATCGACGCCGACCGGGCTCGTCTCGTAGACCGGGGAGACCCTCAGATCGGTCACACCTGGGGTCGTCGCCAGCGCAGTGACGGCGAACTGGAGGTAGTCCCAGCGCGGCTCGATGTTGGAGCCGATCGAGAACACCGCTTGTCGGGTGGCTGGCCGAGTGGGGTCTTGGCGGGCTGGCGGTTGGGGGTCGGTGTCGGTTGGGGGATGGGAATCGCTAGTCGCTGGGTCGGACACCGGGGAGTCAGTCCCGCGGGCCCGACTCAACGGGTCGTCATCCTCCTGTCGGTCGCGGGCGCCGGTGACCGACAGGCGTACATCGTCGAAGGTGACAGACAGGGGGGCATGGGGTTTGTGAAGGGTGACGGTGACGTACTCCATGGTGAAGCGATCCAACAGCGCGTCACGCAGGCGGGCCGCCACTGTCTCGATCAGATCGACGGGCTCGGCCTGGACCAAGTCGACGACATAGCTAGCCAAGTCACCGTAATGCGTCGTCATGCCCAGGTCGTCGTGCTCGGCCGCCCCTGCGAAATCCTGCCACCAAGCCACATCCACCACGAAAAGTTGCCCGTCACGCCGCTCGAAGTCGAAGACCCCGTGATGCGCCCAGGCTTCAATGCCCGTCACTTCCATGCGATCCAGCAGGCGCATGCGCGCCCAGTCAGCCTCATCCAGTGCTCGACTCATCACTCCTCCTCACAGCCGCATGCTCGGTGAAACGATGATCCCCTCCGCGCCGCCTGAGCGTCGGATCGGGAGCATTGGTCCCCTTGGTCGCTTGTCAGTGTAGATCAGAGTGAGGGGCCCGCAAGGACGTTCCAGGTCACTGTTGAGCGCGGTGTCGTGCGGCGCGTCCAGTGACAGGCGCAGACGGCCACCTTGCATCGTCGTGAGCGAGCTCGTGCGAGCGGGACCGTCGCGTCGTCGTGAGTGAACGCGCACGACACCGGTCGGCGGTATGGCCTGGACAGGCCACCGGCCAACCGGGTCAGTGCCCGTTCCCGAAGAGCGCCCATCTGACCGCACAGGCCAATCATCACGTCCCTGGCGGACATTTCCCATCCCCAATTCGGACCCTTTTGACGCCCAGACAGCATCGGCGCGCGTTGTCAAGCTGTGTGGAGTCATTGGGTGGTGGTTTTGGGGAGGTTGATGCCGACGGTGGTGGCTGGTTTGGGGGTTTGGGGTGGTTGGTGGAAGCGTTCGGGGT
>JAITVA010000049.1 GCA_031286045.1 Propionibacteriaceae bacterium | reverse complement strand
ATGGGTGTTCGCACGCGACATCCTTCTCTTCGGGACAGCCACTGGTCTTCTCCTTACTCACAGCCCGCACGTCTTCCAGCGGGCAACTAGGACATCTTACCCCACGCCGCTAGTCCGAGCCAACGTGAATCGATGTCATCATCGTGGTGATGATCGGGATCGGCGTTCAGGTCGACGCCACATTGAGGACACAGTCCGCGGCAATCGGGCCGGCACAACGGGATCAAGGGCTGCTCCACGATGACTGCGCTGCGAATGACCGGCTCAAGGTCGATAGCGTCTGAATGGATGAAGCTGACATCCTCTTCGGCGTAGTCGTCCGCCTGCTCCGGGTAGACGTACAACTCTTGAAACTCGATGTCGACCGGCCAGGAGAACTCCACTAGGCAGCGCGAGCACTGGGCGTCCATGACGGTCTCCACCCGAGCGTCGACCAACACACCGTCACCGACGGACTCGACCGATCCGGTCACAGCCACAAGGCGACCGGGCGGCAAGCTCACCAGGCCGGCGCCGAGCGCCTCGGCGCAACTCGCCTCCAGACTCAGTGGACGACGCGCCCCTGGGGTACGTCGCAGGTCGGTCAAACTCACGATAAAGTCGTCAGCCATGTCAGCCGTTCCATCGCGGCATGATGGTGGTCTGATCGTCGATGTCATCGATGCGCACGCGACTCATCAGACGCTCGCGCATGACGCCGACGCGCGACATCGTCACCTGCAGTTCAGCCTCGAAGGCCGCCAGACGGGTCTCGACATAGCGATCCGCCTCGGCTTGAAGCTCTTCCTGCTCCGCCTTGGCTTTGGCCTCGATCCGAGCGGCCCGCGTTCTGGCCTCCTGGACGATCTCAGTCTGATCGACGATGTCCCAACCGCGCCTGACCGAGTTCTCTTCCTCCTGACGGGCACGCGCCGCCAAGTCCTCCTCCAGACCGGCGATGATCGTGTCCAAGGTGGCCAATGTGTCGGCCCGGTTCAGCATGCAGGAGGCCGACATCGGCACTGAGCGGGCTTCGACGACAGTACGTTTGAGATCACGCAAACGGCGTTCAGTCTGAGTCACTTCTGCCATCACAGCTCCTTTTGCATCAGGTGCCGCACCAACTCGGCGACACTGGCTGGCACATAGGGTGTCACATCGCCGCCAGCCTGAGCGACAGAACGTACCAGAGTGGACGAGATGAATCCAACTGTAGCCGACGCGGGCAAGAGCACCGTCTCGACTAGACCCAGTGAAGTGTTCATGGCGGCCATGCCCCACTCAGTCTCGAAGTCACCGCCCGAGCGCACCCCTCGCACCGACACTGCGGCGCCATGGTCGCGACAGAAATCAACCAAGAGCCCAGGCATCTCGGCGACGCTGACTGTGTCGAACTCAGCAGTCGCCTGACGGATCACCTCAAGCCGCTGCGTCACAGTCAACAAGGTGCGCTTGCCGCTATTGACACCAACGGCGATGATGATCTCGTCAAACAAGGCGAGGGCGCGCCGGAGGATGTCGAGATGGCCGATGGTGAAAGGATCGAAGGAACCGGGCATGACAGCTCTCATCACTCGCCTCTCTCCGCGTGGTACACAAGGGTCTCCCCATACCGCCTTGCGCCGATGTTCAGGAAACTCTCAGGAAACTCTACCGCAGATGACCGGGTGGATCGCTCCACCAAGACCAGCCCACCCGGTCTCAGCCAATCATGGTCCAGCAACAGCCCCAGTGCCTTCTCGACATCGGCTGAGGCGACAGCGTACGGCGGGTCCAACCACACCAGGTCGAACTGTGAGGCGCCGGCGCGGCCAGGTCTGGACAGGTAGGTCAGGACGTCGGCGGCCACGACGCGGCCGCGCACGCCCAGGTCGGCGAGATTGCGCTCAATCAGACGAGCAGTCGGCCGGTCCTGCTCGACCCATTGGGCGCGCGCCCCTCGGCTGACCGCTTCCAAACCGACGGCCCCCGATCCGGCGTACAGGTCCAAGAATGACAAGCCAGCCAACTGCCGCTCCGCGCCCGCGTCGGCGCGACCGACTTCGACTGCCAACCAAGCGAAGACTGACTCCTTCACCCGATCAGTGGTGGGTCTGGTCAAAGGACCAGACGGTGTGACTATTCGTCTAGAAGACAGGTTGCCGGCGATGATTCTGGTCACCGCTCAAGACTACGTGACAGAATCAATCTATGGCACTACATGATTCTCCGGTCGCGGTTCTTTCCAGCGGCGAAGCTTGGGATCTGTTGTCCGAGCAGAAGCTGGGGCGTCTCGCCGTCCAGTCTGATGACGAACTGGACATCTTCCCCGTCAACTTCATCGTCGACGGTGACACCATCGTTTTTCGCACTGCCGACGGCGCCAAGCTGACTGACCTCAAAGCCCACAGCCAGGTCAGTTTCGAGGCTGATGGCTGGGACGACACGACCGGCTTCTCCATCGTGGTCAAGGGCCACGCCTCCCCCATCACCAGTCTCCAAGAGATCGCCAAGGTCGAGGCCTTGCGATTGCGGCCCTGGGTGCCGACCATCAAGACCACGTTCGTGCGCATCATCGTCTCATCGATCTCTGCGCGCCGTTTCCACTTCGGCCCCGACCCGATCGTCAGGTATCGCTGACAAAGATCGGTGATGGCCGCGCTGGCGCCGGGTGACCATCGCTACCGACACACGGTTGATCCTTGACGCCATCACGGGCTCGGTCAGGCAGCTGGCGTCAGGCAGCCTCCGCCAGGTCGGCGTCGGCTCGCGCCTCGATGTCATGGACATAATCAGCCACCCCGGCGTCGGTCATGGCCCGATCACGCTCCACAACCTGCCGGGCGATGTCACGAGCCAGTTCGATCAAGTCAGCATGGTCGAGCACGCGCAGCAAGCGCAAGGAACTGCGACGCCCCGATTGGCTCATCCCCAGCACGTCGCCCTCGCGACGCTGGGCCAAATCAGCCTGGGCCAAGGCGAAACCGTCTCTGGTCGCGGCCACCGCCTCCAATCGCTCTCGTGCGGGCGTGCCGTCCTCGGCGCTGGTCAGCAGCAAGCACACCCCAGGGAAGGCGCCTCGGCCGATGCGACCGCGCAACTGGTGCAACTGAGACACCCCGAAGCGGTCAGCGTCGCAGATGACCATCATGGTGGCGTTGGGTTGATCCAAGCCCACCTCGATCATCGACGTGGCGACCAGCACATCAATGTCGCCGCGCGTGAACCGCGCCATGATGTCGGCCTTTTCAGTGGCGGGCAGGCGTCCGTGAAGCACCGCTAAGCGAAGACCATGCAAGGGCCCCGAACTGAGTCTCTCAGCCAGTTCCACCACCGATGCGCCCTCATGCGCATCCGTCAGGTCGATGCGAGGCGCCACCACATAGGCTTGACGACCGCGGGCCACTTCTTCGCCGACACGGGCCCAGGCGCGATCGACCCAGGTCGGGTGGAGCTGGACATCGACCACCGTTGTCGTCACCTCGGCTCGCCCTTGTGGCGGGTTGGTCAAAGTCGACACGTCCAGATCACCGAAAACGGTCATGGCGACCGAACGGGGAATCGGGGTCGCCGTCATGACAAGCACATGGGGACGCGCCGCGCCACGCTCAGCCAAGCTGTTACGTTGCTCGACACCGAAGCGATGCTGCTCGTCGATGACGACCAGGCCCAGGTCGCGAAAAGCGACCGCCTTGGACAAGACAGCATGGGTTCCGATGATGATCCCCGCTTGGCCGGACGCGATCCGACCCAAGGCCTCACCCTTGGCGGAGGCAGTCATCGAGCCGGTGAGCACCACGATTTCCGTCCCAAACCCGCCACTGAGCAGGCCGCCTTGAGCCAGATCCCCCAGGAGATGGGTGACCGTGTCGGCCTGTTGCTGAGCCAAAACCTCGGTCGGGGCGACCAGGCAGGCCTGACCGCCACTGTCGACCACCGTCAGCATCGCGCGCAAGGCCACCACTGTTTTCCCCGAACCGACCTCGCCTTGAAGCAGGCGTTGCATCGGGCGGGTACGGGCCAACTCGGACCTGATGGCCTCACCGGCCGCCAGCTGCTCCTGCGTCAAAGCGAAGGGAAGACGCTCGTCAAAGGCCCCCAGAAGCCCCTGGGCGACCCCATTTCTGGGCACAGCGGTGTGGGTCGAAGCGTCATTGCGACGATAGGCCATAGCCACCTGAGTGGCGAAGGCCTCATCGAACAGCAATCGACGTCGGCCTTGCTCGAACTCAGACTCACTGCTGGGCTGATGCACGTGTCTGAAAGCCTGCTCCAACTCGCTGACATGGGCCGCGTCACGCACCCAGGCGGGCATCGGATCACTCAAGCCGGCCATATGGGCCAACCCTAGATCGATCGACTCGGCCACCGTCCAGGTGGGCAGCTTGGCCGTCTGCGGGTACAACCCGATGAAGGATCCCGTCGAGACCTGGGCCGCCATCTTGGCGCCTTGCGCCGACCCGACAAAACCGTCCGGGGTGATCATGACGAAGGCTGGGTGGGCCAACTGCGGCGAATCGTTGAACCAGCCGAGTTTGCCGGCGAAAATCCCCCGATCCGACTGCGATAACAACCTCTGCCAGTACTGGATCAAGGAGGCCCGTCCGAAAAAGGTGGCGCCCAGCCAGCCTCGACCGTCTGTCAATCGGACCTCAAGGCGCTGTTTGGGCACAGTGCCTTTCACGTCCACCCGAGCGACCCTGGCCATCACCGCGACGTATTCCTCACTGCCTCGATTCGCCGCGATCAGGGCTTGGATATCGGTCACATCGGTGCCTGACATCAGGTGACGCGGCAACAAACGCAGAAGGTCGCCCAACGTCTCGCAGTTCAACCCGACGAAAGCCTTGGCTGTGGCCGCCCCGACCACGGTGGTCAGCGGGGTCGCCAATCGTCGAAACGCGGCTGTCTTCCACTGCTCCATGTCTTCCACCTCCAGCCCTCAGATTATCCCAGGGGTCCGACAAAGAACCCGCCCACAAACACAAAACCCGCCCTGATGGAGGGCGGGTTCCTTGACAGTGGATGCCTCAGCGTGAGACCTTGCCAGCCTTCAGGCAAGCCGTGCAGACATTGAGTCGCTTGGATGTGCCATTGATCACGGCATGGACGCGCTGAATGTTCGGGTTCCACCGGCGCAGAGTCTTCTTCTTCGACCACGGAACATTATGGCCAAAGCTTGGGCCCTTGGCGCAGATATCGCAGACGGCTGCCATTGGTACAACTCCTAGATTTTGATGGGCATAGCGCCCGAAGCCAACTTGAACATTATACATACGCCCGCGCTTGGTCCCAAGTCGAGTGCTGGCGTGACCCGCCTGTCGCGAAGAGCGCCGCGACTCACACAATCCCGCCGCCCAGTCACTGACCCAGCACCAATCATCACCATCAGGTGTGCACGACCACCGGCACGATCATGGGGCGGGCGTGCAGTGTGCTGGCGACCCAGCGTCCGATGGTACGCCGAATCAACTGCTGCAGCGCATGGGTGTCGGTGACGCCTTCCGCCACGGCGTCGACCAGTCTGGCATGGATCTGCGGTTCGACCGGATCGAAGACCGTGTCATCGTCGACGAAACCACGGGCCTGGATGTCGACGGAGATGACCTCACCGGTCTCGAAATCGACCACTCCCACCACTGTGATGAAGCCCTCCGACCCGAGGATGCGTCGGTCGGCCAAGGACTCCTCCGACACGCCGCCGACCGAGCCACCGTCGACCAGAATGTACGAGGCGTCGACCTTGCCGACCACCTTGGCCACTCCGGCGCGCAGATCGATCACAGTGCCGTCATCGACGGTGAGCGCGTTCTTGACACCGGTCTGCTCGGCCAGCTTGGCATTCGCGATCAGGTGGCGCGGTTCGCCGTGAATCGGCAGGACGTTCTTCGGCTGGACGATGTTGTAGCAGTACAGCAGCTCACCCGAACTGGCGTGTCCAGACACATGCACCAGTGCGTTACCCTTATGGACCACGCGAGCGCCCAGCCGCATCAGCCCGTTGATCATCCGGAAAACGGCGTTCTCGTTGCCTGGTATGAGCGACGACGCCAGCAGAATCGTGTCGTTGGGACCGATCTTGATGGTGGGATGCGTGCCGGCGGCCATCCGGGCCAGCGCCGACATCGGCTCGCCCTGGCTGCCTGTGCAGATGATGACCAGCCGCTTGTCCGGGATGTCGTCGGCGTCCGACATGTCAGCCAAGGTGCCCGCCGGGACGTGGAGGTAGCCCAGGTCACGGGCGATACCCATGTTATGGACCATCGACCGCCCGGTGTAGACGACCGTGCGGTCGTGGGCGGCGGCCTGCTTCACGACTTGCTGAACACGATGGACATGGGAGGCGAAGCAGGCGACGATGACACGCCCCTGAGCACGCTCGAAGACTTGCTGGATGGCTGGTTCCAAAGCCCGCTCCGTGGTGGTGAACCCCGGCACTTCGGCGTTGGTCGAATCCACCATGAACAGATCGACGCCCTCGTCGCCGAAACGGGCGAAGGCCCGCAGATCAGTCAACCGATGGTCGAGAGGGAGTTGATCCATTTTGAAGTCGCCGGTGTGAAGAATACTGCCACCGGCCGTGCGCAGGAACACCGCCAAGGCATCCGGGATCGAGTGGTTGACGGCGACGAACTCCGCGTCGAACTGCTCACCGACCTTCAGACGACGTCCTTCGGCGACCTCGTGCAGCACCGTCGTGTTGAGACGATGCTCCTTGAGTTTGCCGTTCAGAAAGGCCAGTGTCAGCCGCGAGCCGTAGACCGGAATGTCTGGACGCGACTTCAACAGATAGGGAACTGCACCGATGTGGTCTTCGTGACCATGGGTCAAGATGAGGCCGACGACATCGTCAAGGCGATCCTCAATGGCTTCGAAACCCGGCAGAATCAGATCGACGCCAGGGTGGTCCTCTTCTGGAAAGAGGACACCGACGTCGATGATAAGAATCTCGCCGTTGACCTCAAACGCGGTCATGTTACGACCGACATCACCCAAACCGCCGAGAGGGATGATGCGGACCGTGTCCTTCTTCAGCGTTGGCGGGTCGCTTAAGGGTCTGCCAAACATGGTGTCCTTCCTCAGGAAATGCCGAGCACCGTCTCCAATCCAACGGTCAAACCCGGATGGTTCATAATCCAACGCACGCCCTGAAGCACACCAGGCATATAGCTGGCACGCGAACGAGCGTCATTGACAACGGTCAGCGTCTCCCCCGCCGACGCCAGACGTACTTCTTGTTGTGCGATCACACCGGGCAGACGCAAGGAATGCACCCGTACCCCCTCGATCTGAGCCCCCCGTGCCCCGGGCGTCTCATGGGTCGTGGCGTCCACCATGGCTGGCGTCGCTGCGGCCGCGCGAGCAGCGGCCACCATCGACGCTGTCGTCGCAGCAGTGCCCGACGGAGCGTCCGCCTTGGCGGTGTGATGGGCCTCGATGATCTCAACTGACTCGAAATAGGGTGCGGCGACGGCGGCGAAGTGCATCATGAGCACAGCACCGATGGAGAAGTTGGGCGCGATCAGCACACCGGCTGTTGGATCGGAGCCGAGCATGGCTGTGACCTGATCCAATCGTTCTGGCGTGAAACCAGTCGTTCCCACCACGGCATTGATACCGCGCTCCAGACACCAGGCGATGTTGTCCATGACGGCGTCCGGATGAGTGAAATCGACGGCCACATCCGCCTCGACCAGGTCATCCTTGGGGTCGCCAAGGTCAATCGCGGCCACGATCTGACAGTCCGGCTGCGCGCCCAAGGTCTGACAGACCTCCGCGCCCATGCGGCCATTGGCGCCGAACACCACAATCCTCAGCATTTTTGGGCTCCCTCCTTAGCGACAATCCCAAGCGAGCGCTGCGCACATCGCCTGGCCACTGCTGATCTGAAACGAACAAGCCGACGGGCCCGGCCACCCTCCCTCGAAGGAGACATGGCCCGAGCCCGTCGTCATGGTTCTCAGTCCTCCTGGGCGGCGTCGTCAGACGGTTCCTCGTCAATCACCGGGATGAGCGACAACTTGCCGCGGTCGTCGATATCCAGCACCTCGACCTGCAACTTCTGACCGACCGACACCACGTCGTCGACGCTCTCGACCCGCTGGCCCCCGTTGAGCGGCTTCAGCTTCGAGATGTGAAGCAGGCCGTCCTTGCCGGGCACCAAGGAGATGAAGGCTCCGAAGGTGGTGGTCTTGACGACTGTGCCGAGGAAACGCTCGCCGCGCTCGGGCAGGTGAGGGTTGGCGATGCCGTTGACCATCTGACGGGCAGCCTCAGCCGCGTCGCCGTTGTCGGCGCCGATATAGACCGTGCCGTCATCTTCAATCGCGATATTGGCGCCCGTGTCGTCCTGAATTTGGTTGATGACCTTGCCCTTTGGTCCGATCACCTCGCCGATCTTGTCCACCGGGATGTGGACGGTCAAGATCCGCGGCGCGGTGGCGCTCATCTCACCAGGAGCGGAGATCGTCGCGTTCATCACATCGAGCAGGATGAAACGAGCCTCGCGGGCCTGAAGCAGAGCGGCCGCCAAGACCTCGGCGGGAATGCCGTCCAGCTTGGTGTCCAACTGCAGGGCGGTCACGAAGTCCTTGGTTCCGGCGACCTTGAAGTCCATGTCGCCGAGGGCGTCCTCTTGGCCCAGGATGTCGGTCAAGGCCAGATAATGCATCTGGCCGTCGATCTCCTCGCTCATCAAACCCATGGCGATGCCAGCGACCGGGGCCTTCAGGGGCACACCGGCGCTGAGCAGCGACAGAGTCGAAGCGCAGACCGAACCCATGGAGGTCGAGCCGTTGGAGCCGATCGCTTCCGAGACCTGACGGATGGCGTAGGGGAACTCCTCGCGCGGCGGGATCACCGGCAGCAAGGCCCGCTCGGCCAAGGCGCCATGACCGATCTCGCGACGTTTGGGGGACCCGACACGGCCCGTCTCGCCAGTGGAGTAGGGCGGGAAGTTGTAGTTGTGCATGTAGCGCTTGGTCGTCTCTGGCGACAATGTGTCAAGCTTCTGCTCCATATCGAGCATGTTCAGCGTGCTCACACCCAGAATCTGGGTCTCACCCCGCATGAACAGAGCCGACCCGTGCACACGCGGCAGGACACCGATCTGTGCCGACAGAGGACGAATGTCCTTCGGACCGCGCCCGTCGATGCGGACCTTCTCCGTCAGAGTGCGATGACGCACGATCTTCTTGGTCAACGCGCGGAACGCGCCGGTGACCTCCTTCTCCCGCTCTGGGAACAAGGAGTCGAGTTCCTCATGCAAGACGGCCAGCAACTCTTCCGTGGCGGTCTCGCGCTCCTGTTTGGCGGCGATTGAGTTGACTTCGCGGACACGATCAGAGCCAGCCTTGGCCACCGCCTCGAAGACGTCGTCTTGGTAGTCGAGGAAGACAGGGAAAGCCTTGGTGGGCTTCGGGAACTGAGCGGCCAACTCAGCCTGAGCGTCACAAAGCGCCTTGATGAAGGGCTTGGCTGCTTCCAGGCCTTGGGCGACGACCTCTTCTGTCGGAGCCTGACGGCCGGAACGGACCAACTCCCAGGTTTCCGCCGTCGACTCAGCCTCGACCATCATGATGGCGACATCACCGTCAGGCAGCACCCGACCGGCCACCGCCATGTCGAAGACAGCCTGCTTGGTCTGCTCGATCGTCGGGAAAGCGACCCACTGGTCTTTGATCAGCGCGATGCGCAAACCGCCGACTGGGCCAATGAAGGGCAACCCGGCCAAAGTGGTCGACATCGAGCCGGCGTTGATCGCCAAGGTGTCGTAGACCACCGTCGGGTTGAGCGCCATGACAGTGATGACGACCTGGACCTCATTGCGCAGGCCCTTGGTGAAGCAGGGGCGTAAAGGACGGTCGACCAAACGGGCAGCCAGAATGGCCGACTCCGGTGGGCGGCCTTCACGCCGGAAGAAGGAGCCGGGGATCTTACCCACGGCGTACATCCGCTCCTCGACGTCAACCGTCAAGGGGAAGAAGTCGATGGCGTCACGCGGCGAGTTGGCCGCCGTGGTGGCCGACAGCAGCATGGTGTCGCCGTCGAGGTAGACGGCTGCGGAACCGGCCGCCTGCTGAGCGAGCAGACCAGTCTCAAAACGAACGACGTGACGACCGTAGGCGCCATTGTCAATGATTGCTTCAGTGAAGCGAAGGTTAGGACCCTCCATGATGATTTCCTTTCACAGGTGCGCATCGAACAATCGCCGACGTGTCACGGACACGGCTGACACCCCACTTCTTCATCAGTAGCGGTCTTCGATCGAAACTCGCGGGGTTTTCGACCCGAGAGTCACCACCAAAGACCGTCCCTGAAGTGAGAGAGGACCTGCGCACACACTTGAGTTCTTCTGTTTTCCTCTATGTAGTGTACAGGGCGGAAGAGTCTGTCTCTTCCGCCCTGCCGACATCACCGACGAAGACCGAGTCTCTCGATCAGCTTGCGATAATGTTCAATGTCTTGTTTCGCCAAGTAGTTGAGCAAGCGGCGACGACGACCGATCATCAACATCAGACCACGCTGAGAGTGATGATCACCCTTGTGAACCTTGAGATGCTCAGTCAAATGCGCGATGCGCTTAGTCAGGAGTGCGACCTGCACATCAGCTGAACCTGTGTCGCCCTCGTTGATGGCGTACTCCTCGATGGTCTTCTTCTTGCCAGCAGCATCCATGTGCCACTCCTTCTTCGTTGCGCGATGCTTGGCCCGGATGGACAAGCGCTCTGGATTCGCGGCCGTTTCACGGCCTATAGAGTTTATCAGGTAAGCCAATCCGGACGTTAATCGTTGGCCAGGCCCACTCGCCCTGGTGGCGTCAGCAGGCGCCCTAGAAGTTGGCTTCCGCTGTGATATCTCGGGCGGCGACGACATCCCAATTCATCTGATCGATCAACTCCTCGGCCGACTCGAAGCGTCGTTGGTCGCGCAGGCGGGTCACAAAATCGACCCCGACGCGTAGACCGTAGAGATCAAGGCCCACCTGGTCGATAGCGTAGGCCTCAACACGGCGCTGACTGCCGTTGAAAGTCGCATTTGCGCCGACGGAGATGGCCGCGGGCCAGCGATCAGTCGCGGTGCACAGATAGCCCGCATAGACACCGTCCGCTGGACAGGCGTACAAGGGCGGCACCACCAGATTGGCCGTCGGAAAACCGAGAGTACGGCCCCGCTGATCACCGACTACCACCACTCCCGCGAAACGAAAAAGTCGTCCCAGCATGCGCGACGCCAGCTGAGGATCGCCGACGGCCAGGGCGGCACGAATCCGCGACGAGGACACCGGCTCAACATCGCCCTCGTCAGCCAGCATCGGCAACATTGTGACATTGAAACGACCGTCCGCCAGCTCGCGCAGCGTGTCACCGTCCGCCACCGCGCCGGCGCCGAAGCGGAAATTCTGCCCAACCACCACGGCCCGAGGGTCCAGAGGCGCCAGCACCTGCTCAACGAAGCGATCCGGCGACCATGAGGCCACCTCGGGGTTGAACTCCACCGTCTCAATCCGATCAGCTCCGGCTTGGCTCAACAACTCGATTCGCTGGGACAGGTGGCACAGCAAGGCCGGAGCATGCGATGGCCGCAGAATCGACAACGGGTGAGGCCAAAAGGTCACCGCGATCAGGGGACTCGAAGGATCTGACTCATCGGCGATTCGCCTCGCCTCGCGCAAAATGGCCTGGTGCCCACGGTGCACACCGTCAAAGTTGCCAATTGCCAATACCGTACTCATTGCTCGCCCTCTCCGCCTGAGACAGGCTCTGACGCCTGACCCACCGCGCCGTGCCCCGCCACAGCCATCTGCGTCGGCGTGATGAGGACCGCGCTGGCCACAGCGCGTTTTGGATCGGCCGGGTCTGGGCGATAGAGCGCTATACAATCACCCTGATAATAGATCGAGACCAGGGCATGGGTCAATGGCCGTTTGAGAGCACGTCCATAAGCGATGTCTCGTGCCTCGACATCAGTCACGTCTAGGCGCGGGGCCACCCAGACCGCCGCCTGCGCAAGACTGATCACCTGTGCCGGGTCGATCTCGTCAACGGTCACCGCGCGAGTCAGGTCAATCGCACCGATGCTGGTGCGCCGCAGTCCTATGAGATGTCCGCCGACACCCAAGTCACGACCCAGATCGCGAGCCAGGGCCCGAATGTAGGTTCCAGTCGAACAATCGACACTCACGGTCAGATCGACCCAGGGCGCCTGGTCCTCGCGCCGTGACATCTCAAACCGCGTGACCGTCACGCGTCGGGACTGCAACTCGACGCTGTGACCGGCGCGAACCAAGGCGTAGGCCCGTTCGCCCTTCACTTTGATGGCAGAGACTGCGCTGGGAACCTGGTCGATCTGGCCGACATAGCGGGCCATCGCTTCAGCGATACGACTGCTGGTCAACCCAGTGGCGTCACGGGGCTCACCAAGCGTCTCACCCTCGGCATCATCGGTTGTCGTCGCCGCGCCCAGACGGATGACGGCGTCGTAGGACTTGGTCGTGCCTGCGATGTGACCCAACAAACGTGTGGCTCGCCCCAGACCGACGATGAGCAAGCCCGTCGCCATTGGGTCAAGCGTGCCCGCGTGACCAGCCTTACGCACTGACAAAGCTCGCTTAACGGTTGTGACCGCACCCTGTGACGTCATACCCATAGGCTTGTCAAGCAGCACAAGGCCATCCGAAACCGGGCACGGCTCCGTGGCGTCACTCACCATCGCCCTCATCGTCGTGCTTGTAAGGGTCCTCGTCACCGGCGAACTGCGCGCCCTGAGACGAGGAGGCGATCTTGGCGTCGGCCGCCTTGACTGACGCCAACAACTGATCGAACTGGCCTGACGTCTGCGGCAATTGGTCGGACACGAAAACCAGGGCCGGAGTCGACCGCATCTTCATGTTGCGTGCGACCGCCGTGCGGATCTGTCCCTTGGCTTTCTCCAAGGCCTCGGCCGTCGCCGCCTGGGCCTCATCATCGCCGAGGACGGTGTAGAAGACCTCGGCCTGCTGCCAATCCTTGCTCAACCGCACCTCGGTGATCGTGACGAAGCCCAGCCTGGGATCGTGAACGTGTCGAGCCAGCATCTGGGCCACGATCAACTTGATCTGTTCGGCGACCTTGAGCGCACCGGTTCCTGCCATCAGTTCATCCTCATGCTCTCGGCTTTTCGACCATCTCGTAGGTCTCGACCACGTCGCCGATTCGAATATCAGCGAAGCCGTCCAGCGTCAAGCCACACTCGTAGCCCTCGCGCACCTCGACCACGTCATCCTTCTCTCGACGCAAGGTGTTGACCGAGGTCTCCGCGACCACGATGCCGTCGCGGACGAGACGGGCTTTGGCGTGACGACGAATCGTGCCACTGGTGACCATACAGCCGGCGATGTTGCCGATCTTGGACGAGCGGAAGATCTGACGGATCTCAGCGGTGCCACGCTCCTCCTCCTCAAAGATCGGCTTGAGCATGCCCTTCAGAGCCGACTCGATGTCGTCGATCGCCTGGTAGATGATCGAGTAGTACCGGATGTCGACACCTTCTTGGTTGGCCAACTGGGTGGCATGGCCCTGAGCCCGCACGCGGTAGCCGATGATGATGGCTTCGGAAGCTGCCGCAAGGGTGACATTCGTCTCAGTGATGGCGCCGACACCACGATCGATGATGCGCAAGCTGACCTCGTCGCCCACATCGATACCAAGCAGGGCGTCCTCCAAAGCCTCGACCGAACCAGCCGAATCGCCCTTGAGGATGAGGTTGAGCTCCTCGCCCTTCTCCATCTCTTTGAAGAGGTCCTCCAGGGTACGCCGCTTGGTCGACTTCGCCAAGGCGGCGGCCCGCATCCGGGCCTCACGACGTTCGCCGATCTGACGAGCAGTACGCTCATCGTCGACCACCAGGAAGTTGTCACCAGCCCCCGGCACAGCGGTCAAACCGAGCACCTGGACTGGCATCGACGGTGGAGCCTGATCCACCGTGTCACCACGGTCGTTGATGAGAGCACGAACTCGACCATAGGAGTTGCCTGCGACGAGCGGATCGCCGATGCGCAGCGTTCCGCGCTGGACGATGGCGGTCGCCACCGGCCCGCGACCACGGTCGAGATGAGCTTCGATGGCCACGCCCTGAGCCGGCATATCGGGATCGACCCGCAGGTCGAGTTCGGCGTCAGCCGTCAAAACGATGGCTGCCAGGAGGTCATCCATACCCTGTCGAGTGACCGCCGACACATCGACGAACATCGTGTCGCCACCGTAGCTGTCGGGCACCAGACCGTACTCGGTCAACTGGCCGCGAACCTTGGTCGGGTCGGCGCCAACCTTGTCGATCTTGTTGACCGCCACCACGATCGGCACGTCGGCCGCCTTGGCGTGGTTCAAGGCCTCGACCGTTTGGGGCATGACGCCATCATCAGCGGCCACCACCAGCACCGCGATGTCGGTGGCCTGGGCGCCGCGCGCACGCATGGCGGTGAAAGCCTCGTGACCAGGGGTGTCGATGAAGGTCACCTGGCGGGACTGGCCGTCGACCTCAGTCGTGACTTGGTACGCGCCAATGGCTTGGGTGATGCCGCCGGACTCATGGGCGACCATATTGGTGTGCCGGAAAGCGTCCAGCAACTTGGTCTTGCCGTGGTCGACGTGGCCCATGACGGTCACGATCGGCGGACGCACCACGAGATCGGCCTCGTCGGCCACGTTCTCACCGAAACCGATGTCGAAGCTCGACAAGAGTTCACGATCCTCGTCCTCGGGTGAGACGACCTGGATATCGTAGTTCAACTCGTTGCCCAAGATCTCCAAGGTGTCGTCTGAGACTGATTGAGTGGCGGTGACCATCTCACCCATGTTGAACAGGACCTGCACAAGTTGAGCCGGGTCGACGCCGATCTTCTCAGCCAGGTCGGTCAGGGAAGCCCCTCGGGGCAGACGAACGGTCTGGCCCTCACCGGGTCGAATCCTGACACCGGAGATGGTCGGAGCCTCCATCTCGTCGAATTCTTGACGACGGACCTTGCGCGACTTGCGATTGCCACGGCGAGCCGATCCCCCGTTGCGACCGAAGGCGCCCTGGGTGCCACCACCGGCGCGACCGCCACGACCGCCACGACCGGCAGGCGGCTGACCGCCAGCGGTCGGAGCGCCGAAACCTGGGCCAGAACTACGGCCTCTCGAGCCTGGGCGACCCCCTGGACCAGCGGTGCTGGTGTTCTGTCCGACGCCGGGACCACCTTGACGGTTGCCCCCAGGGCCCGGCCTCGGACCAGCGGAGTTGCCACCTGGACGCGGACTCCTACCCCCAGGAGCGCGATCATCCTCACGTGGACGACGCACGCCCATGCCCTGCGAAGAGGCATAGGGGTTGTTGCCGGGTCGAGGCGCGCCAGGACGGCGCGGTGGCATCGGACGCGGAATGGGCCGCGGCATCATGGCCGAAGGCTTGGGAATGGCCGGCTTTCCCTCCGACGACGGCGCTGGTTGTGGCGTTGGGGCGACCGGTCGTTTCCTGGAGTCGCCCTGAGGCCCAGGCGCCACATCAGCCTTGCCAGGTCGCTGCGTCGGAGCCGGACGCGACGGTGGCGCCATCTTGGCCGGGGCTGGCTTGGTCGGCGTTGGCGCGGGCTCTTCTGGGCTCGGCTTGGCGGGCACGACGGGCGGCGTCGGGACCGTCGCTTGCGGCTGCGCAGCCTTCGCCGACACCGGCGGCGTGACCGGAGCCGGTGTGACGACAGGCTCGGCTGGGGCCGCCGACGTGGCTGAGAAGCGCTCGCGCAGGCGCCGAGCCACAGGTGGCTCTATCGTCGACGAGGCAGAGCGAACGTACTCACCCATATCGGTGAGTGCCGCCAAAATACTTTTACTGTCGAGTCCGAGCTCTTTCGCGAGCTCGTGGACGCGGGGCTTGGCCACAAATCTCCTTATGTGCCCAGACCGCGTCTGGGCAGGTCACATGGTTCGAGTGCT
>JAITVA010000257.1 GCA_031286045.1 Propionibacteriaceae bacterium | reverse complement strand
AAGTCGTAGTCATCGACCAAATCTGGTCGCCAGGTCGGCGGGGTCAAGCGCAGGCCACTGCCTGGCTCCTCCTCCACGACGACACCCGAAGCACGAAGGATCGATTCGACCCGCTCCGCCGACAGCTCCACACCCAGAATCCGGGCGGGCAGGGTCGGGTCGGCCAACACATGAGTCAGCATCGGCGCGACCGCACCCGCGACCGTCACAGCTGGACTGATCTGGCCGCCGGCCAGATCACGCAACAGCTCAGCGGCACGCATCCCGGCGGCATAGGCCACGCCCCGGTCTACGCCCCGCTCGAAGCGACGCGAGGCCTCCGATGGAAGGTGATGACGACGATAGGTCCGCCCGATCGCCACCGGATTGAACCAGGCCGCCTCCAGCACCACGTCGGTCGTGGTGGCGGTCAACTCCGTGGTCAAACCACCCATGACACCGGCCAAGCCGATGGGGCCGGAGTCGTCGGTGATCAAAACATCCTCGTCGCTCAAGACCCGGGCGATGTGATCCAGGGTCGTCAAAGTCTCGCCCGGATGGGCGTGGCACACCCGGATGGCCCCGCTCAAGGCTGTGGCGTCGTAGGCATGCAAGGGCTGGCCGGACTCCATCATCACGTAGTTGGTGATGTCGACCGCCAAACTGATCGACCGCACTCCCACATCTTTGAGACGACGCACCATCCAGGCGGGCGTCGGGCGAGCCGGATCGATTCCAGTGACAGCCACGGCCACGAAAAGTGGGCAGTCGTCGGTCTCCAAGACCACCGGATACCCAGCGTCGCTGGTGGACGGAACCGCTGCGGCATACGGATCACTGAACTCACCGCCAGTGATCTGAGCGGCCTCGCGCGCCAGGCCCCGGATCGACAGACAGTAACCCTCATCAGGGGTGACGTCGATCTCATAGGTCACATCGCGCGCGCCCAAGGCCGCCAACGCGTCCTCACCGGGAGCCAGTTCGGCGTCCGGAGGAAAGACGATAATGCCCGCATGATCTGTGCCCAAGCCCAACTCGTCTTCGGCGCAGATCATTCCATCGGAGATGTGACCGTAGGTCTTGCGCGCCGCGATGGAGAAGTCACCGGGCAAGACCGCGCCTGGCAGGGCCACCGCCACGAGATCGCCGGGTTCGAAGTTGTGCGCCCCACAGATGATGCCCCGCGACGACTCCCCTTCCGGGTTGTGTTCACCCACATCGACGTGGCACCAGCGGATGAGCTTGCCGTTCTTTTGGGCTTCTTCGACGAACTCCAGCACACGGCCGACCACCACCAAACCGGAGATCGCCTGAGCCGGGCTGTCGATCTTCTCGACCTGGAGACCAGCTTCAGTCAATGCTCCGGCCAGCCTGACCGGATCCATCGACTCGTCAAGACGGGCATAATCAGTCAGCCACGAATACGGCGCTCTCATCGGGCGACTCCTCTCAATTGACGCGAGAAACGGATGTCGCCCTCGACGAACTCACGCAGATCAGAAGCGTTGTTGCGGAACATGACCGTTCGATCCACGCCCATGCCGAAAGCGAAACCCGAATAGACATCTGTGTCGATCCCCGCAGCCTGCAGCACCCGCGGATTGACCACTCCACAGCCACCCCACTCGATCCAGCCCTCGTACTTGCAGGTTCGGCAAGGATGCGCCGGATCGCCGACCGAGGCGCCGTGGCAGACGAAACAGCGCAGATCAACCTCGGCCGACGGTTCGGTGAAAGGGAAGTAATGCGGTCGCAAGCGGGTGACAACCTCGTCACCGAACATGGCCTTCGCCAGATGATCGAGGGTTCCCTTCAAGTCGGCCATGCCCAGCCCCTTGTCAACAGCCAATCCCTCGATCTGGTGGAAGACAGGCAGGTGGGTGGCGTCATATTCATCGGCCCGATAGACCTTGCCTGGCGCCACGACGTAGACCGGAAGCTCATGGGTCAGCAGCGTTCGAGCCTGGACCGGCGACGTGTGCGTCCTCAGTATTCGGTGAGCGTCAGGCGGCTCGAGAAACAGCGTGTCCGACAAGAATCGGGCCGGGTGATCGGGGGTGAAGTTCAACGCGTCGAAGTTGAGCCACTCGGCTTCGGCCTCCGGCCCCTCGGCGATCTGCCAGCCCATGGCGACGAAAACATCGCACATTCGATTGATCAAAGCCGTGATGGGGTGCAGCGCGCCTTGCGGATGCAGGGTCACTGGCGTGGTGACATCCACCGTCTCGCGCGCCAATCGACCGGCCAACTCGACCGCCTCGACACTGGCCTCCACCTGCGCGTACTGCGCCTCAACTTCCTTCAAACCCGCCTGAATCGCCGCACCCGTCGCCTTGCGTTCATCGGGGGCCAAAGAACCCAGGGTCCGCTGCATCAGGCGCAGAGGCGCCTCTTTGCCGAGGTGAGAGTTGCGGGCCTTGACCAACGCGTCGCGCGACGACTGCTCTGCCACCGCCGCGAAATCCTTGGTCGCCTGAGCCACCGCGTCATCGATTTGTTCATTCAGATCCACCATCTCGTCCTCTCGTTCTGCACATGACTGACCACCGCTGGATTCCATCCTACGAACCCCCTCAGACATTTTTGGCGGCGGTCTCAGGCAATGGCCCTCCGGCATGTTGAGCGCTCGCCGTGGCGTACAGGCACACCGCCGCCGCGCTGCCCAGATTCAAGGACTCGGCGTGGCCCCACATGGGGATACGAACGACCCCATCGGCCAGAGCCAACTGAGACTGCGGCAGTCCCCACGCCTCGTTGCCCATGATCCAGGCGACCTTTCCCCGAAGGCCACCAGAAGCTGCCACTTCGTTCAGGTCATCCCCGCTGCCGTCGGCCGCCAGAACCCGAAAGCCCGCCTCATGGGCCGCTCGCACAGCCTCGGCCAGGTCCACGCCG
>JAITVA010000308.1 GCA_031286045.1 Propionibacteriaceae bacterium | reverse complement strand
TCTCGCCCTCGATCTCGGCGCGCGGTGTCAGCGCGGCGACCGAGTCGATCACGATCAGAGTCAAAGCCCCTGAGCGGATCAGTGTGTCGGCGATCTCCAAGGCCTGCTCGCCGTTGTCGGGCTGACTGATCAGCAACTCGTCAGTGTTGACCCCGAGTTTGCGGGCGTAATCGGGGTCGAGCGCGTGTTCAGCGTCGATGAAAGCACAGATTCCCCCGGTCGATTGCGCGCTGGCGATCGCATGGAGCGCCAGCGTCGTCTTGCCACTGGACTCCGGACCATATATCTCGACGACACGCCCACGGGGAAAGCCCCCGATGCCCAAAGCCACGTCAAGCGCGATCGATCCGGTGGGAATCACCTCCATCTTCTGATGGGTTCGCTCCCCGAGTTTCATCACGGAGCCCTTGCCGTGCTGTTTCTCGATTTGAGCGAGAGCAGCCTCCAGCGCCTTCTCCCGGTCAGTCGAGCCCTTGCCTTTGTTGTCACGGTCGGCGGCAGCCATCTCGTACCTCTTCTCATCTAGTGTGTGTCCGACATGAATACCATAGGAGCCAGGTCCGACATTTTGCGTTCGTGAGCCGGGTTGTGGATAACTCATCAGTTATATCCACAGCCCACAACTGCGCCGCACAGGCACCTGACAAGAGGAATCATGGACTCAAGCAGACAGCGGGCCGGTGAAGTCGTTCGCCACTGGTCAAGTATACGAACTTATGTTCGAAAACACATCAATCCGCTCAGCGTGTCGAACTCGTCAGCGCAAGGAATCTGGCAACTCGAGTTGGGCCCAGACCGCTCGCCAGATCGTCTTGAAATTGACCCCTGCAGTGATCGCATCTGTGACACAGCGTCCGCCCAGATCAGACATCACCACCAGTTCAGCCCAAGCGTGGGCATAACTCGGGCCGAGCACGTCTTCCATCCGAGACCAGAGTTCAGCCTCGCGCATCAGGCCGCCAATCGATCACGCAAAGACACGACGATGTCAGACTCATAGGCCAGCATCCGATCCGCGACTTCCGTCATCAACTCGCCCACCGTCATATCCAATCCGTCGGCGATCCAAGCCAGCACCTCCGAGGACGCCTCCTTTTGGCCGCGCTCGATCTCTGACAGGTACCCCAAGGACACCTGAGCGTGCGCCGAGACGTCGCGCAACGTGAGATGTGAGCGCATCCGCACGTCACGAATGGTCTCCCCGATCGCCTCGCGCAGGAGCAGTGTTTGACCCTTGGACATGCGTTCAAGTTTACCGTCTCAGGGGCATCCATCCAACGACAGAGGGGGTGTCAGCGATTCTCTTGGCCCGCGTCAGCAAGCAAACTGGCCAACAGGTCAAGCGCCTGGTCGACCACGAGCCGGCGCACCTGCTGACGGTCGCCCGCGTCCTGTGCCAGCACAGTCGCGCCAGCGCCAGGGCCTTCGACGCACAGCCAGACTGTGCCCGCCGCCACACCATCCGATGGGCCAGGTCCAGCCACCCCTGTCACGGCCAAACCCCAATCCGCTTGACAGGCCCGCCGAACGCCCCGGGCCATAGCATGGGCCACCTCGGGCGAGACGACGCCATGACGCTCGATCAGCGCTGGGTCGACGTCAGCCAGCCGTGTCTTGAGGTCGGTGGCGTAGGTGATCAGGCCCCCCCGTACCACCCGCGACGAGCCGGGCACTGAAGTCAACTCGCCACAGATCAAGCCGCCGGTGATCGACTCGCACGTGGCGACCGTGGCGCCCAACGCCTCTAGAGTGGCAACCACGTCCACCGCCTTGGCCCGAGCCATGGTCACCGCCTGGTCGCCGAGTCGGTCGCGTCCAGCCGAGCCAACCAGTCCTGGCGCAGCTTCCATGCCCCGATGACGTAGTTGACTCCTGACACCACTGTCAGGATCAGCGCCACCGCCATCGCGATCAGGCCGATCCAATGGATCACTTGACACACCACCGTCCAGGCTGGGGCAGTGGAAGCGGCCTCGATGTACAACAACATCGGCATCAGCAAGGCCACCAAAGCCACCGTCTGAGCCAGAGTCTTCATCTTGCCGAGCTTGTCGGCCGCCTGGACACCGTATTTCACGATGAGGAAACGCATAACAGTGATACCCCATTCACGCACCAAGATGACGATGGTGACCCACCACCACAATTCGCCGACAATGGACAGCGCGATCATGGCCATGCCAGTGATGGCCTTGTCAGCGATGGGATCGGCCAGCTTGCCGAAATTAGTGATGAGGTTGTACTTGCGGGCGATATGGCCATCAGCCAGGTCAGTCAACAGGGCGATCACGAAGACGCCCGCGCTGATCCATCGCCAGGTGATGTCATGGGGGTGGGCCAAGAGCATCCAGGCGAACACCGGCACCAGAATCAATCGCACCACTGTCAACGCGTTGGGCACGTTCACCACCGGCACCGTCGTACCATTGGACACCATCAACCTCCTCAACCCCGAAACTTCCCTACCGGCATTCTGGCACACTTGGGGGACCTCGACCGCGCGACAGGGCCTGTCGGCGCTGGTCGCACGCGTATGTTCAAAGACCTGACACCTTTGTCCGAACAGCCCCGCTCACTGGGGACGGACGCGCCAATCGACACCGTCGACACCGTCGACCCTGCCGCGAAGGATCTGCCCCACCGACCAGTCGCCGCCAATCACGACGGTGTGGCCGTCTTCAGGGCCCTGCTGCGACGCCCGACCCTGGGTCTCACCGCCCTCGCGGTCCTCCACCAGCACCTCCACGGTCTGGCCCAGGCGCGACTCCGCCTGGATGGAGCACACGGTGTCGGCGAATTGAGCCACGTCGGCGGCACGAGCGGCGATCTCCGCTTCGTCGAGGTGTCCATCCAAACCTGCCCCCTCGGTGCCCTCCTCGTCGGAGTAAGGAAACACACCGACGGCGTCCAAACTGGCCTCACCCAGAAAATCGGTGAGCATGTCCACATCCGCCTCGGTCTCACCGGGGAAACCGACGATGACGTTGGAGCGCACCCCGGCGTTCGGAATCGCTTGACGCACCCGTTCGAGCAGACCCAGAAAAGAGTCGGCGGCGCCGAACCGCCGCATCCGCCGCAGGACGGAACCAGATCCATGTTGGAAGGGCAAGTCGAAGTAGGGCGTCACCTTGGGTGTCGAAGCCACCGCCTCGATCAGCGACGGACGCACCTCGGCCGGTTGGAGGTAGCTCAGCCGAATCCACTCAATCCCGTCGATCTCGGCCAGTCTCGCCAGCAGGGACTCCAGTGGACGCGCCAAGTCGAGGTCCTTGCCGTACGAGGTCGTGTTCTCGCTGACCAGGAACAACTCCTTCACACCCTGGCCCGCCAACCACCTGGCCTCGGCCACGATCTCATCCATCGGGCGAGACTGAAAGGCCCCCCGAAAGCTGGGGATGGCGCAGAAAGCACAGCGACGGTCACAACCCGAGGCGATCTTCAACGCAGCCATCGGCGACCCGCTCAAACGGACACGATTGCTCGGCAGCCATGGCTCCCGCAGGGGTGTGTCCTCGCCACGGCGGGCCGCCGGAGCGATGGGGAGGATCAGACGGCGATCCCGTGGTTGTGGGGCGTCGACCCTGGCCCCGGCCAGGATCGCCTCGACGGTGCTGGCGATGTCGTCGTAGCCATCGAAACCGATGATCCCGTCCGCTTCGGGCAGACTGGCCGCCAGGTCACTGCCATAGCGTTGCGCCAGACATCCGGTGGCGACGACTGTGCGCACGCGCCCATCGTCCTTCAGCCGCGCCGCCGTCAGAATCTCATCGATCGACTCCTGCTTGGCCGCCTCGATGAAGCCACAAGTGTTGATGACGACCACCTCAGCATCGACCGACTCCTCCACCAGCTCGTAGCCCGCTGCGGCGAAACGGCCTGCCAGCTCTTCGGAGTCGACGTCGTTGCGTGCGCACCCCAAGGATTCGATGTGCAATGTTGTCATGGTCAACCTCCCGCGAAGTGATACCAAGTGCGGCGTGGCCCTGCGACCCTCGGATTGAGCGATCCTCAGTCCCTCGGACTCACACCGTCAGAGAGGCTAACACATCGTCCAAATCGTCTGGTCGCACCAGAACCTCGCGTGGCTTCGACCCTTCGGACGGGCCGACCACCCCGCGGGTCTCCAAAATGTCCATCAGGCGACCGGCTTTGGCGAAGCCAACCCGCAATTTTCGCTGCAACATCGAAGTCGAACCGAGCTGCAAGTTGACGACCAGCCTGGCCGCTTCGATCACTAGGTCGAGATCATCACCGATGTCGTCCGCCACCTTCTTCGGCGCGGCCACCGCTTCAGCGATGTCCTCACGATACTGGGGCTGGACCTGGGCCGAGACCTGCTCGACGACTGACTTGATCTCCTCCCCGGAGACCCAAGCGCCTTGGACCCGCGCCGGCTTGGAGGCGCCCATGGGCAAGAAAAGCCCATCGCCTTGACCGACCAGTTTCTCGGCGCCGGGCTGGTCCAGAATGACGCGAGAATCCGTCATCGAACTGGTGGCGAAAGCCAGTCGTGAAGGCACATTGGCTTTGATCAGCCCGGTCACCACGTCAGTCGACGGGCGTTGGGTGGCCAAGACCAGATGGATGCCCGCCGCCCGGGCCAACTGGGTGATGCGCACGACCGAGTCCTCGACGTCCTTGGGCGCGACCATCATCAGGTCAGCCAGCTCGTCGACAACAACCAACAAATAGGGGTAGGGCGCGATGGTGCGTTCACTGCCAGGCAAGGGCTGTAGCTGTCCGGCGCGAACCGCCTTGTTGAAACTGTCAATGTGACGGAAACCGAAATTGGCCAGGTCGTCGTAGCGGGTCTCCATCTCCTTGACCACCCACTGCAAGGCGTCGGCAGCTTTCTTGGGACTGGTGATGATGGGTGTGACCAGGTGAGGGATACCCTCGTAATGGCTCAACTCGACGCGTTTGGGGTCGACCAGCATCATGCGCACCTCGTCGGGTCTGGCCCGCATCATGATCGAGGTGATCATTGAGTTGATGAAGCTCGACTTGCCGGAACCGGTGGCCCCAGCGACCAGGAGGTGCGGCATCTTCGCCAGGTTCGCCACCACGAATCCGCCCTCGACGTCTTTGCCCAAACCGACCGTCATCGGATGGGTGTCCGTCCGTGCCACTGGTGAGCGCAACACATCACCCAAAGAGACGATCTCCTTGTCGCGGTTGGGTATCTCGATGCCAATGGCCGACTTGCCGGGAATGGGCGAGAGTATCCGGACATCGGGAGAAGCCACCGCGTAAGCGATATTGCGAGACAAAGCGGTCACCCGCTCGACCTTGACACCAGTGCCCAACTCGACTTCGTACCTGGTGACGGTCGGGCCCCGGGTGTAGCCGGTCACGGTGGCGTTGACATCGAACTCACGCAACACATCCTGGATGGACACGACGATGGAGTCGGAAGCCGCCGAACGGGCCTTCGGCACACTGCCCACGATCAGAATGCTCGGATCGGGCAGGTGGTACTCGTCGCTGGAGCCGACCTTGGCGTCTGGGCGCAAGGGGACGGAGGTGGGGTCCTGCGCCGTGGACAGCAGAGGGGCTGTGGCGTCGGTGCTGGCGTCGGTGTCTTTGCCGCGTGACCTGCGACGCTTGCCGGGAATCGGCTGAGTCAGCGTCGCAGCTCCGGACGCGGGCGACGCGCCGGCCGGATTGTCCATCTCAGCGCCCAGGTTCGGGCCGACCCCTTCGATCGTCGAGTCGGAGTCTGCCGCTGGTTCGACGCCGTCGACTGTCTGGCTGACAGTGTCGGGAGCGATGCGGCGTTGAATGGTGGTGGCAGCGTCGCGGAAGAGTTGGTTCAGCGGTTTGCCCACGATGACGAGCACGCCAGCCAACAAGATGAGGACCAACAAGGGCACCGCCACCCATACGGTCAGCGGATCGGCCAACACGGATGAGACGACGTACCCGATCATGCCGCCAGCGCGGCGCACTGCCGACAGATCGACCGGACGAGGCAGCCCAGCCGCGATGTGCGCCAAGCCCAGCAGGCCCACCCCCACGATGGTCCAACCCATGATCAGCCTCGCGCCGACCGCCTTCGCGCTATGTCTGATCACCACGACTGCGGTGACGAACAAGGCCACTGGAATGACATACGACCCCAACCCGAAAACGGTGGTCACACCGAAGCGAATGCCCTCGCCGACAGCGCCAGGCAAGCGGAACCAGAAGGCTCCCGCCAACACGATGCCGATGGCGACCAGCGCCAGTCCCACACCGTCTCGTCGAACTCCCGGATCGATGTCCTTGGCGCCGCGTCCGATGCCACGCACCAGGGAACCGAGACCGTGGGCGAGGGCCCGCCAGGCCTTGGCGACACCGCGTCCGATGGCCCGCAAAGCCCCTGACTTGGATGCCTGGGCCCCTGGGCTGGTGGCGGTCCGCGTTTGAGTTCGAGCTTTCTTGGGAGGGCCTGGCCGTTTGGCGGGCGTACGCTTGGTGGAGGGTGCACGACTAGCCATGGGCGTGAGACTACGCCATCCGACTGCGCCGATCCCACTGCCACGCCGAGACTGGGTCGGATCAGGCCGTCCTCAGAAGTGGGTCCACCCGCGCTCCCCCAGCCATTCCCGGCCGTCGACGAAGACCGCCGGATCACGATCACCGCGCCCCTCGACGATCCCGATCACGTTCCACAGCGGTGGCACGTGGCCGAAGGGGAAGGTGCCCGCCAAGGCATGGTCCTCTCCCCCGGCGAGCAAGAAATTGACCGGATCCTTGCCGGTGGCACTGGCCACAGCCTGAAGCGGCTCTGAACTGGGGAGCATACCCGTGTCGATGTCAATGACGACGCCCGACGCTTCGGCGATGTGTCCGAGGTCGGCCACCAGCCCGTCTGACACGTCGATCAGCGAGCTGGCTTGGTTGCGGGCCGCCTCCGCTCCGGCGCCGTAGGGCACTTGGGGCCGCTGGTAGGCGCCCACCACCGCCCTAGGCGAGCGGAACCCGCGCGTCAACACCGACAATCCCGCAGCCGCCCAACCCAGTCGCCCTCGATAGGCCACAGCGTCGCCGGCGCGGGCGCCGTCGCGGCGGAGCACCGGGCGGCCTCGCGTCTGCCCCAAGGCGGTCACGGCCACGCTGATGGCTCCGGCTGTGGACAGGTCGCCGCCGACCAAGGCCACATGGGCGCTGGCGCACTCCTCAGTGACGCCCTCCATGAAACCGTCAAGCCAGGTCAAGGGTGTCGACGCCGGGGCTGACAACGCTATGAGCACGCCGGTCGGCACCGCGCCCATGGCCTCGACATCCGCCACCGCGCCGCCGATACAACGATGCCCGACATCAGCGGCACTCGACCAATCTTGACGGAAATGGACATTCTCATTCATCACGTCGGTGGACGCCACGACGGCGCCGTCGACACTGAGCACAGCACCGTCGTCGCCCGGCCCGAGGCGGACTTCAGGCCCTGTCACAAGGGCATTGGTGATTCGACTGATCAGGGCGAACTCCCCGAGGTCGCCAAAAGTCTCGTTCATGTCACCAGCCTAACCGGCTTCAGGCCCGACGCCACCAACGAAACTCCGTCACACGACGTACCATGGTCAGTGATGGACCAAGGAACCGGCACGAACCGCTGTGGCGTCTGACGGTTCGCCCATGAAAGGAAAAAGTGATGGCGTGGCTGGGATTGGACTTCACATCGGCAGCGGAGAGAGCCAAACGCCAGCGTGCCTACCAAGCTAAGTTGCTCCCGCTCGGCCCCGACCAACGGTTGGCGGCGTTGACCGTGTTGACGGCTGTGACCAAGTCCCATCGACGCGACGAAGAGCTGCTGTTCGCCTTCTTCCATGCGAAGCAGGCCTACCAAGACGCGATTGACGCGCAGGACGATCTATCGCCACAGCAAGCTGCCCTGTCAGCCTTGTCCGACCTGACCTGGCTGTCGGAGGCGGACTGTCGAGC
>JAITVA010000280.1 GCA_031286045.1 Propionibacteriaceae bacterium | reverse complement strand
GGTCATCCTGGGCCAGAGTGGGTCATGCCTATGAATCCAATAGACGGACAATGAATCCAGTAACAGACTCTGACTAGGTATTTCAGAGCCACCTGGCAGAATCGAACTGCCGACCTGCTCATTACGAGTGAGCCGCTCTACCGACTGAGCTAAGGTGGCGTGCCTGCAAGCAAGCAACCGCATCAACTATAGCGGGTGCTGCGGCGGTCCACGAAACGCACCGACCAACGTGAGGTGCCAACACCAGTCACGCGCTCACTCCTAACTGAGGCACTTCGCGCACCAACACCAGCCGCGCGCTCATTCCTCACTGAGCTGCTGGTGGACTGTCCCGGCCCCGTCGTGGGGCAGGAGAACCGGCCACGCTCGGAGGCGGCGCTTCGCGCGACGGCCGGCCAGGCCTCGCTGACGAGCGTCGCCAGTGGCCATTGGCGCGTGCGGTTGCCTGGGGTGCCGGGAGGGGATACCTTGATCCCATCGCCAAGCTTGAGAAGGTTGCGCCGAATGTCCCATCGGCGGAACCTCTAGGGCAGTCCTGCTGACAAAGGGGTAAGAATCGTGCGAAGGCCACAGATCGGGAAGACGCACTCGAGTGGACGTGAGAGTGCACAAGTGTGCGGTCTGCTTGCTCTTGTCATGATGCTGGGGGCGTGCACGACGAGTCCTGGACTGGATAGGTCCGAGTGGGTCAAGGTGACCGAATCCTTCTACGCCACCCGAATCTCAATCGAGCGGGAACGTGCCGACGACGGCGAAGGCCCCTGGATCGTCGGTGCGAACCTGCCAGCGCTGCAGGCTGGATCTGTCCACACCACCGCTGTCTCGCTCAACGCGCTCGGTGAGGCTGGGTTGAGTCAGTTCGGCTTCAATCAGGACCAAGCTGTCCGATATCACATCACTACGGCTTTGCAGCACAGGCAGGCCCTCGCCGAGCAGGTGCTTGCGGCATACGTCTCATGGGAGTTGGCCTGGGCGGATCGCTTCGATGATGTTCTGTCCGGTGGGCAAAAGGCAGTCCTCGCTCGGGGGACTGAGGGTGAGGCCCTCCTGAACGATGGTGCTGACATCGCGGACGCTCGGGTGGCCCTGGCCGCACTGAGGATGCTCGGACAGGACCCCGCCGGGCTGATTCCCACGGCGCAGAGGATCATCGATGGTGCCCGCACCACGATCTGTCAACCGGAACTGGATGGCGCGGGGCAGTTCTCCTTCCTGGCGGCGGCCTCGATCCTCGGGACACATCTGCCCTGCCCGTCACAGCTTCCAGCGGTGTGGGATGAAGCGGTCGCCACCCTTCGCCAAGGCATCGCTGCTCACGCTGCCGGTGATCTGGGCTGGGTGGCATCATTGCTCCTGGTGATGGAGGAGGCGCGTGAGCATCACTGGCCGGAGGACGCGGGCAAGCGAAGTGTGGTCCGTGACCTGCTGGCGCAGGTGTTGGCCATCTTCACTGTCACGGATCAGAATCTGTTGGCGCCGGGTGATTGGGCCACCGTGCAGAAGCTGGGTCACCTGACGGACACTCCCATTGAGGTCCCGACCTTCGCTCGACAACGGCTGATGGCTCTGGCTCAGGCCGGTGGAGGCGCCACCGTCAGGCAGGTGGGGCTGGGCGCCCAGGCTGGGATGGTGCTGGGCGACGCCAGAATCCTGGGTTTGAACCCGGCTTTGCCCAAGGGTTTTCCCGACGGTATGGGGCCAGTTGAACGGCTCTCCGTGTTCGCGGCCCAGGGGCAGCCCTGGAACGATGGGACCGAGCAGTTGATCAAGCAGGTCATCACTGACGGCGATCCACAGGTGCTTTTCGAACTGGTTGGGCCCTATCTGTTGGCGGCAGGTCAGAAGGCC
The DNA here is from genome assembly GCA_031286045.1 of Propionibacteriaceae bacterium. Classification (GTDB taxonomy): domain Bacteria; phylum Actinomycetota; class Actinomycetes; order Propionibacteriales; family Propionibacteriaceae; genus WQYJ01. The sequence continues at coordinate 1,736 of JAITVA010000280.1, read as the reverse complement.
TGTCAATCGGCAGGGGTCGCTGCTGTGAGTGAGGCCTTGCCGCGGGCCGTCCAGGGCCCGACTGCCGCCTACCGGTTCGGCTATCTGGCTCAATCCTTGCGACTGGTTCAACAATGCTCTGGGACCGCGCCGGCTGGATTGTCGGACACGTTGTTGGCTTTGGCTGAAGCCACGGCTCACCCGGATGGCTCTGAGCTGAGCCTGGCACATTGGTGGAATGCGGTGGCCACGCAGTGCGCCCTCGCGCCCGATGAGGCCCCGGTCGGGCAAACCGCTTGGGAGCGAACGCAGTCCTACATCAGCGAGAACGGAGGAGCGATCAGCGCGGCTGGTTATGTCAGCGTGACGGCGACCCACGAGGTTTTGACCTTGGTGACGACCACCACGGCTCAGTGCCAGGACAGAGGGATTATGGGCTAGGGAGCGACGATTTACGCTGTGCTGTCCGATGGGGGTCGAAGATCGCCCGTCCCGGCGCTCAAATGGCAGGACACGGTCATTCATCGGTTCCCAGGGTCCATCGCAAGATGGGGGAGCGACGATCACCTGTCTCAGTGTTCAGACGCCAGCACATGATTAGTCATCCGTTCATGGAGGAATCAATGACGGCACGGCGCTGATCATCGCTTCCACAACGGCTGAACTTCTCAACTGCTCAAACGCACCGCCAGATCAAGGGCGATCTGGACGAGGCGGGCGCGTGGCTCAGCGGGCAGAGTTCCGAGGATGCGGGGGTCCCAGTGTTCACCGAGACGGTCGGCGGAAAAGAGGAAGTGGTATGCCTCGACGCCTCGGAACTGGGCCAGGGCGGCCACGGCGGCGACCTCCATCTCAACCGCGACGCAGCCTTCGCTGCGGCGGGCCACCAGGTTGGCTTCGGTTTCGCGGAAGAAGGCATCCGTCGTCCAGACTCGACCCAGCGTGTGGGGGATGCCCATGTCAGATAGCTCTGTCGCCAGACGGTCGGCGGTCGAGACGCCGATGTAGTCGCTGGCCGCCGCGTAATGGTAGCTTGTCCCCTCGTCGCGGTAGGCCTCAGTCGGGACAATGATGTCTTCGGGGTTGAGCCTGTCGTCGAGGACACCGCAGGATCCGAAGACGACGAACCGCTTGGCGCCGAGGGCGATGGCCTGCTCCATGGTGGCGACCGTGATCGGCGCGCCTGCGGGGGAGCAGTAGACGCCGAGGCGGACGCCCTGCTGGGTCACGGTGTGCACGTAGGCGGTGGCCTGGTCGCCCGTGTCCTCTTCGATGTGGATGGAGGCGAATGGTTCGGGGCGCCAACTCTGGATGAAGGTGCGGAAGGTCTTCGGCTGAAAGGTGACCACCAGGGTCTCGGGAAAGTCGTCGACCGGTCGGGTTGTCATGTCAGGTGTGATGAGCGGCGGGGAGTCGATGGTGAACGAACTCGTGATCATCGTCACAGTCTAGTGAACCGGCCTATCGCAGGACCGAACCAGTCGGCCAGGGGTTTGTCCAAGGACCCATCAATTCTGACTCCCACCACAGCGGCCGAGTCATAACTGAGCAAAGTGTGAGGCGTTTGAGTCCCGGACTCATACTTTGCCTCAGTTATGTCACCCGTTCGTACCGTAAAGGCGACATAACTATGACCCTCGCGCGTTGTCAAGCTGTGTGGAGTCATTGGGTGGTGGTTTTGGGGAGGTTGATGCCGACGGTGGTGGCTGGTTTGGGGGTTTGGGGTGGTTGGTGGAAGCGTTCGGGGTGTTGTTGGT
>JAITVA010000273.1 GCA_031286045.1 Propionibacteriaceae bacterium | reverse complement strand
CTTGTTCGTGCCGGGTGAGTCCGTGGCGTGGATGACCGATGTCACCGGTGGCGGAACGATCACGACACTCAGCCATCAGTCGGATCAGATCGTGGACGGCGACCCCGCCGCTCACACTCTCGCCTACTGGACTCCACCGGGTTATGACCCGGCCCAGGCTGGGTCCTATCCGGTCCTCTACCTCCTAGCCGACTCCGACCAGTCCTGGCGAGAGTGGCAAGAGTTGGGTCGCATGGGTCAGATTCTCGACAACCTCCACCTCGGCGGTCAACTGGCGGACATGGTGGTGGTGATGGCCGGTCCCAGCGGAAATGCCGATGTCGCCGGGCTCATGGCCGCGGCCGAAAGCGCCATTTATGGTGACGCCCAGCCGACGGCGCGGGCTGTCGCAGGCATCGGGGATGGGGCCAGTGCCGCCCTGGGCGCGGCCTTGGCCGATCCGACCACTTTCACTGCGATTGGCTCACTATCTGGCTACTTGCCCGAAGAGGCTGCCATCAGTCAGGCCACCGCCACGGCTCTCAACGACACTGCCGAGGTCATCCGCTTCTACTCCGGCAATGCTCTGGACGCTCACTACAACGACACTTTGGCCGCCACCAAGGCACTGGAGTCCGCTGGTGTCACCTATCAGTCCGACGGTGTCACGCCCGGCAGTGGTGCTGTCTGGCAGACCTGGCGGCTGAACCTGCGGGACTTTGTCAGCAGGATATTCCAGGACCAGATCCTTGACCCGGCCATGACCACCGGCAACTACACTCTTGATGAGCCCTACACGCCCGTGTCCCCCGGTGGTGCCACTGGGCCGATGATTGACGATCATGGCATCGTCACTTTCGAGACCGGTGACCAATGGGCCGACGCCGACGACGTGGTTTTGTGGGGTGACTGGGCTCCCAACGGCGCCTGGTTCCGCATCCCCATGACCAAGGTCGGCGATCACTGGCGAGCCAGCATCGGGCCCCTGGACGGTTTCTACTACTGGCGTTATGAGGTCGACGCCGTTGGCTATGCCGATCCGGCCGACACCACGCCTGGCAAGGTCAACATGGAGTCCCAGTTGTGGGTCGACCCAGGCGCGCGCACGCCATTGCTTGCTCCAGCTCCACAGGGGCGATCCGGCCAGGTCGATGTCCTCGAGTACGATTCGACGACTTTCGACAAGACCCAGCACATCAAGGTTTGGACTCCGGTGGATTACGATCCGGACAGGTCGACTCCCTACCCAGTCTTCTATCTCTATCACGGGGCGGGTCAGAACTATGCTTCATGGACCGAGCAGGGTCGAGCGGCTGAGATCCTCGACAATCTCTATGTCCAGGGCAATCTGGCGCCGATGGTGGTGGTGATGCCTGAGCATCCGACGGCTTTCGGTGGCTCGATCTTCGCCGACGACCTGTTCGACGCGGTCATGCCACTGATCGAGCAGCGTTACAACGTCAGCACCGATCCGGCTCAGCGGGCTCTGGCCGGGCTGTCGATGGGTGGCATGGGCACCACCCAGGTGATGACCACCACGCCGGAGCAGTTCGCCTATTACGGTGTCTTCTCCGGAGCGCTGTCCAGTGATGAGTTCTCAGCCGAGGTCCTGGCCACCATGGCTGAGACCACCGCCTTGGTGGAGTATTTCGTCGGCGACGCCGACTTCATCCCGGGGATTGTCGACACTGGCGCCCGCCTGTCGCAGACCCTGACTGAGCACGGCATCGACACAGTCAACACCGTCGTGCCAGGACCCCATGGCTTCGATGTGTGGTGGCAGGGCCTCAGTGACTTCGCTCCCCGCCTGTTCCGTGATGACTATGGCCTGGTCACTGATCAGCCCAGCTATGACCTGGGGTCCGTCACGGTCGGGTATGACTCGCCCGCCGCCGCCACGGTCACGGTCTCCAATCAGGGTGTCGCTCCGACTCCTCAAGGCACGATCACTTTGACCGGGCCGGATGCCGGGAGTTTCCAATTGTCGACTAGCAGTTTCGCGGCGATCCCGGCGACGGGGGACTGGCAGCTCCTCATCAGCACCGTCGATGGTCTGCCGGTCGGAACGTATCACGCCACTGCCACTGTCACCGCCGGGGAGAAGGCCACACAGTTCGAGATCATGGTTGAGGTTGTCGGCCAGACGCCAGCCACCAAGCCCGACAACTCGCAGGGCACGGCTGGCCCCTTGGCTCCCACCGGCGGATCCGTGGCGACCTCGTCGGTTCCTCCTCTCGGTGCGATCGGGGCTCTGTTGGCTGTCATCGGCTTGAGTGGTGCTGGGTTGGTTCTGCGCTTTGGTCGGCGTCGGGCGGTGTGAGTAGGCAGCCTCGGGCTGCTCAGGGTGAGGACGGCGGACATACTGCGGTCCTCACCCTGATCGGAGGCGCCCATCGGTTCCCTAGCCTCTTGACTGAGGAGGACGCCGTCCACCGTGGCTCCTGAACCCATACCCCTGTCGAATGACCTGTCGGTGCGACCTTGAGGTCTCGCGGCGGTTGATCGGCTACGGCCTGGGTCAACCACGAGGCGATTGTGGTTGACCCAGTCAACTGGAATGATGGTTGGCAAGGAGGCACAGTGCCAGACATCAACATCGCCGAGTCGATCGTGGAGCATCGTCGTCAGCTGGAGATGACGCAGGGGGAGTTGGCGAACTACCTCGGTGTCTCGAAGGCGGCGGTGTCGAAGTGGGAGGTCGGACTAAGCAACCCCGCCATTGAACAACTGCCGCGGCTGGCCGCCCTTTTTGGGGTGAGCATCGACGAGTTGATGAGGTACGACCCGCAGCTGTCCAGTCGACGAATCAGGCAGATGCGCCAGGACTTCGCCAGCGCTTTCTCGTCGCGCCCCTTCGACTCGGTCATCGATGAGGTGCATGAGGCGATCCAGCGGTATTACTCCTGTTACCCCTTCCTGGTCGAAATGGCGACACTGCTTGTCAATCACGCCAACCTCGCACAGGACGCCGAGCCAGATCACGACGGGACCCCTCCCACTGCGCCCTCCGACCCGTCCACTGCGCCTGAACTGGTTGAACCGGATCAGGTCGGGCCCACGCTCAACCGGGCTCAGTCCGCGCTGCTGGAGGAGGCGGTGGGGTTGTGTCGGCGGACGAAGATGAAGACCGATGACTTGGCGCTGGCCCGTCGGGCGAACTCCATCGAGGCCTTCGCTGACCTGATGTTGGGGCATCCGGCCGAGGCGGTGGATTTGTTGTCGGCCGAGATGGCGCAGTTCGACACTTCAGATGAACTCATCTTGGCTCGCGCCCAGCAGGCCATGGGGGATGTCGAGGCGGCCCGTCGGACCCTCCAAGTCACGACTTATCAGTATCTTCCTCGGCTGCTGGACGCCTGCGCTGGCATGCTCGGCCTCTACCGCGATGACCCGGCCCACTTCGAGGCCACTTTGGAACGCGGGCTGGCGGTGGCTGAGGCTTACGATGTGGCGCGTCTCTACCCCAACGCCTTGATCCAGGTGACTTTCGCGGCGGCCATGTGTCTGGCTGAGCAGGGTCAGGCGCAGAGAGCTCTCGGGTTCTTGGAGCAGTCGGTCGCCGCCTTTGACAACTTTGAGTTCCCGCTCTTGCTTCACGGGGACGCCTACTTCGACCTGGTCGATGAGTGGCTGTGCGACAGTGAGATCGGGGTCGACGCCCCGCGTGACGCGGCCTTGGTCAAACAGAGTTTTCTGGCGGCCTTGACCAATCCCGTTCTGGCGACGCTGGCCGAGCATCCGCGATACAAGAAGCTTGTCGACCATGTGCGGGCCAGCCGATGACAGGGACCACGAGCGCGGGCCCAGGCTCACTGGCTGGCACGACAGGTCAGTCCCATCGCAACCACCCACAAGGAGGAACACATGAATGGAATCGGTGAGTACGTACCCTTCCTCATACCCCTGATCATCGCCCAACTCGTGTTGATGGTCGTCGCCATCATTCACATCGTGCGGCATCCGCATTATCGCTTCGGCAACATGGTTGTCTGGATCATCGTGGTAGCGGCGATCGGCTTCATCGGGCCGGTCGTGTACTTCGTCTTCGGAAGGGACCGCGACGAATGACAGTCCTGGAGATCGACCACATCGACAAGGCGTTCGGCGCTCACAAGGTGTTGGACGCCATGACAATGGAGGTGCCCGAGCATTGCGTCTTTGGTTTCGTCGGTCAAAACGGCGCTGGCAAGACCACGACCATGAAGATCGCCTTGGGCCTGCTCAAAGCCGATCATGGGGTGGTGCGGGTGTGTGGCGAGAAGGTGACCTACGGCAACTCAACCACCAATCGCCACGTCGGCTACCTCCCCGATGTGCCCGAGTTTTACGGCTACATGCGTCCGATGGAGTACCTGCGACTGTGCGGTGAGATCACTGGTTTGCCGCGCAGCCAGATCACGGCTCGGGGCAGTGAGCTGCTGGAGATGGTCGGGCTAGCGGGTGTGAAGCGCCGCATCGGTGGTTTCTCGCGCGGTATGAAGCAGCGGATGGGGATAGCCCAGGCGCTGCTCAACCAGCCGGACCTGGTGATCTGTGACGAGCCGACGTCAGCCTTGGACCCCATCGGGCGCAAGGAGGTGCTTGACATCCTCGCCTCGCTTCGTGATCGTACGACGGTGGTCTTCTCCACTCATGTCTTGTCGGATGTGGAGCGGATCTGTGACCGGGTGGCCATTCTCCATCGGGGGACAATCGCTCTGACGGGGACGATCGCTGAGATCAAAGAGCAGCATCGTCATCACGGGTTTGTGGTCGAATGCGCCACGCCATCCGACCTGGCGCGGTTGGCCGCAGCGGAGGAATTGGGCGCAGCAGGAATCTCCCACACCAGCCAGGGAACGACGATGGTGGTGACGATCACGCAGACGCCGACGGGGGACACGAGGTCCATGGCGACTGACCTGGCAGGGGTCACGGGGCGAAATGGATTGACCCGCAGGCCGACGATCCCGCCCGCCGACCCAGCCCCCACGCCATCCCCACCTGACCAGTTTGGCGGCCAACTCCTTCTCCATGCCCTGACGAGGTTGAACATCACCCCCATACGATTCGAGCAGATGGAGCCGACTCTGGAGAGCCTGTTCACGGAGGTGGTGAGATGAGGGGTTACTTGGCCTTCTTGAAGAAAGAACTGATGGAGTCGACTCGGACCTACAAGGTCTTCCTCATGCTGGTCATTTTTGCCGTGTTCGGAATGATGAGCCCGCTGATCGCCAAGTTGACGCCTCAACTGATCGGCTCCGTAGTGTCCGCTCAGATGGCCTCGGCCATACCGACGCCGACCGCCGTCGACTCGTGGACGCAGTTCTATAAGAACGTCGCCCAAATGGGGCTGGTCATCCTGGTCATCGTGTTCAGCGGGGTCCTCGCCAACGAGCTGACCAAAGGCACCTTGGTGAACGTCGTGACGAAGGGTCTGTCGCGGGCCTTGGTCATTGCGGCGAAGTTGACATCAATGGCGCTCATCTGGACGGTCTCCTTGGCGCTGGCTTTCGCCATGGCCTGGATCTACACCAGCTACCTCTTCGGCGCGGATGAGCTGCCTCACCTGGGGGTGGCAGTCCTCCTCCTGTGGATTTTCGGCCTGTTCGTGCTGAGTCTGCTGATGTGCGCCGCCAGCTTGAGCACGAACAACTATATGATCCTCCTCATCACGGGCGCGGTGCTCGTCATTGGCTTGCTCGCTGGGATACTCCCACCGGCCTACCACTACAATCCGCTCTCCTTGGCTAGCCAGAACATGCCCCTCATCACCGGAGCGATCACGCTGAGCGACATCGGGCCCGCCATCGCCATCACCGTGGCGCTCACCGCTGGCCTGGTCACCGGCGCCATACTGATCTTCCGCCGTAGGCTACTGTGACGAAGCTGACCTCACGTCGATGAGACGGCCCGCCTCAGCTGAGCCGCAAGGTCGCTCCGGCTTCAGGCGCCCCCTGATCCATTGACCTACTTGATCGCGCCAGCGGTGAGTCCGGCGACCAGTTTCTTCTCGATGATCGCGAAGAGGATCAGCACCGGAACGATGGCGACAACCGACACCCCAAAGACGTACTGCCATTTCGTCTGATACTGCCCGACGAAGCTGAACAAGGCAACGGAGAGCGGCTGATTCTGGGGCGCGCCGGAGAGGATGACCACCGAGGCGGCAAACTCGTTCCAGGCGGCGACGAAGGTGAAGATGACGGCGGTGACGATGCCTGGCCAAACCAGGGGCATGTTGATCCGCCACAGAATCGCCCAGGACGAGGCACCGTCCAAACGCGCCGACTCGTCGACCTCTTTGGGGACGTTGGCGAAGAATGAGTGCATGATCCAGGTACCGAAACTCATGTTGAAAGCGGCATTGATCAAGATCATCGACCAGAGCTGTCCAGCTCCTCCCAGGGCCAAGAACTCGCGGAAGAGACCAGTGACGAGGACAGCCGGTTGCAGCATCTGTGTCATCAGCACCAAGAAGAGGAAGGCCAGTCGCCCAGGGAAGCGGAACTTGGCGGTGTAATAGGCCGCCGGCAGCGCGACTGCCAAGGTCAGCAGTGTGGCCGCGCCCGCGATGATGATGGTGGACAGCAGGTTGTGTGGCAAGGGGGTTTCGCTGACGCCCCACATCGCGACGTAGTTGTCGAGATGCCAGGTCTGCGGCAAGAGGGTGGGTGGGACGCGGTTGACCTCGTCAAGGGACTTGAATGACGACAGCACCATGACGAGGTAGGGAACCAGGAAGACCACGACCAGGACCACAGCCATGACGACTCTCGCCGTGACTGATCCTGGGTCAGAGACGGTGGTGTAGCGCGACGACTTCAAGGTGCCGTCGGGTAGACGCTTCGAGCTCATCAGTCCTCCACTGACTTCAATGGCTTGACCAGCCACATGTAGACGGAAATCACCGCGATGACGATGACGAAATTCACGACGGACAAGGCTGCCGCCACGTCGGCGCGCTGATTGGTTTGCAGGATTTTGAACATCATGGTGGTGGTGGTGTCAGCGTCGAAGCCCGGCATTGATCCCGTCATCACTTTCAAAATTGGGTAGGAGTTGTACACGTTGATGATGTTAATGATGCTTGCCGCCATGAGGGCTGGTCGCAACTGCGGCAGGGTGACATGCCAGTAGGTCTGCCATCGGCTGGCCTTGTCGACGCAGGCTGCCTCAAGCGTCTCACGTGGAATCGCCTGGTATCCGGCCAAGAGCGTGTATGTCGTGAAGGGCAGGGAGACGAAGATGGCGACGAAGATCGCGATGATGAAGGCAGCCGGCATTCGTTTGGTGAATCCGTAGTCGGCATTGGAGAAGGCTGACAGGAAGTCGAAGTGCTGAGACAACTGCATCAAGAAGTTGTTGACCAGCCCGTAGTTGGGTTCGAACATGTAGTACACGATCATCGTGGTCATCAGAACCGAGGCGGCCCACGGGATGATCAGCATCAACCTGACGAAACGTCGCCCAGGAAAGGCCTTGTTGAGGAAGTGCGCCAAGAGCAGTGACACGCACACAGTTCCGATCACCACGGCCACGACCCAGACGAGTGTGCGCACAAGCACGCCTGGTAAGTCAGGCAGTGCGAAGAGGGTCTCGTAGTTCGCCGCGCCGGCGGGTCCACGGTCGACACCGGCTTTCGAGATGGTCCGTGTGGAGGTGTAGATCATGTATCCGGCAGGGAAAAGCACCACTCCGATGATGAGGATCAAGCCAGGAGCCAACCAGGGCGCCGCGCGCAAGGACTCTCGGGCACGCCGCGGTCGGTTCTTCGTGGATTCGGGTGTGTCGACCTCGACCGCCGTCGACTGAGTGAGTGTCATCCTTTTCTCCTTCTTCGTGAGAACGGACACATGTTGTTAATTGCGAACCTGCGTGATTGTGATTCTACCGGGGGTCTCCATGCAGGCAAAACGACTCAGGTGTCCTGCCCTGGAGAGGGATCGCCGTCGCGCTTGGCATCAGCATCGCTGAACACCGGCCGAGGCCAGCTGCTCTGATTCACGCCCGTCAGCATCTGAGCAGCATGGCTTCTGACTCACACTGGTTGACTTGGTCCGCGGTCGGCGCCACAGACCAAGTCAACCAGTGGTCGGTCATCGTGTCTCTAGATCCCGGAGTCAGACGACTTTTGGATGTTTCCCAACACGGTGGCGGGATCCTGCCCCTGCGCGATGGTGCCCAACTGCTGCTGAATCAGGCCCTGGGTCGCACCCCAGTTCGGATTGGTCGAGGGGTAGAACTTGGCGTCGGGAAGCAGATCATTGAAGACCTTGAAGTCGGTGTGTGTCGTCTTCTGGGCGCCTGACTTGGTTGTCGGCAGGAAGCCTTCGGTGTCGACGAACTTGGTGTAGTTGTCGGCCGAGAAGAAGAAGTCGATGAACTTACCGGCAGCCTGGCCCTTGGCCTCGTCCTGGTTGTTGAAGACCATCAGATGGTCGGCCACGCCAAGCGTCACCGGGGAACCGTCCTTTGTCGGCATCTGAGTGATGGTGTACTTCAGGTCGGGGGCCTGCTCTTTGAACATCCCGATGAAGGGTGGCAGTCCGACGGCCATCGCGCACTTGTTCTGCATGTAGAGGTTGTTGATCATCGGTGTGCGCTGAGTCGAGCCAGCGTCAGGCTGGGTCAGCCCGGCGTCGATCAGTGACTTCATGAAGGTCACTGCCTCGACGTTCTTCGCGTCGTCGATGGTCAGAGTCTTGGCGTCACCGTAACCGCCACCGTTGCCCAGGATCCACATGGCGAGTTCGGCCTGGGCCTCCTCGTTGCCGAGCGGCATGCAGTAGCCGTAGGACCCGTCTCCAAGCGCGGCGACCTTCTCGGCGGCCGCCTTCAGCTCGTCCCAGGTCTTCGGCGGTGAGGTCGGATCGAGGCCTGCCTTGGTGAAGATGGCGTCATTGATGAACAAGGCACGCGCCGAGGCGATCAAGGGGAAGCCATACTGCTTGCCGTTCATCGTCGCGTTG
>JAITVA010000209.1 GCA_031286045.1 Propionibacteriaceae bacterium | reverse complement strand
AGTGTCGAAGCCAAGCGATTGTTGGGCTACATCCCGGAGTTCCCCGCGCCGTACCAGATGCTGACCGTGGCCGAACATCTGGAATTCATCGCCAGAGCCTATCGGCTGACCGACTGGGAGCCGCTCGCACAGGAGTTGTTGACCCGCTTCGAACTGGCCGACAGGGCGGCCAAACTGGGCAAGGAACTGTCCAAGGGCATGCAGCAGAAACTCTCAGTGTGTTGCGCCTTGCTTCCACGGCCACGCGTCGTCATTTTGGATGAACCTTTGGTCGGGCTGGATCCGCAGGGCATCCGGGAACTCAAGGCTATGATCGCCGACTTGCGGTCCGCAGGTTGCGCGCTCTTGATCAGTACCCACATGATCGCGTCGATGGATGACAACTGGGACACAACCCTCATCATGAAGGACGGTCGGATCCAGGCGAGGTGCCGTCGCGGTGAGTTGGCGCCAGGGGAGAGCTTGGAGGACATGTACTTCGCCATCGTCGATCAGGCGGAGGGCCAGGCTGCCCACCAGCCGAACCGCCACGCGCCCCAACCGGTCGCCCACCGGGGGACGAAGCAGGCGACCGCTCAGGCGACTCACCAACCGGTCCACCGGGTGATCGACCAACCGGTTCACCAAGTGACGGATCGGGTGACCCGCCGGGGGACGGAGCAGGCGGACCACCAGGCGGGCGCGCGATGAAGGCGCTGGGTTGGCTGCTGTGGACCCGTGCGAAGAACGCGGTCAGGCAGGTTTTTCGGGACAAGAAGAGGCTCGTGCTCTTCATCTTCATGTTCGCGTTTCTGGCCTACTCGCTTGTCGCGGGCCGATTTGGGGCATTCAGTGGCGACGCACCGCTATGGCTTCTGACCTGGATCCTGTTCGCCTACATCCTTCTCTTCTCCATTCCATCGCTGATCCAGGGGCTGAAGAGCGGGCAGGCCATCTTCACGATGAGCGATGTCAACCTGGCCTTCGTGTCGCCGATCAGCCCGCGCTCGACTCTGATGTACGGCATCGTGCAGTTGGTGAAAACATCGGCCTTGTCGGTCGTCATGTCCATACTGATCGGCAGCGTCTTTGTGCAGATCTTCGACGTGGGCTTCAGCGCCGTGTGGATCGTCTTCGGTGCGCTACTGCTCACCTTCGTCATCGCCTCCACCGGGTCGGCCGCAGTCTATCTGGGAACCAACGGTCGACCGTGGCGTAAGAGAATCGTTGCCTTTGTCACCGTGGCGCTATTTGTTCCCTTGGTGGTGTACATGCTGGTTCTCGCCAGTCAGACGAACGGCTCAGTCGAGTCGTTGCGGGCCTTCGCCATCACCGTCGCCCAGTCTCCATATTTCAGCTTCATTCCTGTCGTCGGGTGGAGTGCTACTGGTGCGACCGCCCTGATTCAGGGGAATGTCCTGGCTGGCTTGGGCTTTCTCGGGCTGGACTTGGTGGCGTTGGCGGCGACGATCGTCTATGTCCTGGTGTCGCGGCGCGACTACTTTGAGGATGTCTTGACACCGGCCGAGACTACCTACGAGCGTCGTCGTGCTCTCAGCGAAGGCAATCTCGACGCCGCGACCTCAAGCAAGGGGCCAACTCGTGTGCGCGGTACGGGTTTGTGGGGCCAAGGCGCCCAATCCTTGTTCGGTAAGCACCTGCGGGAGGATATGCGCCAGAGCCGCTTGGGTCTGCTCACTCCACTCTCCCTGGTCATCATCGCTATGGGGATCGTGGTCGCCGTGGCGGTCCCGAGAGGCGGGATCGACGGCTCCCTCATCGCCATGATGTTGATGCAGACTCTTCTCATCGGCACAGGTCGCGGAATGAAGGAGCTGACAAGCCATTACATCTATCTCATCCCCGAGTCGTCGTTCGCCAAGATCATCTGGTCCAACATCGAGATCGTCGCTCGCTCCCTGATCGAGGCGATGCTGGCCTTCGTCATCGCCGGTGTGATCGTGCGCGCGCCCGTGGTGAACATTCTGGTTTGCGTCGTGACGTACACCCTCTTCTCGGTCCTCCTGCTCGGTGTCAACTACACTTTCATGCGCCTGTTCGGTGAGGACATGAGCGCGGGTGTGCAACTGATGGTGTACTACCTGGCGATCATCGTGGTCATGGCTCCCGGTGTGGTCGCCGCTGCCATCGCAGCCGCCCTGATTGGTGCCAGCACCGGCGTCACTGCTGGTTTCGTCATCCTGGCGGGTTGGGAATTATTGGCCGGTGTGGCCTGCTTCGCCCTGGCCCAAGGCGTCCTCCACAACTGCGATATGACGCAGGTCAAACCGCTGGGCTGAGGGGTGCTGATGGCCACTGTCCGTGGCGTTGGTGATTGCCCACATAAGCCGTGGGTGGTGGCCAGGGTCGAGAAACGACTCTTGACCACCACCCACGATTCAGCCCCGAGGTGCGGTGCCAGGGGTTGTCAGACCACTGGTCACAGCCAACCCATCCACCAGGCGAAGCCGACCCAGAGCATGATCCACCAGAACCAGGGGCTGAGCCAGATCGGTGTCGGCGGAGTGCCTTGGTCGGTGCTGGTGTCGACCGTGAAAGTGACCGTGCTCTCGAGCGTCGGTGAGGAACCCTGAACGGATGCCGTCACAGTGTGTGAGCCATCGGTTAGAGCCGTTGACAAGGTATAGGACCAGGCCCCGCTGGAGTCTGCCGTCGACAACCCATCTTGTGTCGCGCCAACCGAAATGGTGATGGTCGCGCCCGGATCAGCCGTGCCCGAGATGGTCGGGTGGCTGCTGTCGATCACCGCCCCATCGGTCGGATCGGTGATCGACAGGGTCGGAGTCGCACAGTTCCCGCTGTCGACCACGGTCAGCGTCGCTGGGGAGCCGATCAGTTCCACATCGCCGACAAATGCCCGCACAGAGTAGACGGCTGGATCCGAAATCTCCACTCGGGCGATGCCAGAAGCGTCTGTCATAACGGTGGACTCGGTCATGTCATCGGTCCCGATGAGGCTGAATGTCACTTCAACGCCTGCTGCCAGGTCGCCCTGGTCGTCACGCACCTCGGCCAGTGCCATGGCAGGTGTGCTGGCACCATCGCATGGCTGGGTGACGTGATCTGGAGAAAGGGTCAACTGGCCCCCAAGAATCGGATCAGTTGGGTTGGTGACATCCGTGGGGGTGAACACGATGTCCGCATAGGTGGCCGGTTCAGTGCCGGTGGCCGACGACACGATGGTGTAGGTTCCTGCGGTCCGTGAGGTGATCGTCAGCGAATACTGGCCATCGCCCAACTCGGAGACTGTCGACAGGTTCACCTGGTCATCGGCCGGCTTGGTCGATGTGGCATCCCACACCGGGATCTGCACCTGAGAGGCTGCGCCGGTCTTCGGCTGACCTGCGCCATCGGTCAGGCTCACCACAACAGTCCATGAGTCTGTGCC
>JAITVA010000034.1 GCA_031286045.1 Propionibacteriaceae bacterium | reverse complement strand
GGACCGGGCACGGGGCGAAGGCTGGCATAGGCCGGCTGGCTGCGGCGGGGCCGAGATCCGGGTCGCAGCGACGAGGGGCAGCCCGCCCTTGGCGACTGGGGATGGTATGGGCGCTGATCGTTGTGTTGGTGTTGGGGGTTGTCGGGGTACGAATGATGATTGGTTTCGCAACCGAGGTGGCTGCCACGGGCACAGCAGCGGCGGGCGCGCCCGGCCGGGTTGGCGCGGATGGTGCTGGAGCTGGGGGCGTCGGTGGTGCGGAAGGCGACGCTGGTGTGGGGGCTGCGGGAGCCGCCGACGGACATGCTCCCGGACGGGCCGCCGAGGGAACCGCCGCCATGTCGGGAGGAGCACAGTTCAACTCGACGGCTGATGTGAGCGACATCACGGACACGGGCCAGTTGGTGCTTGTCAATGGCGCACATGGGTTGAGTCGGGCAGCGACCCCGGCCGGATTGGTCGATGTCTGGCCGACCTTGCCAGTGGGTGAGGATGGCCTCATGATGGATCGTACGGCCCTTGAGGCGGCGCAGGCCATGGTCGAGGCGGCGGGGGATGCCGGGGTGACCGGCCTCTACCTCACTGATGCTTTCCGTACCCGAGCCGTACAACAGCAGCTTTATGACGAGGCCGATGACAAGAGCTACGTCCAGACTCCGGGGCACTCCGAGCACGAGACTGGCCTGGCGATCGACATCGGGGTCGCCGACATGGCGGCTGACGAGACCTTCACTGACACAAGGGCCGCCGACTGGCTGGGGGCGAACTCGTGGCGCTACGGCTTCATTTTGAGGTACCCCGACGGCGGTCAGGACAGCACCGGCATCGCCTATGAGTCCTGGCACTTCCGCTACGTCGGTCAGCCCCACGCCCGGTACATGGCCGACAACAACTTCACCTTCGAACAGTACATCGCCGCCTTGCGCAGCGCCGGTGGCTACAGCATCACGCTCGACGGCGTCGAGTACACGGTCACCTACGAGCTTGCCAGGGACGGTAAAATTGGCATCCCCGACGGCGGGAACTACGATATCTCACGTGACAATACGGGTGGGTACATTGTGACCCAGTGGAGGTGACCCATGCGACACACGGTCCTGATTTGTGATGATGACGAGGACATTCGCGCCGCGATCCAGATCTATCTCAGCCAGGAGGGCTACGAGGTGGTCTGTGCCAGCGACGGCGCCGAGGCGGTGGCCATGGTCGATCGCCAGCCCATCCACCTCATCCTGCTCGATGTCATGATGCCGGTGATGGATGGTATCACGGCGGCGGTCCGCATCCGCCACATCACCAACGCTCCTATCCTGTTTCTGTCGGCCAAGGCAGAGGACGCTGACCGTATTCTCGGCCTGACCATCGGCGGCGACGATTACATCACCAAGCCCTTCAAGCCCGCCGAGTTGATGGCCCGCGTCAAAGCGGCCCTTCGGCGGTACGCACGGTTGGGTGGGGTTGATGGCCCGCCGCAGCAATTCGAGCTTCAAGGGGTCTACGCCACCGGCGGGCTCACCCTCGATGACACGCTGAAACGGGTCGAACTCGACGGTGAGGAAGTGACATTGACGGCGCTGGAGTACAACATTCTGCACCTCTTGATGTCGAATATGGACCGAATCTTCAGCTCGGCCCAAGTCTATGAGGCGGTCTGGGGCGTTCCCGCTTTCGATGTGGCCAAGACGGTGTCGGTGCACATGCGCCACATCCGCCAGAAAATCGAGATCGACCCGAAACAACCGCAGTACCTCAAGGTTGTCTACGGCCTGGGCTACAAGGTGGTGAAACAGTCATGACTCACAACGAATTGGCCTCGCAAAGGCCCGGCCTGGAACCCTGGTGGGCGACGAGTCCCCGCTGGACGACCACGATTCGAGGGTCCGGTCTGGCCCTCATGGGCCTGCTCGCTGTCATGGGCCTGTTTGGGTCCATCGGCATTGTCGCAGCGCTCAGCGACCACTTCAGGTACTACCTCATGGTCGATAGCGTCTGGTATCACTTAGACGCCCATGGCGCCGCCAGTTTGAGTGTGGGGCTGTTTGTGGTTGGTCTTGGCGGGCTCGTGGCCATCGTCTGGACCAGGCCCGCCCGCTTGTGGCGCACTGGCATCCAACCCCAGCCCGCCGCGCGGCGAATCGACTACGCCCTGATCGTTCTGAGCGTTATCGTTGCCGAGTTCCTCTGTGTCAACGCCGCGTTCACCTCCTATTGGGATCCGCGACCCCTCTTGCTCTGCGCCGTCCTCGCCTATGTCACCGCTTTGGTGCTGCTGATTGTGACTGTCGCTCGACTGCGCGACCGTTGCCTGGTGAGCAGTATCAGTTGGGCCCGCCTGTGGAAGACCTACCCCGTCACGACTCTGCCCGGCCTGGTCATGGCCGTGCTCGGACTGGGAACCCTTGTGGGGGCTGGGGTGTGCATGGCCATCATGGCCGCCGACTGGGCCGATCTGCGCGCCGGCGTCGGACGGCTCAGGGCCGACTGGTGGGGCAGCCTTATCTTCGTGACCATTGTGTTCACGTTCGGGTTCGCCTGTCTGACGTGGCTCAACACCTTCTTGACCACCAGCGCTGAGCGAGCCGATGAGGCCAATGCTGAGAAACTGCGGGCCGAGCGCTTCAAGGCCGAGTTGCTGGCCAACGTCTCGCACGACGTTCGTACCCCGCTGACATCGATCATCAACTACGTCGATTTGCTGAAGGCCATCCCCGATCAATCGGACCAGGCGCAGGAGTACATCGGGGTGCTCGACCGCAAGTCCTCGCGGCTGAAGTACCTGCTGAGCGACCTGATCGAGGCCTCGAAGTTGACAACTGGACATGTCACCAGCGAGGTACAGGCGGTCGAACTGACCGAGATCGTCGGCCAAGTGGCCGGCGAGTGGGACGACCAGTTCACCGACCGCAGGCTCACCCTGGTGTTCCGACAACCAGAGAAGTCAGTGCTTGTCAGCGCCGATTCCAACCATCTGTGGCGGGTGTTGGAGAACCTGTTCAGCAACGCCGCCAAGTACGCCTTACCGGGAACACGAGTTTTCTCTGACATCACGGTCGGGCCTGACGCGGTGACGTACCGCCTGAAGAACACCTCGGCCGACCCCATCGACCTGCCCGGTGACGCGCTGACCGAACAGTTCATTCGCGGCGACCGCTCCCGCCATACCGATGGCAACGGCTTGGGACTCTACATCGCCCGCAGCCTGGCCGAGACCATGGGCGCCACCCTCACCATTCGCGCGGACGGGGACCTGTTCGAAGCCCAGGTCGTCCTGCCTGTGGTCGCAGGAGTCGTCAGTCAGGCGGATTCAGCCAGGTCTACGGTTCCGGTCGCGGTCCAGGCTATCGGCGATCGCTGACTGGGAACCCATGCGATTGTTGACCCACGGGGTCGGCGATCATTGACCCAGGCGTCCTGCAATCCTTGACCTAACATCCATGCGATCTTTGACCTAGATGTCGTGCGATCCTTGACTTAGAAGCCCGGCGATCCTTGACTTAGGCCAATGATTATCCTAGTCCGATGAGTATTGATGGGAGCTTACGCTGCCGCGACCGGTACCACCGCCAACTACACCCAGATTCTGAACGCGGCCACACCTGTGAGAGCGAGAAGCCCGCCGCGAAAACCACCATCGTCTATCGTCGACCCAGCGGCCCTGCTCGGACCCTAGGGAACTGATGATCAATCATGTGCCGTCATCTGGGCGCTGGGGCGGGCGATCTTCGACCCCCTATCTAGCGACGGACGTCCAGTCCATGTACGAGATATGGGGATCGCATCTCACCCGTCCCAGCACCCATCTGACGACACAGCATTAGTCATCGGATCCCTAGCCGAGGTGACTGCGTGATCGAGGAAGCGGCCGTTTCCGCTCCCAGCTCACCCGCGCTCGCGGGAGTCGGTCCTGACCTGGGTCATGGCCCCAGTCGAAAACAGAGTTCACCCGCGCTCGCGGGAGTCGTTCTTGCGCAGCGTCAACAAGATGGCCGGTCCACGCGAGTCCATCACCTTGCCGCCGAGGATCACGCCGACGACTAGGACGATGACACCCCAGACGATGCCGACTATCAGGATCAGCCAGTCCGTCCAGCCACGAGTGAACACCGCCCACAGGCACACCGGCAAGGCCAGAACGGCCGAGATCCCCATCGAGCCCATTTGTGACAGCATCTGGGCGCCCATCATGGCCGACTTCATGCGCAAGGGTGATTCGCCGGGCAGGGGCATGGGGTAGATGATCAGGGCCGAGAAGACCGACGCGACCGCGAGGGCCGTCAGGTACAAGACCAGCATGGCTCCGAGAACCGCTGGAATGCGCGCCGTCGAACCGTTGATGATCGCCACCGCGACGCCGACGATGATGATCAGCGGAGCCGCCCACACCATGTTGCCGAAGACGCGCCCGAGGCGATCCTGCCAACCCTTGACGCCGCTGGCGAGGTGGATCCACCAGGCGGTCGAGTCAGACGAGACATCGGCGCTCATGGTGTATCCCGTCATCAGCGCCATAAATCCAAGTCCGAAGGCGATCATACCGACGCTTGCCCAACCCGGAATTCCCTCGCCCCCGTCCATCGTGATGGATGAACCCATGAAGCGGCTCATGACGGTGAACAAGATCGGCATCAACAAGATGGCTGGCATCTGGCCGAGGTAACGTGGGTCGCGCCGCCAATAGCGCAGGCAGCGGGCTGTGATGGCTGCGACTGGAGTCATCGACCCGTTGGCCCAGAACCAGTTGGCTGCTTTGGCGACGAAATCACCCTTGGTGATGACGGTGGTGGATTCGGCATGGGCTGGTGCGACCAGCGCCCTGTCGAGGATAGCGCCGAAACCCCACAAGCCCAGGACGATGTATGCCAGTGTCACCACGAGATGACCGACCAGGAGCAGCCACTGGCCGCGCCCGGCGTCGGTCGCCAAGGCCCAGGGCGCACCCAGCGGAGTCCAGGACAGCACTGCGCTGACCCGGTCGACCGTGGCGAGGGTTTGTTGCCACAAGTCGGGACTGCTTGAGAAGGCCTGGATGACAATGGACACCATCGAGCCGACCATGGACAACATCAGGATGACAATCAGGCTGATCATGCCCGTCATGTCCTTGGCCTTCCGCGAGGACAACATACCCGACAAGGTGGCCGACGCCGCCCGGGCGCCGAGCTGGGTCATGAACCAGCCAAGCACCCCTCCGACCAGGCCAAAGGCGAAGGCAACAGGGACCTGCACCCAGGGCAGGGCGCTGCCCAAGGCGATCAGCGCAGTGAAGAAACCGGGCAGCCCGACGATCCCAGCCACGGCCAAACCCGGCGCCAATTGGCTGCCCTTCAAGGGGAATTGGGTGAACCGCGCCGGGTCCAGGGTCTGATCGGAGCCAAAGAAGACCAGCGGCAGCAGGATCCACCCGATCACGATCAACGAGCCGACAAGGACAATCAGGGAGCCGGTCTGCGCCTCGGCGCCCTTGACGGCGCTCGATGTGGAGGCCAGGATCACGAGGATGCCGACGATCATGGCGAGAACGTACAAGCCGCCGATGATCCACAGCACCAGGCGGACCGTCGACCGCTTCAGTTCGGCGATGGTCAGGTGGAATTTCAGGCTCAGGAGGGTCGCAACCACGTCAACTCCTCGTGAGCAGGGCCACCGCCGACCAGCTGAATGAAACGACTCTCCAAGTCCATGCCCGCCGCGACGTCCGCGACGGTGCCGGCGGCCAACAGGGAGCCGCGGGCGATGATCGCCACATGATCACACAGCCGTTGCACCGTGTCCATGACATGCGACGACAAGATGACGGTGCCGCCGTCACGCACGAAACCGGCCAAAATGTCAGCGATGGAGCGCGCCGAGACCGGGTCGATGGCCTCGAAGGGCTCATCGAGCACCAAGAGATCAGGCGCATGCAGCACCGCGCAGGCCAACCCGACTTTCTTCGTCATACCGGCGGAGTAATCAGCCACGGCCTTTTTGGCGTCATCAGCCAGCCCGAGCGCCTCCAAGAGGTCCTTCGAGCGCGAGGCGATCGTCTTCTTGTCCATGCCGCGCAAGAGGCCGGTGTAGGTCAGCAACTCCTGGCCCGACAAGCGGTCGAACAATCGTAATCGGTCTGGCAGCGTGCCGATCTTGGCCTTGACCAGCCGAGGATCCTCCCACACGTCGATACCCGAGACCCAGATCTGACCCGCATCCGGCTTGAGCAACCCGGTCACCATTGACAAGGTCGTTGTCTTGCCCGCGCCGTTGGGACCGACGAAGCCGTACATCGAGCCGCGTGGGATATCGAGATTCAACTGGTTGACCGCGCACATCTGCCCGAAGAACTTGGTCAATGTGCGGATGGAGACCATCGGAGCGGTGGCGGTGGTGGTGGATGCGGGCGCGGGCGCGGGGGACTGGGGGTCCAGCGCGGTGAACGACGGCGCGGGCTGGGTGGCGGGGGTGAGCGGCCTGGCTTGTGGGATCGGAGCGCCTGGTTGCCCTGACCCAGGTGCGGTTGGCGACGGCGCGGGCGCGGTGGCCGGTGCTGCGGCGGGAAGGGTCGCTCCCGGTGGCGGAAGGGTGGGGGTGGCTGAAGGTGTTGACGGCGCACCGACGGCAGGCGAAAACATGTCTTGGGAGGAATCCATGACAGATATTGTGCCAGATAGCTGCGACAAATCTGGTGTACGACTCAGGCTATCAGCCAGTCGACTGGGGTGCCCTGGGCAGGGGCGACGAGACTTGTCTCAGACGCCCGCACATCCTCGAACCCCGAGCTTCTGCTCACTGATGTCCATAGGAATGCCAAGAGGCGGACGGGATGGCACGTCACCCGCCCCAGGACAACAGGCTCACTGCGAATGGTGAGGCGAGCCACGTGTGAGACTAAGGGGGTTATGTTGTTGCCTTGGGCCTGACTCTGGCGGGGATGGTCGAGGGGTGGGTGGCTGCCGTCAGGGTCGGAGGGGGTCGGAGTGGGGCCTTGTCATCGACATGGGCACAGACGGTGGCAGTGGTGGGTCGGGGCGTTGGTGTGGTCGCCGGGGTGGGCGCTGGCGACTCGATGCCCCAGGTGGGGAGGCTCGGCACCTCGGCAAGGCGATTCGATGTCTCCGGTAGGCGAGCCTCGCCGGCAACTGGCGGCAACTAGGCAAAG
>JAITVA010000032.1 GCA_031286045.1 Propionibacteriaceae bacterium | reverse complement strand
AAGGCCCGAGGGAGGCGTTCTCATGCCCGGGTCGAATGGAAGGCGTCTTTCACTGACCCCGGACACATGATGCCATGGACCCTCATCGTCACATTGGCTGAGGATGGTGTGGCGTGGAGGTACCGCATGGGCGCCCCAGCCCCAACGGGCGATGGCAAATCCTCCCCCACCTTCGTCCTCAACGGCGAAGCGACTCGCGTCCACCTCCCAGAGAACGCCCGAATATGGACCCTCGAGTACCAAACCTGGTACGAGACGCAACGTTTCGCGGTCGACGTCCATGAACTCCGCGAGGGCGACTACGGTTTCCCGACACTCTTCACAGTCGATGATGAGGTGTTCGTCCTCCTGAGCGAGTCCGACATCAGCCGCGCCGACTGTGGAAGCCATCTGCGATACGACGCGACCTCGCCAGAAGATGACGCCAGCGCGCCGCCTCGGCCTTCACATTCGCAAGCCCTCTCCATCGTGCCAGCAGATTCTGCGCTCACTGTTGCCCCCGGTCACACGACCCCTTGGCGGGTCGCGATCATCGGGACCCTCGCTGAAGTCGTGACGAGCGAACTCGTCGACCAACTTGCATCCCCTGCCTTGGACGAGCGCGGCCTCGATCTCCTCCGAGTCGCCCGACCGGGACGGGCAGCCTGGTCATGGTGGTCGAGCCAGTACTCTGGCGCGTACCTTGATGTGCAGAAGCGCTTCACTGACTTTGCACACGCTCAAGGATGGGAACATGTGCTCGTCGATTGTGGCTGGGATCCGACGTGGGTGCCGGAGCTGGTGTCATACGCGTCCCAGCGTGGCGTCCAGGTGCACCTATGGTCGTCCTGGTCAGACCTGGACGGACCAGAAGCCTTGCGCAAACTCGAGCTGTGGCGCTCTTGGGGCGTGGCCGGGATCAAGGTCGACTTCATGGAGTCCGAATCACAGGAGCGTTACCGTTGGTATGACGACATTTTGCGGGAGACCGCTCGGGTCGGGCTCATGGTCAACTTCCACGGTTCAGTGATCCCGCGAGGATGGGCGAAAACCTTTCCACATGTCATGAGCTATGAGGCTGTCCGCGGTGCGGAATACTACTCTTTCTACGACGCTCCCTTCCCCGCTTCCCATAACGTCATTCAGCCTTTCACTCGCAATGTGGTCGGGTCAGTGGACTACACTCCAGTGGCGTTCTCAGCCCAGTCCAGGCAGACCTCCGACGCTCACGAACTCGCGCTGAGCATCGCCTTCGAGTCGGGTATCACCCACTTCGCCGATGATCCGCGAGAATACGCCGCCCGCCCAGACGCCTGCGCCCTGCTCGCCGAACTCCCACCCGCCTGGGATGAGACCCGTCTGGTCGCAGGGCATCCTGACAAGGAGGCAGTGGTGGCCCGCCGAAACGGAGACCGGTGGTTCATCGCCGGGATCGCCACAGGCCCAGCCCGATCAATCACCGTCAATCTCGCCGACTTCTATTCCACCGGCTGTGGATGGCTCGTCTACGACAAGCCCGACGGCTCAGGTCTGACGAGCAGTGACTTCACCATTCCCGAGAGTGGCGCCTTCACGATTCCAATCATTGACAACGGCGGGTTCACTGTCATTCTGGCTGCCAGCACCGACGATCTGCGACGCGCCATCCAACGCCCCATCTTGGCCAAGCCTGATATCGCCAAAGCTTTGGTCACGCTGGATGACAGCGACCAAGTCACCATTGAGATAGACCATGACGCACGCCCTCGCCTCCCACCTGGTTGGTGCGCAAAGCCAATCGAGCTTGGGGTCTGGCGTCTGACCGCAGCGACTGACACAGATCCCGGCGATGTGGCCATTGTCAGCGTCGAGGCCAACAGTCAGAACTATCCACCTGTGATCAGCCATATCCGGATCGTCAAACCGTACACCGTTGGCGACTACGACGTCTCCCGGCTGCCCTTCTTGTCAGTGACCAACACAGTTGGGCCGGTCGAGCGCGATCTTGCCAACGGCGGCGGCGATCCAACAGATGGCGCGCCACTGACGGTCGCAGGCACAATCTATTCCCATGGGCTGGGGGTGAGCGACGCATCATCGATCGAGTTGTTCACCGCTGGCGCACGACGGTTGAGAGGGCTAGTCGCGATCGACGACGAGACACCGACTGCGACCGGAATCGCCCAGATTTGGGCAGACGACGAACTTGTCTACCAAGTCAAGCTCGCCCCACAGCACACACCAACTGCTTTCAACATCCGTCTTCCACCGTCGTCGACGGCTCGTCTGCGGACCCTTCCAGACCCAGGCTCGCCTGAAGCACACATCGACTGGCTAAACGTCCATCTGGTCGCTGGCCCCGTCACAGACCCACAACAATGATATACCAATCATCCAATTTCAACACAGAAATGAGGAGAAGCATGAAAACCCAACGAAGAACCGCCCGCCTACTCGCGGTGAGCACACGGGCCGCGACCATGACAGCATCATTGGCAGCGTGTTCGGGAGGCCCGAGCACCTCCACATCGAACACTGGCAGCGAGCAAGTCACTCTCACCTACGGCGTCTGGAGTCAAGAAGAGACCATGCAAAAGGTGGCCGACGCTTTCGAGAAGGCTAACCCAGACATCAAGATCAACCTCCAAGTCAACCCATGGACAGAGTTCTGGACCAAGCTTCAGGTTGGGGCTCAAGGTGGGACCGCTCCGGACGCGTTTTGGATGCTCGCCGATCACTTCCAGATTTACGCCGACGGAGGACAACTCCTTCCTTTGGACGACGCCATCAAGGACGCGAACATCGACATGTCCGTCTATCCCGAAGCGCTCGTCAACCTGTTCAACTACTCCGGCAAGCAGTTCGGCCTGCCCAAGGACTTCGACACCGTCGGCCTCTGGTACAACAAGGCGATGTTCGACAAAGCGGGCATCGCCTATCCGACGACGGACTGGACCTGGGACGATGTGAAGTCGGCCTCTGCCAAACTAACTGATCAGACTGCGGGGGTCTACGGCATCGCAGCGCCCTTGAACCGTCAAGAAGGCTTCTACAACACGATCCCGCAAGCTGGGGGTGAAGTCATCACCAAGGATGGAAAGTCGGGCTACTCTGATCCGAAGACCCAAGCCGGACTGCAGTACTGGGTCGACTTCATCAAGGATGGCAACTCGCCCACTCTCCAACAAATGGCCGACACCGAGGCCGTCGCGATGTTCGAGAATGAACAAGTCGCCATGTACTACGGAGGCTCCTTCTACGCCAAGCGCTTCTACGACAATGAGGCGTTACGAGCGAAGGTTGATGTGACCGAGCTCCCGGCCGGGGCCAAGAAGGCGACGGTCATCAACGGCATCCAGAACGTCGGCTACGCACAGTCTGCCCACCCGAACGAACTCAAGAAGTTCCTCATCTACCTTGGCAGCGAGGAGGCGGCCAAGATTCAGGCAGCCACTGGCGCGGTCATCCCGGCCTACACCGGAACCCAGAAAGCGTGGGTCGACTCCATGCCCGACTTCAACCTTCAGTCCTTCATGGACAGCACCGCCTTCTCCGTGCCGTACCCCGTCTCCAAGAACACTGCGGTGTGGAACGAGTACGAGATGACTGAACTGACCAAGGCCTGGCAACTCGAAGAGTCCGTCGCCGACGCGGCCAACGCTCTGAGCACGCAGATGGACAAGGCTCTCACAGAGGAAAAGAGGTGAGTATGGCCAAGGGTGGGGTGGCTGCCGAGAGGCGGCGACCCCACTCCCACCTCCGTGAGGCCACGGTGGGGTACGCATTTATCCTGCCCGCTCTCGTCGGTATCGTGGCTTTGTATCTGTTCCCACTGATCAAGACCGCGTACTTGAGTTTCACGAAGACCGGCGTCTTCGGCGACTCAACGTTCATCGGCGGGGCCAATTACGCCAATCTGGTAACCGACCCCACCTTTGGGACCGCCCTGAGATCCTCGGCGATCTACACAGTCATCGTCCTCCTTGCCATTCCGATCTCTATCGTCATCGCCGCGCTCATCGCGCAGGTTAGGCACGGCGCCACCCTGTACCGCATCGCTTACTTTCTGCCCGTCGTGACACTGCCGGTCGCCGTGGGCATGGTGTGGCGCTTCATCTACAACGGCGACTTTGGTTTGTTGAACGCCCTACTCTCACTGATCGGCATTGATGGCAAAGCCTGGGTCGCTGACCCGACGGTGGCTATCTTCGCCGTGTCCGCCGTCGGCATTTGGACCAGCCTGGGGACAGCCATCATCATATTGGGCGCCGGTCTGCAAGGCATCCCCCAAGATCTTTACGAGGCTGCTTCCCTCGACGGAGCCGGGCCATTGCGACAGTTCCGTTCGATCACCTTACCGTTGCTCACACCGTCGATCTTTTTCGTCTCGGTCCTGTCTGTCATCGGCTCCCTGCAGATGTTCGATCTCATCTATGTCATGATCGGACGTAACAACCCCGCATTGTCCCAGTCGCAGACGATTGTCTACCTCTTTTATCAGAAGGCTTTCGTTGAGGGAAACCGCGGTTACGGGGCCGCCATCGCCATAGCACTCCTGCTCATCATCATGGCACTGACGGCCATTCAGTTCAGACTCCAGAAACGGTGGGTTTTCTATGGGTAACACCCAACCTCGTCACCATCAGATCATCATCCACGCGGTCCTAGGGATCGGGGCCGTCATCATGGTCGCGCCGTTCATCTGGCAGATACTCACGACCTTCAAAACTGTGACCGAGTCTAGGGCTGTCCCACCGACGATCCTTCCAGCGGTCTGGAGCATCGCAGCCTATGAACGCTTCTTCACGTCAGTGCCCCTCTGGTCACTGCTCGGAATGTCGCTGGGCGTGCTCGTGGTTCGGGTCGGGGGCCAACTCGTCCTGTGCTCGCTGGCCGCCTACGGCTTCGCGCGTTTCCGCTTCCCAGGGCGAGGCTTACTCTTCGGTGTCTTCCTCGTCATGCTGATGGCGCCATCGCAGCTCTTCCTCATCTCACAGTTCGACCTTATGAAGTCACTGCACCTGCTGGACACGCTGCCCGCGATCGCCATTCCTGGAATGTTCTCCGCCTTCGGCACCTTCCTCATGCGCCAAGCGTTCATCGCCATCCCGAAGGAGTTCGAGGAAGCCGCCCGATTGGATGGGGCCAACTCCTGGCAGCTCTTCTGGCGCATCCTCCTACCGATGACGGGCCCGACTCTGGCGGCGCTGGGCGTGTTGACATCTCTGTACTCATGGAACGACCTCCTTTGGCCGCTCATCGTCGCGTCAAACAAGCACATGACCCTACCGGTGGGATTGTCCCTCCTCCAGGGACAGTACGGCACGGATTACCCGACGCTCATGGCGGGTTCGCTCATCGCAAGCCTCCCGTTGATCATCGTCTTTGTCATCCTGCAACGACAGTTCTTCGCTGGAATCGCTTCCAGTGGACTCAAGGGCTGACGAAAGCCCTCCGCGACTCTATGCGTCTCGCTGAGCTGACATGAACCATGACACTCTCAGGCTGGCGCCGACCAGGCCCGCCAGCCACTGCCGTTCAGCTACGCTAGTGGACAACGAACACATCGGAGCCATGGCTTTCGAGGATGCAGACAGCTTCCACACAATCAGCAATTCAGTTATCTGGATGATTGGATGCGGCAAGCCTAACCCCCCAACTACACTCTCAACATCAGTATCGAGATGAATCACTGAGCTGCCTCGGCATTCACACTGTGACACACTCATAAGGAGCGACGATGACCGACACACGCACACCGCGCGAAGACCTCTTGCGATCTCAGTCGGCGGCAGCGACCCGCGTGTTCATGACACTGCTGACACTCGGGCCCGCCAGTCGAGTCGACATCGCGCGCCTGACTGGATTGTCCGCGGCAGCGGTAACCAAGGCAGTGACGCCGTTGCTCGCCGTCGACCTCGTCCGCGAGCATTCCGAGTCCCCCAGCACAGGCCACCCTGGGCGCCCGGCCACCTTGATCGCCGTGGTACCAGACTCATTGGTCACCTTTGGCATCAAGGTCAACCCGGACGAGATCATCGCAGTCGCCACCGACCTGACCACGCAGGTCCTGGCGACATCTCACCTTCCTCTGGCCCGCCACGACGTCGCTTCAACGGCTGACGCCATCATCACGGCGTGCACAAATCTCTCAACTCGGCTGGGCGAGCGGGCACGCCGCCTTGCCAGCATCGGAGTGGCCGTTTCCGGTGATGTCGACTCGGTCACTGGCGAGGTACGAACATCGGCGCTCATGGGCTGGATGGGTGCTCCGTTGGGGACTCTGCTGGCCGACCGCTTGCCGGTGCCTGTCGTGGTTGAGAACGATGTGC
>JAITVA010000301.1 GCA_031286045.1 Propionibacteriaceae bacterium | reverse complement strand
CAAAGTATGACGGTGACCGCTCGAAGGCTCATTCTTTGCGCAGTTATGTCACACTGGCGTCGAAACGCGGTGGCCGTGTCACTGCCGTGGGCTCCGGGCACGCTCACTGACGACACTGCGTTCCCACCAGCGCTACCGCTTGCCACGCCGCACAACCACCACGGCAGCGACATGGACAACCCACTCGGCATTCGCCCAGGTGGCAGGTCGTCGCACACCTGAAGTGACCCGGGCGGGCGGGCGGAGCCCCAAAAATGTCGGCCCAGGGCGTTAGTCTTGAAAATACAGAAAGCACATCACGTGCAAGAAAGGAACGGCAATGACTGAATCGACAGTAGTGTTGCAGAGGGTCTTGGTTGATTTGATTGATTTGGGTTTGCTCGGCAAACAGGCGCACTGGAATGTCCATGGTCCGGCCTTCCGCCCGGTCCATCTCGAACTGGATGAAGTGGTGGGGCAGTTGATCGAGTGGCAGGACGAGGTCGCGGAGCGTATTTCAGCCTTGGGTGGCAACCCTGACGGCCGCGCCTCGACGGTCGCCGCCTCCACCTCAGTGCCCCCGCTGGAGGGCGGGCCAATTCAGGATCGTGAAGTCATCACCGGTTTCGCGCAGCGTCTGACGGCGACATCCACGGCTATCGCAGCCAAGTTTGGTGATGTGGAAGCCGACCTGGCGAGCCAGGATGTCTTGATCGGTATCGTGGCGGGACTCGACAAGGCGGCCTGGTTCTTCCGGGCCCAACTCGCCTGAGTCGCGCCTTGTCGACCGAGCCGACGGTCACACAGCGGGGATATGATGCTGTTTGACAGTCGGCTCGGTCCCTCGCTCGGGCATTTGTGACGAACTCCCCTTCGCTGAGTCAGGGCGCCCAGTTTGATCGGTCCCGCTGTTCTGCTCGACGGCTATGACGATGAGACTGGCGACGCGGCGAAGGTCTCGTATCTGGCAGCGATCTGCTTGGCTTCGTCGCGGCTGAGGCCCGGCTCCCGAACGAATATGGTCTCGCGGTAAAACCTCAACTCGGTGATCGAATCCTTGATGTCACCCAAGGCACGGTGGTTGCCATGCTTGGCGGGTGCGGAGAAGAACGTGCGCGGGTACCACCGGCGAGCCAGTTCCTTGATGCTTGAGACATCAATGTTGCGGTAGTGCAGGTAGCCTTCGAGTGTGGGCATGTCGCGCGCCAGGAAGGCCCGATCCGTGCTGATGGTGTTGCCAGCCAGGGGAGCCTTACCAGGCTCGGCAATGTGCTGCTTGACATAGGCCATGACGATCGCCTCAGCCTCCGCCATGGTCACACCCGAGTCCAACTCATTGATCAACCCGGAGTGGGTGTGCATCTGAACGACGAAGTCATTCATGTTCTCCACCGCCTCTTTCGGCGGCTTGACAACGATGTCGACTCCTTCCCCCAACACGTTGAGATCGGCGTCGGTGATGAGCACCGCCACTTCGATCAGGGCGTCGCGACTCAGGTCAAGGCCGGTCATCTCACAATCAATCCATACTAAATTCTCCACGCGACCACTCTAGTGCGTCGGAGGCGGCAGTCGGTTTAGCGCGTTGCCTTGCCGACTGGCGATCGCATGATCCAATAGCCCAACCAGGCCGCGCCGAGCAGGGCGAGACCGCCGATGGCGACCGATCCCACTGCTAGCGACGCGACTGTGGTCAGGCCGGACAAAATGACTGGTCCCAGAGCGTTGCCGGTGTCGCCGAACAGCCGCCAGCCTGATAAGAACTGGGTGCGTCCGATCACCGGAGCCGAGTCTGAGCCCAGTGTCATGACGATGCCGGCGCCGATGCCGTTGCCGAATCCGAGCACGATGGCGACGATGATGACCTCGACCACGGTGTCGGTCAGAACGAGACAGGCCAAGCCGACGCCCAGGATGACCATGCTTGGTATGGCCACCCACATCCGACCGAAACGATCCATGATGAGTCCGCCGAAGAAGAACAGGCTCATGTCGATGCCCATGGAGACGGCGAAGATGAGGGAGGTGTGGGAGGGGTCCAAACCGAGGGACTCGCACCACAGTGGCAAAACGGTCTGACGAACCGCGCGTATCAGGCCGACGAAGAGGACGCCGACGCCCAGCGTCATGAATGTGTGCACGTTCTGGCGCAGGATGACGAACAGCTTCGGTCCACCCTCGGGTCCCTCGCGACGGGACCGGACCTCGTCGGGAAGATCGGGCAAGGCCATCGTCACCGCTGCGGCGAACAGGCTCATGATGGCGGCGAAGCCGTAGGCCGCCTGAAGGTTCCACGATGCGATGATGGCTGAGCCGATCAAGGGGCCGATGAAGTAACCGATGCGCTGGGTGCCGCCCAGGCTGGACAAGGCCCGCGCGCGATACTTGATAGGCATCGCTTCGGTGATGTAGCTCTGTCTGGCCAATCCGAAAACGGAACCGGACAAGCCAAAAGCAAAGACGGCGACAGAGAGTAAGGGCAGCGTTGTGGCAAAGAAGGCGACTGCCAGCCAGGCCGCGTCCCAACAGCAGGCTAACGTGATCGCACGTTTTTCGCCGAATCGGGTGGCCACCCAACTGGCGGGCAGGTCACCCAGGATCTGGCCGATGCCAGTCAATCCGGTGATGAGCGCGGACAGGCCGACTGACGCCCCCAGATCCAATGCTGACAATGCCACTAGGGGTGTGACGGCCCCATAGCCGATGTTCGACAAGAAACTGGGACCGTACGCCGACGTGATGAAACGTGGCCAAGAGAAGCCCGGTGCGGGTGGAGTCTGTGACATGATAGGCCAAGTCTAGTGGGGCGTTTTCGTTCGTTTCCGCGTGGTCGGGGCCGAAGGATAGACTAGTGCGGCGCACTGGCTTGTGGCCGGTCCGGCCCCGTTAGCTCAGCTGGATAGAGCAACAGACTTCTAATCTGTGGGTCAGAGGTTCGAATCCTCTACGGGGCGCTTGCGAGTTCACCTTTTGCCCTTCCTGTGACGCTCCTGAGAGTCCACCAGTTATCCTAGGTGGGTGACTGTTGTTGATCCGACCCTTGCTCAGGTGACGGCCTATCGTCGACGTCGGACGGGGATACCAAATTCGACAAGCGGAATGTCCTGGCGTCACCGTCTGTTGGCCAATAACTGGACATGGGTGGCGGCGGCTCTCGTGGTGTTCAGTGTCGGCTGCGTCGTGATTCTCATTCGCGACATCATGACGGCGCGAACGGCGCAAGATGGGACCGAGACCCCCGGCCTCAATAGTGACGCTTTGTGGTTGTGCGCGGGCAAGGCATGGCCGACCTTGTTGTTCTGGATTGTGTGCTTCATCCTGGTTGACCGTTACCGTCCGCAGCGCTTCCTGATGTGGTTTCTGGCCGTGATGTGGGGGGGCTGCGTCGCTGTGACCGGATCCTACTATCTCAACAGTTGGGTCGGCACCCAGATGGCGGTCGTCGATGAGACCTCTGGGGTGTCAGCGGTTCGCGTCGCCGTGTTCGTGGCTCCCTTCGTGGAGGAGGGGATGAAAGCGTGCGCGATCTTCCTCATCGCCGTCGTCGATCGAAACCGTTTCAGTTCACGGGTGTCCGGTGCGGTCATCGGTGGCCTGGTGGGGGCCGGTTTCGCCTTCACTGAGAACATCATCTATTACGCCCGCGTCGTGGTCTACGGCTCGTACACGTCCGGCACCGGCGACGTCATGGCTTATCTTGATCAACTTGTCTTCATGCGTGGTGTGCTGACCTGCTTCGGGCACCCACTGTTCACCATGATGACCGGACTTGGCCTGGCCTTCGGCTTGACCAGTCGTTCCAAGATCGTCCGCCTTGTCGCACCGATCGCAGGCTACCTCTTCGCGGCGTTCCTGCACATGTTCTTCAACCTTTGGGCGTCCGTTCTGACTGAGGAGCAACTGACCCCATCGCTGTATGTCATCGTCTGGCTGGTGGTCGCCGGGATCGCCATTCGTCTCGTCATCTCCGCCGTGCGTCAAGGACGGACAGTGGCCGCCCGACTGAACGATTATGTCGTCATGGGTTGGTTGCCAGAAAGCTATCCGGCGGGGTTCTCACGTCTGCGCACGCGTGCCTGGACTGTGGTGATGAGCCCATGGCATGGCAACGTCGTGGCGACCTGGCAGTTGCAGGTTCGAGTCACCAGGCTGGCCATGCTGCGCGAAGCGATGGCGCGCGGGACCATCGACGAGGCGGGGGTGGATCGTGAACGCGAACTGCTCAATGACATCGTCTCCTTGACCGGTCGCCGTGCGCTCGTCGATGGTGTGGGCCTGCGACCCTATTGGCCGTGGAAAAACGTGCGCTGGCCGTGGAAAACCATCACAAGGATGCGCGCCGCGGCGCGTCAAGACGCCACATTTGCTAGCCCAGTGAAGTATTCTGCTGTTGACCCGAGGTGGGGGCCACCCGCGTAGAGGGGCGACGCTGAGGGCGAGTCAGGAGGACATGCGTGGCTGAATCGTTGTCGACTGCTCTGACTTGGCTTCGAGATGAGTTGGTTCATGTGAGACTGACTGTTCCCCTGCCTGGCGCCTCGCAGACCAAACAGTGGATCGCGTCGGCAGTCGGCCAACTCGACGATTACATCCTGCCTCGTTTGCGTTCGATCGAAGCGCCCATCTTGGCAGTCGTGGGCGGGTCGACTGGAGCGGGCAAGTCGACCTTGGTGAACTCCCTGCTCGGCACTGTCGTCACGATTCCGGGCGTCATCCGCCCGACCACCAAGGCGCCGGTCTTGATCCACCATCCCGCCGACTCCGAATGGTTCAGCAATGATCGGATTCTGCCGGGGCTGACTCGTTCGGCGCCAGCCACTGGCAACGTCCGTAGCCTGCAGATCATGTCGTCGACGGTCGTGCCAACCGGGTTGGCCATTCTTGACACTCCCGACATCGACTCCGTCGATGAGGCCAACCGGAGCCTGGCCAGTCAACTTCTGGCGGCGGCCGACTTGTGGATCTTCGTGACATCAGCGGCTAGGTACGCCGACGCTGTGCCATGGGAGTATTTGACTCAGGCGGCGGGGCGCAGCGCTGCGGTCGCGGTCGTGGTCGATCGGGTGCCTCCCAACGCGATGGCAGCCGTCCCTGAGGATTTGGCTCGTATGATGACTGAGCGCGGTCTCGGAGATTCGCCCTTGTTCGCCGTTCCAGAGACTGTCGTCAACGAGTTGGGGCTCCTGCCGTCGTCTGCGGTTCAGCCGATCCAGGCGTGGTTGGAGTACCTCGCTTCGAATCAGATCACGCGCGCCCAGGTCGTCATGCGCACACTGGACGGCGCCATGAAGATGCTCGAGTCCGGTGTGACCACCGTCGCCCAGCACATCACGCAGCAGAATCAGGCGGTTCGGCGGTTGAAGACGGACACTGAGGCGATCTTCGCTGACGCCAAACGGTCGGTGCGTTCCCACAGCAGTGATGGAACTTTGCTGCGTGGAGAGGTCCTCGCGCGGTGGCAGGACTTTGTCGGAGCGGGGACGTTCATGACATCGGTTCAAACCTGGGTCGGTCGCATGCGTGATCGTGTGGCACGTGTTTTCACGGGCGATCCCGCCAGAGCCGACGATGTTCAGATCGCAGTCAGGTCGGGGTTGGAGACTCTCCTGATCGAGGCAGGTCACAGCGCTGTCGAGCGCGTGGCGGCGGTCTGGTCGGCCGATCCGACCGGGCGTTTCCTCATCGAGTGGTCCGGCCTGGATGCCATGACGGTCG
>JAITVA010000296.1 GCA_031286045.1 Propionibacteriaceae bacterium | reverse complement strand
CGTGTTTGGCCAGAAGTGACACACCAATCCGAGTCAAAACGAATGCTGACGGTGAAGTGACGATCATGACGCTGTGTGATACTCATCGCTCTTGTCCTTCCACAGTGCCACGCTGAACGTCAGCAAGCTCCAGCGCCGTGAGCAAGGCCATGCGGTGAGGCTGCTCACCCAAGGTGGACGCCTGGCCGCCAAAGAACCCATCGATGCTGAACCTGCCCGGCCATCGCATGTCCTGGTCAGGAGCGAGCTTCTCAAGCCGAAGATCCGAGTCCAGCGCTCGACGGATACGATCACCTTCACCTGCCTCTTTCCCGTCGCTGGGAATTCGACGCCTCAGCCACAGCCCACACTGTCCCAGCGCTCGGTTCACGGAGGCTTCGTACGTGTCCTCGTCGCGACCACCGGCCAGCGCTTCCCTCAGTTCGGCGATCGCAACCCGAGACGTGAACCGGTCAGAGCCCTCGGTCAGTTTCTCAGGAAGAGCCGTGATGGTGGCGACGGAGTGTTCAAGCGGAGCAAGCTGTGCCCCGCTTGCGTCACTCGGTCGCGCCGGATCACCGACGAGGAAGGGCCCCAGAATGGGGGTGAACTGATGCTTGCCTGGGACCACCATCTCGGCCCTGATCTCCTCTAGTGGCCTCACACTCGGTTCGAACACTGCTTGCACATCGATCGCCGACGCATTCGTTCTGAAGGCCTTGGCGCTGTGAGCCAGGTCGTTCGCCAGCGCAACCGCATGGTTGAACGGGTGGTGGGGCTTGACGAAAGCTAAGCCCATTCCCAGGCTGAGACGATCGGGGACGGATGTCACGTCCTTCTGCCTCAGGCGTTCGAGCACGCTAGGAAAGTCAGATTCAAGGGGATCATTGAATCGCTGTTCAAAGGCCTGAGCCAGCTCGTGAGAAAAGTGCAGGGCCCACCGTGCATCCATCACGGCGGTGATGTCATCGCCACCGATAATGATCGGTAGAAACCACGACTGCGCTTGATTCACCCCGGTCTTCTTACTCACCGCCAGGATGGCATCGGTGACGGCAGACGACATCAACGTGTTCATCTGCTGGCTGAGCTTCTTCTCACACGCTAGCCACTCGGCCCCATCGTAACCGCACCCAAGGTTGGAGAAGATCGATCCCACCCGGTTCCCATCCGCATGGAGGACGCCATACCAGCCATTGTTGCGAAGCTCGATGCCTGCACCAAGGTCGGCCGCTGTGATGATGGCCTGGTCGATCCGGGCGTTGGTGTCTGGGTCATCGACTTTCAGTCCGGAGACCAGAGCATCTCGAGCTTGCTTCGCCGCCCGCCAGCCGGTCGCAACCTCCGCGCTGAGATACTGCCCGCGCTCCGGCCCCAGAAACGCGGCGGGTTCATTGGTGATGGCGCATCGGGCTGAAAAAGGATTGCCCTGACGCCGAGCGGCCACGGGAGGTCGACTGCTTCGTGCGCTGCTATGGAGGCGCTTAGTCGCTTCAAAGGATTGGGCCAGGGATTCATCGGGTTCCCGATCTCGCGTCACGCCCCAGAGGTCAATCGAAGCCCGCTCACGCACCGCTCTCTCGGTGACCCGCCGAATGACCTCAGAACCAAAGTCCACATCTGGAACAAGCATGACACCGAGGCCCGAAGCCTTGATCACAACCTCGTACGCCGATTCGTCTTGCCCCCTGTCCTTCGCCACATCGGCCACCGCCTCTGGAATCCACTCAAGCCCGATGGACCGGACGACTGCCGACGCAGCCACTTGAAGCCGCTGCTTATTGGTGGCGAATATGTACTCCTGATTAGACCCTGTCTCGATCCACAGCCACGTGGACAGTCCAGCGATATCCATGACAATAAACCCCTGATCGTGCAACATTGCGTGCTGACTTCTTTGACGCTGAATCGAAATATAGCACCATGACGGTGTGGCCACAAGGGACACTGCCGATGAAGGGAAACGGAATGGGTGGAGTCCTGCGCCTCAGACGCGCCTCACCACCACACTCCTCACAACACTGACAAGAACTGTCGCAACTCCCATGGAGTCACCTGACGACGGTACTCCTCGAACTCGGCACGCTTGTTCTTGACGAAGTAGTTGAAGACGTGTTCTCCCAGGGTCGAGGCCACCAGGTCGGAGCCTTCCATCACATCCAGCGCCTCGTCGAGACTGCGCGGCAGGGGGGCGATCCCCATGGCTTTCCGCTCACGGTGAGTCAGGTTCCAGACGTCGTCCTCGGCGCCGGGAGGTAGTTCCATCCCCTGCTCGATGCCATCGAGCCCGGCGTTGAGCATGAGGGCATAGGCCAGGTAGGGGTTGGCGGCCGTGTCGACGGACCGCAACTCCACTCGTACCGAGGCGCCCTTGTTGGGTTTGTAGCCGGGGACACGTACTAGCGCAGAGCGGTTGTTGCGACCCCAGCAGATGTAGGCGGGGGCTTCCGCGCCGGATGCCAGACGGGTGTAGGAGTTGACCCATTGGTTCGTGACCGCTGTGATCTCGCCGGCGTGGGCCAGCAGACCGGCGACGAACTGCCGCCCAACTGGCGAGAGATGATACTCATCCGACGCGTCGTAGAAAGCGTTGACGTCGCCGTTGAAGAGCGACATGTGCGTGTGCATGCCCGAACCTGGGGCATCGGTCAGCGGCTTCGGCATGAAGGAGGCCTGAATCCCCAGGTCAGCGGCCACCTCTTTGACCGCCACCCGGAAAGTGGTGACATTGTCGGCAGTGGAGAGAGCGTCGGCATACCTCAGATCGATCTCGTGCTGACCAGGGCCGGCCTCATGGTGGGAGAACTCGACCGAGATCCCCATCTGCTCCAACATGGCGATGGTACGACGCCTGAACCCAGAACCCTGGCCAAGATTGGTGTGATCGAAGTACCCGGCATTGTCCAGGGGGACCGGCGGAATCGACGGGTCAGTCTGCCCCTTGAAGAGGTAAAACTCGATCTCTGGGTGGGTGTAGAAAGTGAAGCCGCGCTCCTTGGCGCGCCTGAGCGCCCGCTTCAGCACAAAACGCGGATCAGCGTACGAAGGCGAGCCATCCGGCAGGGTGATGTCACAGAACATGCGGGCGGTCGGCCTGGTCTGGTCACGCCAGGGCAAGGTTTGAAAAGTCGTCGGATCGGGGTGGGCCAGCATGTCGGACTCGTAGACCCTGGCGAAGCCCTCAATGGCCGACCCGTCGAAGCCGACGCCTTCTTCAAAAGCGCTCTCCACCTCAGCCGGAGAAATCGACACTGACTTCAGGAAACCCAGCACATCAGTGAACCACAACCGGATGTATCCGACGTTGCGCTCTTCCATAGCCCGCAACACAAACTCCGTCTGCTTATCCATGCGCCCTATTGTGCTGGGGAGGTGTTACGAATCCATGACACTGCCATCATGATGTGACCTGCGATCGTGGATACCTTGGGCGAACCGTGTTAAACACCCTCGGCGGATCATCCACATGTCTCAAAGCGTGAGACGAGTCATCAATAATGATGTACGTCCCATCCAACGCCTCATGCAACATCTCAATAGTCTTGTGAACCAAAGCCACAAAAGCCCGCTTATCCCCTTCGGATTCAAAACCATTCCATCCAAAATCAACCCCATTATCAATAAAGAGTCCATCCCATATCATCTGAATCTTGTCGAGATTCGCCAAGACCTGCGGATACTCAGTTAGCTCCGGGGGCACCTCCGGGCCGATAAGCTGACCAGTCGACTCCTCATAAAGCCACAACGGAAAGCACGCATACTCAATCATGAAACGAACCTTCTGCACAATAGACCTCCTAGCTATGAGGTTACCCAGGTCTCCCATCGAGTGACTACTACGGCAAGTGACCTCAGTAGGATCGGGGCATCGCATCGAGAATCCTGAACGCATGACTAGAATCATCGACGATCATGTACTTCCCATCCAACACCTCATGCAGCATCCTCACCGTCTCGCGAACGCTTGCTCCTCCCCCTCAGAACCAAAACCCTTCCACCCGAGCTCGATCTCATTATCAATATAGAGACTATTCCAGATGTCCTCGGTCTGCTCGAGATCCGCCATCAACTCCGGACGAGCCTTCACCTCCACAGGCGCCCCGGGACCGTAGAAGAAACCCGTGGACTCTTCGGCAGGCCACAAAGGATAACACCCATACTCAATTAAGAATCTAACCTTCTTCAACGTACAACCCCCCATTATTACTAGATAGATCTCCTTGCCCCAGCGAATCGCCTTACCCGACAGATCAAACACCCCTGGAATGAGGATCGCCCCTGCACTCAACGCAGCATTGGCCTTGTCGCCTTCGAACCAATAGAAGACGGCATTCAAACCTACGATTCGCTCACATTGAGCGCCGCGCCAACAAGACCCTCATGACACCGCTTATAGCCCGTTCAAGGCATGTGACGAATCATCGAGGATAATATACTTCCCATCCAGCGCCTCATGCAGCTTCCTCACCGTCTCGCGAACAAGCATGACAAACGCCTGTTTATCATCTTCGGAATCAAACCCCTTCCACCTAAACTCAATCTCATTATCAATAAAAAGACTATTCCAGATGTCCTCGATCTGCTCGAGATCCGACATCAACTCCGGACGAGCCTTCACCTCCACAGGCGCCCCGGGGCCATAGAAGAAACCCGTGGATTCTTCGGCAGGCCACAAAGGAAAGCACCCATATTCAATCAAGAACCTCACCTTTTTCACCGCAATATCTCCTTTTGTCACTAAATGGACGTTGGATTGGCGCCCACAATATAGCCATTACTTCCAACTTGGATTGCAACCTGCCGGGTTATGCCCCGGTACTCGAACTCATAAACTGTGCGCGGAGTGGCCCCTTTTCCCTGAACACCAATAATCCTTCCTTGTGAGACTGCGGTCATAATGTAGTCGGAAACCTCATGCGGCGCTATACCTTGGGTCAAAAACTGCCCACCGTGGTCATTCAAAATCTGGCGCAACCCGGAGTTTTTGTCACCTGACTCCAGCCAGACGAGGTTTCCTTTGGGAGTCCTCGTGATAGCGATCACGTCTTCGGGGGTGAACTTCGCACCCGAGGCGATCAGGTCAGCCATCAAACCTGAGGGCTTGAACCCATCAGACACGAACTGGCTGAACTCATAGATCTTCTTGCCCCAGCGAATCGCCTTACCCGACAAATCAAACACCCCTGGGATGAGGATCGCCCCTGCACTCAACGCAGCATTGGCCTTGTCGCCTTCGAACCAATAGAAGACGGCATTCAACCCGTCCGCCAGACAATCCGCCACCGGAATCATGGAAATCGCGTCCAGTGCGGCATGGACCCACACCGGCAGCTTCGGATCTCGATAATCCTCCAGCAACATCGCCTTCGCGATTGTCTGGGCCTGATCCATCACGATCGGCTCGTCACCATTCATCATCCGATAGATGTCGGCCGCCATCACAGCCGACATCAAGGCGGAATAGCTGGCTTGATCAAACCCACGATGAAACACATCGTTCAGCGCCGACGCCACATCCGCCGAGCTGGTGTCGAACATATCTGTCGGGTCATTCCTCCCCGAGCTGACAAAGTCAACGTTGACGGTGTCACCCATGTATGTTGCCACAAACCACTCTGGATAGCACACTGCGGCCTGCCAGACGCCGTACACCGGGTCGGTGACCATAACCGGCTGGCCGGTCTCCGGATCCACCACTGCTGGATCACGAACGCCAACTCCGTCACCGAGCCAATACTCGACACCCTCCTCGCCCTCTCGCGCCCTGATCCCATCGGCGACGCCACTGAGGAAGGAGCCAGGCCAGTCACCTCGCGCCAGTAACAGCGAAAGGGCCTGAATGCGAGGGGTCTTAGTCGGAATCTCCACCTCACGACGCGAGGCATCGACAGTGACATATGACGACTCATTCGTCACAGCCGCCCAGGAGGCAATGACGTGACGCCGATCAGTGTCACCCATCGCCGTGACCCCAGCAGCCAGCATGCCCGCCAGGTCAGTGAGAAGACCGTCAAACCACGCCAGGTCAAGACTCTCGCTCCCATCAAGCCCGACGAGCATATCCGCCACTCTCGAGGGACTGACTGACGACGCGAACACAGAAGCGAACTGTGGATCATAAAACACGAGCCCCTCGGCTGTCTCCACACAATACTTCGCCATGATGGCCTCGAGAGCCGACACATCACCTTCGGCAATGGCCTGGACTGCGGCCCGGGCGTCAGCGCTGACACCAGCCACATCCATCTGCGCCAAGACACTGGCGTCAAACGTCACCACAAGACTCGTGTTCCCTGACGCAGTCAGGAGCAGTTCAGCGTAATCCAGACGGCGTTGCAGATAGGTGATCGTTGAACCGATCCACGCGTCAGCCTCCCCACTGGTCCAACTCGACAATTCCGACACCCAGGTGTCAGCCTGACTCAGGATCCGGATCAGATCTTGAGCGGAACCTCGTGCGCTGACTCGAGCAGTCTTCAACGTCGAAATGACAGTCCGTAAGGCTTCCACATTCACACTGACGACAGCCATGACATCATCCTTGAGCAGGATCGTACTGCCAATACTGCCGTGTCACCGTCTTCGGTGTGGCAGACAACACTGCATCAAGCCAGCTAGCTACGCAGTGGCGACACGGCACACAACAACCAGGGAAGCTACACGGACCGTCTACGGCCGCCAACAATGCTGTATTATATCTAGCATGTTTCCCGGGGGCGGCTCAGCTCATCAAGCGTGGTCGTGGCGGGCTCCGGTGCTGTTGGGGGCAATAGCGCTCTGTCTCGTCGCCGTCCTGTATGCCAGCACCCATCCGTCACCGTGGATCTGGTCATCGCCGCGCTGGGAGGTCGGGGCGCCGGCGCCTGCAGTCCCATCAGCCAGCATGCCCTCCCTGTCGAACCTGTCTGTGCCTGGAACGAACCTCGTCGCCATTGTCTTCGGAATCATGCTCGCCGCCGTCGCCTTGGGGCTGCTCGGTCTTCTGCTCTATCTGCTGGGCACCCTGCTCTATCGGGTCGTGATGGCCCTGATCAAGGCCCGTGTCACGGCACGACCGGCTCCTGACAGTCTGGACACAGCCGGAGCCCTGTCTGCCGCCGGATTGACACCCGCCCAACTGGCGGCGACCACACAGGACGCCCTTCGACGGCTGGCCGACGCGGTCACGCCGCGCGACGGCGTGACCGCAGCCTGGCTCGCTTTCGAAGACGGAGCCGCCGCCTTGGGCCTGGGCCGTGACCCGGCTCAAACCCCGACTGAATTCACCATCGAGGTGTTGCGCCACAGTTCTGCGCCCGACAAGGACGCCACGACACTGCGCCGACTCTACTCCCGAGCCCGATTCTCCAACCTGCCCACCACCAGGGCCGACATCGCCGCGGCAGAGACTGCCCTGCGCCACATCGCGGACACCTTCGACGCCGCCCACATCGAAGCAGGAGCCCACCGATGACGGCTCGTCTGCGCTGGTGTGTGGTGATCTGGGCGATCTGTGTGGCACTGGGACTGTTCCATGTCCTTGATCTGCCCCACACCTGCCTGGTGGCCGCCGGCCTGACAGCGGTCATCGTCATCTGGCCGACCGTTTGGCCAACCGTGACACAGTTGCCTGAACTGCCGATCGAGACCCATCTGGGCGGTCGCTCCGACCTGTCGGAACTGGCCTGGCGGGCCTTCGGCCGGCCCGGACGAGCCTCCACCAAAGCGATGGCACGACTACGGGCTTTGACCGACGAGAGCGAGGCTCTCGAACCACTTCGGCGACAAATCGACGCCAACTCCGCCCCCACACCAGCCGAGGTTCTGCACTGGCTTGATCTCATCGACGCCACCAACCTGTCAGTCGACTCGACCACACCCCGCCCCGCCACAGTGTCAGGAGAGAAATGACCGCAGCCCTGCCCGTCACCACCATCGCCGAGCGTGGCGACGCCATCCTCAAGGAGATCGGTCGCGCCGTCGTCAGCATGCGCGAACCACTGACCCTCGCCCTGGCGACCGTCCTCGCCGGTGGCCACATTCTGTTCGAAGACGTGCCCGGAGTCGGCAAGACCCTGGCCGCACGCTGTCTGGCTCAAACCCTGGGGCTGAGCTTCACCCGA
The DNA here is from genome assembly GCA_031286045.1 of Propionibacteriaceae bacterium. Taxonomy (GTDB): domain Bacteria; phylum Actinomycetota; class Actinomycetes; order Propionibacteriales; family Propionibacteriaceae; genus WQYJ01. The sequence goes on along the minus strand of JAITVA010000296.1, from coordinate 1,675 downwards.
CTGCAGTGCACCCCCGATCTGTTGCCATCCGACATCACCGGCGCCATGGTGTTCGATCCGGGCCGACGTGAGTTCGACTTCCGACCCGGCCCGGTGTTCACTGGCATCCTGCTGGCCGATGAGATCAACCGCACCGGTCCCAAAACCCAGTCAGCCCTGCTGGAGGCCATGGCTGAACGACACGTCTCAGTCGAAGGCGTCACCCACGAACTGCCCCGGCCCTTCCATCTGCTGGCCACCTCGAACCCGGTGGAGTACGAAGGAACCTATCCACTGCCTGAAGCGCAACTGGACCGCTTCATGACTCGGCTCAGCGTCGGCTATCCCGATCGCGATGACGAGCGCGACATTCTGCTACGGCGCGTCGCCCGTCGTGACGACGCCGCCGAGGTCGCCCAAGTGGTGGACGCTGACCAGGTGCTGGCCATGCAGGCCGGTGTCGAGGCGATTGAGGCCGACTCGGACATCGCCGGATACTGTGTCGATCTGGCCGCCGCCACCCGCCACCATCCCCACCTTGAGATCGGCGCCTCACCGCGCGGCTCCCAGAACCTCCTGCTGGTCGCCCGCGCTCTGGCCGGGTTGGCCGGTCGTCCCTTCGTCCTGCCTGAGGACGTCAAACGCTGCGGTGTGCAGGTGCTGGCCCACCGGCTGGTGCTGACCCCGACAGCCTGGGCCGAAGGGGTGCAGGCCGAGGCGGTGGTACGCGATGTCTTGGCCTATGTGCCGGGCCCCTCGACCACGGGCGCCCGATGACCTGGACCAGCCATCCGGCGCGGTTGGCCATGCCCTGCCTGGCGATCGTGCTGATCATCCTGGGCCTGTTGGCCGGACGCGCCGAGATGGTCATCCTCGCCACACCCCTGATCATCGCCGGCGGATGGTCCCTGGTCTCGCCACAGTCCAACACGACGAGCCTGGCCGTCACCGACAAGGCCGCGCGGATCAGCATCGAGTCACCGACACGGCGACCCGTGACACGGCTTCGACTGACCTGCGCGGGGCACCGTGCCACCACGGTGTTGATCGGCCCCGGTCGTGACCACTTCGAGGTCCGCCTTCACTCAGTGCGCACCGGCCTCCAACCCAGGCTGAGGGCCGATTGGGATCTGCAGGGTAGGTTTCTACTCACCTTCAGCCAGACCGAGGCGGGCTTGAGCGAGCCAGTCGTGGTGCTGCCGTCCTACCTGCCCCTGGGTTTGACGCCGCGGTCGACCCAACTTCGAGGGCTCACTGGCCCCCTGGACTCGCGTCGCCCAGGCGACGGCTTCGAGTTGCGCGACATCCATCCGATGCGCCCTGGCGACGCGCGACACCGGATCGACTGGCGGGCGACCGCGCGCCAACCCAGCATGGATTTCTGGGTGCGCGGAACCTACGCCACCGGTGAACCCGTCGCCGTCCTGCTGTTGGACTCCCGCGACGAGGTCGGACCCGACCTCCACACTTGGCGCGGCGCGCTCGCCTTGCGGGTCGATGAAGTCACCTCGCTCGACTTGGCACGGCACGCCGCCGCCAGCATCGCTCGTACCCTGATTGACTCTGGTGATCGGGTCGGCTTGGCCGATCTGGCGACCGGACGCCGCCTGCTCGCACCCGCCACCGGCGCCCGTCACCTCGAGCGTCTGACCCACGCTTTGGCGCTGTCGGCGCCGGTCGGCTCACCACTGACCAG
>JAITVA010000285.1 GCA_031286045.1 Propionibacteriaceae bacterium | reverse complement strand
CGTCCTTGTCGTGGACAAGATCAGGACGAACGCAGTAGCCGATCGCTTCCTCATAAGCGTAGGCCATGCCGGGAACACGGCCCATCCACTTGAAACCGGTCAGCGTGTGGGCGGAGGCGACGCCATGCGACTGCGCGATGACGGCCAGTTGACGCGATGAGACGATCGAGTTGACCAGAAGCGGGCCACTGCTTGGCTCGTCTGACGATGGCACATCTTCCCTCCCCACGATGAGACCCGAACAGTCCGCCAGTCGCTCATCTGAAGACGACCCACCTTCCCGCCCCACCGTGGGGCCGGGACGGTTCAGCGGTCGCTCATCGGCGACGCCGTTCAGACAGCCTTGGTCGGCGTCGCGGTCGGTTTCAATTCGTGCGGCGACGGCCTCGCCGAGGATGGCGCCTAGCTCGTCGCCGTGGAGCATGCGCCAGCCGGAGCGAGGGTCTTTGGTGGCCACAGCGCAGCGGTCGGCGTCGGGGTCATTGGCGATGACGACGTCCGGGTCGACCTTGCGGGCCAAGGCCAGCGCTAGGTCGATGGCGCCGGGCTCCTCGGGGTTGGGGAAACTGACTGTGGGAAAGGCCGGATCGGGCTTCTCCTGTTCGACGACCGAATGAATGTCGGTGAAGCCGGCTCTCCTCAGAATCGCCAGAGCCGGGGCGGAGCCGACACCGTGCATGGCGGTGTGGACGATACGAATCGCAGGCGGGGCCACAACCGGCGCGGTCGTGGTGGAGCCGGTCGGGTGGCCGACGCTGGAGCGACCGACGCTTGATCGCGTCGTCGCCGCGGTGACGGTGTCACTGGTCAGTCCGGCCTCCGCGTCACCGACCACAGCGGCGACGTACGACTCCATGATCTCGTCGCCAAGGTCGGTCCAGCCCTCGGCCTGCGCGATCTGATTGGCTGGCGGGGCCGCCTCGATACGGGCGGCGATCTCGGTGTCGTAGGGCGGCACGATCTGAGCGCCACACTCCGGGTCGGTCACCATCCGCCCACCGAGGTAGACCTTATAGCCGTTGTCGAGGGCCGGATTATGGGAGGCCGTCACCATCACACCGGCGTCGGCGTTCAGGTGGCGCACCGAATAGGCCAGCAAGGGGGTCGGCCACTGGGTCGGCAGGAGGAGGGCCCGCCCACCGGCCGCCGTCACAATCGCCGCAGTGTCGAGGGCGAACTGGCGCGAGTGGTACCTGGCGTCGTTGCCGATCACCACCACCGGGGTGTCGACCTCACTCATGAGATAGTCGATCAGCCCCTTCGCGGCGCGCATCACCACCGCCCGGTTCATCCGGTTGGGACCAGCCGCCATCTGACCGCGCAGGCCGGCTGTGCCGAACTGCAAAGTCGCGGCGAAGCGATCCGCCAACTCGGCCTGAGCCGCCGGGTCGGTCGCCGCCTGGTCGGCCAGCGCCCTCAGCTCTTGGCGGCAATCCTCATCCGGATCGGCGAGAATCCAGGCCGCCACCTCATCCATCAGTGACATGACAACTCCTTCGTGCTTTCAGGGCGTGACCCGAGCAAGCTGCTTGGTGTACACCCCGTGAGATTGCGTGAAACCCATCCGCGTGAGATAGGTCGCCACGGCGGGACGCGGATTGTAATCGCGAACCGTGCTGACGCCGCACGAGGCCAAGGGCCCAGTGGCGGAATAGACGAACGCGCCGGGGGCGTAATCGCGATAGGCCGGAATGACATAGTCGGCCAACAGCTCTGCGACCTCGCCGCTGCGCGTGAAAGCGACCAAGCCGATGGCCCGATCCTGGTGGAAGAGCAGCTGCCCCTCGCACTGGTCGATCTGGGCCACCAGATCAGGATGGAATTGAGCGATGTCACGACCATTCGCCCGGATGAACCACCGCCTGACATCGGCGTCTGCCTTCACAAAAGTGAAGGCCTTCTGGGCCCGTTGTTCACGCAGCAAGCGGATCAAGAAATAGGCGTCGATCACCACCAACACGGCGTTCATCGCCACCTGCGGCCAACTCGACAACAGCACGTTATAGGCCACCAAGACCAGTGAAGCCACACCGTTGAGGATACGGAAGCGCAGGAACTTGGATTGCAGGACTGAGAAGACCAGCAGGGCCGATCCGAGCCAGCCGATGATCTGCAACATCCGCTCCCAACCCATCGCTCAGTCCATCTCTGCGAGGATCTTGGCTGTTCCTGACAAACCCAACCGGGTCGCGCCCGCGTCGATCATGGCCTGAGCTTGCGCCAAGGTGTGAATCCCACCGGAGGCTTTGACCTGAAGACGATCACCGACGGTCGCCTTCATCAGTTCGACGGCGTGGACGCTGGCTCCACCAGCCGGATGGAAACCAGTCGAGGTCTTGACGAAGTCAGCGCCGGCCGCTTCAGCCTGCTGACAAGCCTGAACAATCTCCTCGTCGGTCAGGACCGCTGATTCGATGATGACTTTGAGGACAGTCGGACGAGGCACGCAGGCGCGCACCGCGGCGATGTCGTGACCCACACCTCTCCACTCCCCCGCTTTGGCGAGACCGAGGTTGATCACCATGTCGATCTCCTGAGCGCCACAGGCCACGGCTTGGGCCGCCTCGGCCGCCTTGGTGACGCTGGAATGCGCGCCGGAGGGGAAGCCACAGACGGCAGCCACGCGCAGGCCTTGAGCCTCGATCGGCAGCATGGCCGGTGAGACGCAGACTGACCACACTCCCAGCTCAAGCCCCTGATCGACCAGGGCGGCGACATCGGCGCTGGTGGCTTCGGGTTTCAAAAGCGTGTGGTCGATCATCTGAGCGAGATCGTGCTTTGTCATAGTCATATCATCGATCCTATCTGTCTAGGTGAGCAGTGAATGGTGGGGGTGGTCCGTGGATGCCAGGCGAGGGGCAGCTGAGCGCATCATCCGGTCAGGCGACTCTCTCCAGCACCACCGATGTCGCTGGGGGTTGGTCGGGGGCGATGGTCCAGGCGTCAGCCAGGGACTCGCGCGCACGGTCGAAGCGCGCCGGCTCGTCGGTGTGCAGGGTCACCAGGGGCTGACCCTTGGTGACACGGTCGCCGGGCTTGGCGTGCATGACCACACCAGCGCCGGCCTGGACAGGATCCTCCTTGCGCGCCCGGCCAGCGCCGAGCCGCCAGGCGGCGACTCCGACTTTGAGGGCGTCCAGGCTGGTCAGATAGCCATCAGCCTCAGCGGTGAGAGTCTCGTTGTGTCGGGCGACGGGCAAGTCCGCGTGCGGGTCACCATCTTGGGCCTTGATCATGGCGTCCCAGGTGTCCATCGCCCGGCCATTGGTCAAGGCCGCCGCCACATCGGCGTCACGTAGTTGGCCGGCGCGGCGACTCGCCTCCGCGCCGCCTGGCGCGACCCCAGCGCCGGGAATGCCGGTCTTCTCGATCCGATCAGCTGCGGCCTGGAGCATCTCGCGGGCCAGAGCCAGGGTCAACTCCACCACGTCGGTCGGTCCGCCACCGGCCAGCACCTCCACCGCTTCTCGCACCTCCAGTGCGTTGCCCGCCGTCAGACCCAGTGGCGTGGACATGTCGGTGATGAGGGCGACCGTGGTGACCCCGTGGTCGCGACCGATGCCGACCATGGTCTGGGCCAATTCACGGGCACGCGGCAGGTCGGCCATGAAAGCTCCCGAACCGCACTTGACGTCCAGCACCAAGGCGCCAGTGCCTTCAGCGATCTTCTTGCTCATGATGGATGAGGCGATCAGGGGCACGCAGGCGACCGTGCCGGTGACGTCGCGCAGTGCGTACAACTTGCGGTCGGCCGGGGCCAGACCAGCGCCCGCCTGACAGATGACAGCCCCGAGCGACTCCATCTGGGCGTACATCTCATCATTCGTCAACGCGGCCCGCCACCTAGGGATCGACTCCAGTTTGTCCAAGGTGCCGCCGGTGTGACCCAGACCACGGCCGGACAACTGCGGCACGCCGACACCGAAGGAGGCCACCAAAGGCGTCAGCGGCAAGGTGATCTTGTCGCCGACTCCCCCGGTCGAGTGTTTGTCAGCCGTCGGGCGGCTCAGGTGGGAATAGTCGAGCCTCTCCCCCGAGGCGATCATCGCCGCTGCCCAGCGGTTCAGCTCGGGCCTGGTCAGTCCATTGAGGAAGACGGCCATCGCCAAGGCGGACATCTGCTCCTCCGCCACCACGCCCCGGGTGTAGGCGTCGATCACCCAATCGATCTGGGCGTCGGACAACACTTTCTTGTCACGTTTCGTCTCAATGACATCGACTGCGTCGAATGCCTCCATTGTCTCTGCCTTTCATATGATGTCTTTCGCTTGGGGCCAGGTCACGCCGACGGGTTCAGCTCCTCAAAACCCCAGGCTTGGGGCAGCAACTGGTCCATCGACACGACTCCGGCGGGCGATAAGACCTGCAGGGTCGGCCCGCCGTGTTCCCACAACAACTGACGACAACGCCCACACGGGGTGATGATCCTTCCGGCCTGATCGACGCAGGTGAAGCGGATCAAACGCCCACCGCCGGTCGCCGCCAGGTTCGACACCAAGCCGCACTCGGCACACAGCGTCAACCCGTAAGAAGCGTTCTCGACGTTGCAGCCCGTCACCAGACGACCATCGGTCGTCCAAGCCGCCGCACCGACCGGGTAGTGCGAGTACGGCGAATAGGAGTGCGCCGTCGCCAATCGGGCGGCCTCAACCAACTCGTCCCATTCCATGGGGACCCCTTTCTCGGTGGGGCCAAGGACTCGCCATCGGCCCCCTCATCATCCACATTCGGTTCCAACACCCCCACGACGCAGGCCATATTACCCATTGTAGGCGGTACCTTCCTGAGCCGGAGCCCGGACAGTGCCGACCACGCCGGCCACAGCCAGGATCGTCACCAGATAGGGCGCCATCAGCATGAACTGACTGGGCACAGCCACACCGACCACGCCCAGAGCGTTCTGTAGGTTGTCCGCAAAACCGAACAAGAGTGCCGCCACCAGGGCTCCCTTGGGTTTCCACCCGCCGAGAATCATGGCGGCCAAGGCGATGTAGCCGCGTCCGGCGCTCATCTCTTTACCGAAGGCCAGCCCGTTGGCCAGGGTGAAGAAGGCGCCGCCCAACCCGGCGATGGCGCCACCGATGATGGTGTTGACGACGCGCGTGCGGTTGACCCTGATGCCCACCGTGTCAGCGGCGCGCGGATGCTCGCCACAGGCCCGCATGCGCAAACCCCAGCGGGAACGGAAGAGCATGATCTGCAAGGCGATGACGACGATGTACATGATGTAGGTCAAGACCGACTGGTTGAACAGCACCGTGCCGATGACAGGTATCTCAGCCAGGAGGGGGATGCGCCACACCGGCAAGCGCACCGGCACCGACATGGCCACGCTGCTCGACAAGACCGTCGAGAACAGGTAACTCGTCAAGCCTGTGACCAGCACATTCAGGACGACGCCGACGATGATGTGGTCGACCCAATAGCGCACGGCGAACACCGCCAACAGGCAGCCGACCAGGGCCCCGGCGACCGGCGCCGCGACCAAGCCGATCCAGGGGTTGCCCGTCAGCGAACCGACCACGGCCGCTAGAAAAGCGCCGCCCAGCAGTTGGCCTTCGATGGAGACGTTGATGACACCGACGTGCTCGCAGACACAGCCCGCCATCGAACCGAAGATCAAGGGCACAGACAAGAACAGTGCGCCCGACAAGAGTGAGGTCAACTGCAGCGGATTGGCGTTGCCAGAGACCGCCCACAACAAGAAGGTCACGACGAAGGCCGCTCCGAAACCGATGGCGAACCAGGTGTTGAGCTTGGACCGGCCGACGAAAGCCGCCCAGGCGAAACCGGTCAGCACCACCATGACCAGAGTCAACACGCCGATCGCAGGGAAGCTGGGCAGGTCCAGCACGATGTCGGCCAAACCGGTCGTGCCGACCTTGATCAAGACGCCCGACTTCGCCCCGTCGCCCACCGTCAAACAGAAGCCAAGCAGCGAGACCAAGGTCAGGATGGAGAAGATGATGGGCATCTTCCAAGACCTGGGCATGAGCCCGGCCAGTTCAGGGTCGACGGTCGGTGGCGCGACGCGTCGACCACGACCAGTGGTGGGTGTGACACCCATCGTCAGATCCGCGGTGCTCATGCTGCGACCTCCGTTCCTGCGGGAATGACCTCACGAGGTGGGGCGACCTTCTTGCGTCTGTCAGGATCGGGCAAGCGGAAGATGGCCTTGACCAGCGGTGGCGCGGCGATCAGCAGCACGATGACGGACTGGAGGACCAAGATGATGTCGATCGAGGTGCCGGTCGACGCCTGCATGACGTACCCGCCGGCACGCAGCCCGCCGAACAAGAGACCCGCCAAGACGGTGCCCAGCGGCTTGGAGCGGCCCAACAAGGCCACTGTGATGGCATCGAAACCGAAGGTCGAGGCGATGTCCACCGTCAGAGGTTGGCCGGGAGGTCCCATCAAGGGGGCGGTCGCGGCCAGACCACACAGGGCGCCGCCGATCACCATGACCCAGACGTAGGCCGACCGCACGTTCATACCGGCGGTTCGGGCGGCGTCCTTGTTCTCGCCGACCGCACGGATGCGGAAGCCCAGGGTGGAGCGCTCCATCAACCACCACACGCCGAAGGCCGCCGCGATGGACAGAAGGAAGCCGATGTGAACCCTGGTGCCAAACAGGTCCGGGTACATGGCGTTGACATCGATCTTCGGTGAGATCGGGTTGTTGGACCCCTCCATCTGGAAGGCGTCGAGGGTCAGAAGGTAGCCCGCCAAGAACGTGGCGATCGAGTTGAGCATGATCGTGACGATGACCTCGTTGGCCCC
>JAITVA010000192.1 GCA_031286045.1 Propionibacteriaceae bacterium | reverse complement strand
ACGTTCCCACAATATCAAGGGTCAGGCGCATCGCCTCCCGGAACAAGATAAGAAGCTCTCATCGCAGAAAGCAGGATGACATGAGAACAATCAGTCGCACCATCGGGGTGAGTCTGGCGGCAGCCACGCTGCTGGTCGGGTTCGCTGGATGCGGTAACAACCCTGGAAGTGGCGGCAGTGATGACAAAGGCTCCGTCTACTTCCTCAATTTCAAGCCTGAGATCGCCGACAAGTATCAGACGATCATCGACGAGTACAAGAAGCAGACCGGGGTCGAGGTCAAGATCACGACGGCTGCCTCGGGCACCTACGAACAGACTCTGACCTCCGAGATCGCCAAGTCGGAGCCGCCGACAATCTTCCAGATCAACGGCCCGGTCGGTTACTCCAACTGGAAGGACTACACCGCTGATCTGACGGACTCCGACCTCTACAAGCACCTGAACGACCAGTCCATGGCCGTGTCGACCAGTGACGGTGTGTGGGGTGTGCCCTATGTCGTCGAGGGCTACGGCATCATTTACAACGACGCTATCATGAAGAAGTACTTCGCCCTGACAGACAAGAAGGTGTCGATCACTTCGGCCGACCAGATCACCAGTTGGAGTCTGCTCGATCAGGTCGTCACCGACATGACAGCGCACAAGGAGGCCCTCGGCATCACCGGCGTGTTCTCAAGCACGTCGCTGAAGCCCGGTGAGGACTGGCGTTGGCAGACCCACTTGGCCGACGTGCCCTTGTTCTACGAGTTCAACCAGGACAAGGTCGATCTGACCAAGGGGACTCCGGCATCCATCAAGTTCACCTATGGTGACAAGATGAAGAACCTGTTCGATCTGTACCTCAACAATTCGACCACGGCGCCGACTGAACTCGGCTCCAAGACGGTGGACGACTCGATGGCGGAGTTCGCGCTCGGTCAGTCGGCCATGGTGCAGAACGGCAACTGGGGCTGGTCGCAGATCGCCGCTGCCACAGGCAACACGGTCAAGGCTGACGACGTCCACATGCTCCCGCTCTACATGGGCATCTCCGGTGAGGAGAAGTACGGTATTCCGATCGGCACCGAGAACTACTTCTCCATCAACTCCAAGGTCTCCGAGGCCTCACAGAAGGCTTCGCTCGACTTCCTGACCTGGTTGTTCTCCTCTGACTACGGCAAGAAGGCGGTCGCCTCCAGCCTTGGCTTCATCGCCCCCTTCGATTGGTTCTCGACCACCGACACGCCTGACGATCCGCTGGCCAAAGAGGTCATGACATGGATGAGCGACAAGGACATCAAATCGGTGTCATGGTCACCATTCCAGGTGATGCCGAGCCAGGATTGGAAGGACGGCTTCGGCGCCGACCTCCTGTCATATGCTCAAGGTCAGATGGACTGGCCGACCGTCGAGAAGACAGTCGTCGACGACTGGGCGGCTCAGGCCAAAGCGGCCGGCGGCAAGTGAACTGACTCAAGCAGGGACGGACAGGCGCGCCATCACACCAGCGCCGCGCCTGTCCTTCCCGGCCCCCTCGGCCCATGACCCGGCCCCGACAAGGGCGCGGTCATGGGCCGATCACACCTCGTCCTCATCCACAGGAGCATGATGCGCGTCTCTCACTACATCAAGAAATGGTTCCCAGTCTTCGCTCTGCCCACCTTCCTCTGTTTCATTTTGGCCTTCATCGTGCCCTTCGCGATGGGGCTGTACCTGTCCTTCACCTCCTTCCGGACGGTCAACGACGCCACCTGGGTGGGCCTCGACAACTATGTCAGGGCCTTCACTCAAAACGGCGACTTCCTGGCGTCACTGTGGTTCACGGTCAAATTCACCGTCGTCTCAGTCATCACAGTCAACGTGTTGGGCTTCACCGTCGCCATGCTGCTGACGCGGGCGATTCGCGGACGCAACGTCTTTCGGGCCGTCTTCTTTCTGCCCAATCTGATCGGCGGCATCGTTTTGGGCTACATCTGGCAACTGATTCTCAACGCGATTCTGCAGGCCATGTTCCATCAGGACCTGACTTACTCCGCGACCTACGGTTTCTGGGGCCTAGTGATCCTGGTCAACTGGCAGATGGTCGGCTACATGATGGTGATCTACATCGCTGGGATCCAGAACATCCCCACCGATGTGTTGGAGGCGGCCGACATCGACGGCGCCCGTTTCCGCCACAAGCTCTTCTCCGTCATCATTCCGATGATGGCCGGGTCGATCACGATCTGCACATTCCTGACTCTGTCGAACTGCTTGAAGATGTTCGACCAAAACCTGGCCCTGACCAACGGCGCGCCACAGAATCAGTCCGAGGGGGCGGCTCTCAATATCTTCCGGGTGTTCTACAAGTTGCGTAATCAGCAAGGCGTCGGTCAGGCCGAGGCGGTCATCTTCTTCGTCTTCGTCGCGGTTGTGGCCTACCTGCAATTGCGCGCCACTCGCTCCAAGGAGGTGGACGCCTGATGTCCATGTCAGCCACCCTTCGTGCCAAGCGATCTGCTGGTTCGAGACTGTCGTCAGCCGACGCCAAAGCGCGCGGCAAGGTCTTCCATGTGATCGCCTTCTGGGCATTCCTCGTCGTCTCGATCATCTACTTGGTTCCGCTGCTTCTGGTTTTGGTCAACTCCTTCAAAGGCAACCTGTTCGTTTCGCAGACACCCTTCGCCTTGCCGAACTCCGAGTCATTCACCGCCGGTCAGAACTACACCGACGGGCTGCAGAAGACCGGTTTCTTTCAGGCCCTCGGAGTCTCGGTGTTCATCACAGTCTGCGCGACCCTGGTCATCGTGCTGCTGACCGCCATGGTCGCCTGGTACATCGCCCGCGTCAAGGCTTGGTACACCTCGGTGTTGTACTACCTCTTCGTCTTCTCCATGGTCGTGCCCTTCCAGATGGTGATGTTCACCATGTCGAAGGTGGCCAACGTGACGCATTTGGACAATCCGATCGGCATGATCGTGTTGTACACCGGCTTTGGGGCGGGGCTGTCCGTCTTCATCTACGTCGGTTTCATCCGGTCGATCCCGATCGATCTGGAAGAGGCCGCCATGATTGACGGCGCCTCCAGTTGGCAGGTCTTCTTCCGTGTCATCTTCCCGATCCTTCGGCCCACGGCCATGACTATCGCCATCCTCAATGTCATGTGGATCTGGAACGACTTCCTCCTGCCCTATCTGGTCATCGGCTCGCAGTGGAAGACGATCCCAGTCGCCGTCCAGTCGTACATGCAAGGCACCTACGGCGCCAAAGACATGGGTGGTTTCATGGCCATGCTGGTCCTGTCGATCATTCCCATCATCATCTTCTTCCTGATCGGACAGAAGTCGATCATCAAGGGTGTCACGGCTGGTGCGGTCAAGGGCTGAGGCTGGTCCGTGCCGGCACACAGGGCGGACAGGGTTGGCGTGGGCTGGTCCGACGCCGCTACGATGGCGCACTGCGGGGGAAGGAGCCGAATTGTGACCACCATCAAAGATGTCGCCCGTGAGGCGGGTGTCTCGGTCAGCACGGTGTCACGGGTGTTGGCCCATCATCCCGATGTCTCGGCAGCCACAGCCAGCCGGGTCCAGCAGGTGATTGATCGCTGGCAATTCTCCGTCAACCGCAACGCCCAGCACCTCAAGCAGTCCGCCACCATGACGATCCTGGTGGCGGTCAAGGGCCGACACAACCTTTTGTTCGCGGCAATGTTGGAGCATGTCCAGGCGGCGGTGACCGCGACCGGACACACTGTCGTGACGCAGTATCTCGACGAGGACGCCAACGAGGTGGCCGAGGCAGAGCGCCTGGTGACCGAAATCAAGCCACGCGGTGTTGTCTTTCTCGGGGCTGACGCCGACCATGTGGCGACGAATGCTGTGCGCATCGGTGAGCAGTGTCCGGCGGTCGTCCTGACCAACTCGGTCGCTTCGGCAGGGCGATCGGCGGTCTCGTCTGTCACAACCGACGACCGGGTGGCGGCGCAGTTGGCGACGGAACACCTTCTGGGTCGCGGGCATCGTCGCATCGGGGTGGTCGGTGGTGATATCGACGCATCGACGATCTCCCTACATCGCCACGAGGGGGTCCTGGCTGCCCTGAAGGCCGCCGGTGTCGAGTTCGATTGTGACCGCCAGTATGTCGGAACTCGATACTCGCTGCGCTGCGGCTACGAAGCGGCCATCGATCTCACCACGCGCCTGCCAGATCTGACTGCGATATACGCCATGAGCGACATCATGGCCTTGGGGGCGATGCGGGGATTGTATGAGCAAGGCTTGACCGTTCCCGATGATATCTCCTTGATCGGTCACGACGGCATCGAGTTGGCCTCGTACGTGGTGCCCAAGCTCGTGACCATCGAGCAACCCCAAGAGACCATGGCCCGTCGCGGTGTCGAGGTCCTGATGCGCCATATCGAGGGCGACCTTGATCCGGTTGAGGAGTTCGTCCCGGTGCGGATCGTCGCGGGGGAGTCGGTGCGCGACATCCGGTTCGGTTCCACCAGCTCTGACTGATCCGACCTTGGGACCGACTGCCCCGGTCCCAAGGATTCACCGGTTGTGACTGCCACCGCAGCCGCCGCAAAACTTGGCGTCGGGGGCGTTGATGTGGCCGCACGAGGGGCATGGGCCGGGCGTCGACGCCGCCTGCCCAAGCTTGTGCCCGCAGTTGTTGCAGAAACGGACGTCTCGGGAGTTGTCCGATCCGCACTGTGGGCAGGTCGCCATGGCCATGGATGTCCCGCAGTTGTTGCAGAATTTGCCTGCGCCGGCGGGTTTGCCACAGGCGGGACAGATGGCGGTCTTTGCCTCGATCGTGTCCTGCCAGACGGTGGTTGTCTGACCGGCTTGATCGATGTTGCGTTTCATGGCTGCGGCGTGCGCCTGCGCGACGCACACTGCCTGTCGGGGGGCGCAGGTGACACACAATCCAGCATCCTCGTTGTGGCAGTGATCGCAGGCGTAGCTGTTACAGTTGGGGCAGCGATGAAAGTGCTCCTTCGCCTCATTCTGGCAGCGTTCGAAGGCCTGCTCATGCTCCTTCAGCCATTCTGGCGAGCGGGGTTCGAAACTCTGGGAGAGCATGGTGGAGGCACGGTCCGCACTGTAGCCCAGAGAGCCGAGCCGACCGCCGAGCACGCTGCCCAGGATGCTGGCGCCCTGCCCGAGTCCACGCAAGAGGCCCTTCTTTTTGTAGGTCTCGGACTCGATGAAGCTTGACTTGTACCCGTCGCGACAGATGTCGCAGTAGAAGGTGAACTGGAAACCCGCCTCAGCGGAATCGTCTTGGTGGTTGCGTGTGAATGACTGTAGCATCGTCTATCCTCTCCCTGTCTCATGCTTGATCTTTTTCCCACAGGCGGTGCATTTCTGGGCGTCGAAGAACTGCAACTGGCCACAGCGGGGGTTGGTGCAATGGACCATCAGGCCACTGCCACACTCCCCGCAGCGCTCGTCGGCGAAGGTCGGCGCCGCACAGGTCGGGCAGATCACTGTCAGGCAGCGAGCGCAGCCGGAGCAGACCGCCTGGTCTTTGTTCACCGGCTTCAGACAGGTCGGGCAGTGATAGCCGAAGGGACTGCGGGAGTGGCAGTGGGGACACAGCCGTGCGTCGCGTTCGACGAATTCGCCGCAATGTAGGCACGGTTGCTTGTAAGTCGCCATCGTTCAGTCCTCCTGTCGCGCGCCGCACTCCCCACAGAAGCGGGTGCCGGCGGACAACTGGACTCCGCAGGTGGTGCAACGCTTCGGATCCGCCCCGGCCAGCGGTGTGCCGCACTCTTGGCAGAACTTGACGTCGTCAGTGTTCTTGTGGCCACAGTTCGAGCAGCGGCCTTTCGCGTCTTGGACCGCTTTGTCGGCATCCGCCTGTTCCTGTGCTTGTTTCGCCTCACCCAGGGTCGCCTGCGCCGAGGCGATGTTTTGCTGGATCAAGGCCAGTCGCGGCTGCTGGGGCCAGGCGGTTGGGGTCTGTTCATAGGCCTGGCGTCCGATCTCCAGCAAGAGTTCGCTTTCTTGTTTCTGCAAGTCGGACAGGTCGCTTTGGGCGCTCAGCAGTTTCCCCTCTGGTGTGTCCTTCGGCAACAGACCGGATTTGGCCAGGCCGCCCATGAGGCCGCCCAGCGCTCCACCAAGACCTCCCAAGCCTCCAAATAGATCGCTTCGCATGTCAGTCATCCTCCTTCGGTGTCGTGACGCCGGATCTTCCGGCGAATCAGCGTCAACTGACCAGGGGCCAGTGCTGGGACATTCGCTGTCCGTTGGAGGCGATGAGCAAGGTTGTGTCAGAGGGCCCCCGAGCCTGGTATGAGAATGCTTCCCATCTGGCCTTGCTCACAACTCTACGGAGTCGACCGAGGATTTGTGACCTACCCTGAGGATAGTTTTTCGCTCTTTTCAGCGCAGAAGCGGCCTGTTGGCGTTGTCCGGTAGGATGAGTTGTGGGTTTTCTCTCCGTGGGGCAACGACAGTGATGTTGACAGGAGGAATGGGTGATGCGAAAACGCATGGTCATCGGCTGGTGGGTAGGTCTTCTCGCGGCGCTCTCAATGCTTCCAGGCTGCGGAGTTGACGACTCGCTCGACCCTGACGCCCCGGTGACCTTGACCATGTGGCACAACTTCGGCGGGGACTTGCAGCGGACCATGGACGAGTTGATCGACGAGTTCAATGGCACCGTCGGGGCTGAGCGGGGCATCATTGTCTCAGTGGAGGCCATCTCCTCGTCGGCGGAGTTGCAGGACGCGCTCGCCATGGTCCTCAATGGTGACCCTGGCGCGCCAGCCATGCCTGACATCACCACCGCCTACCCCAAGACCGCCGTGCACTTCCAGGCTCGTGGACTGCTGGCTGATCTCGACGCCCATTTCACGCAGAAGGAACTGGCAGACTACGTGCCGGCCTTCCTGGAGGAAGGACGGTTGGGCGACGGCGGACTCTATGTGTTTCCTTTTGCCAAGTCCACTGAGATCCTCTTCGTCAACCAGACCTTGTTCGATCGGTTCGCTGCCGCCACCGGCGTGACGATGGATTGCTTCGCCAGTTTCGAGGGGATAGCGCGAGCGGCGGCCAGGTACTACGAGTGGACCGACCAGGCCACGCCTCAGACGCCGGGGGACGGGAACCAGTTCTTCAGCGCCGACTCCTGGGTCAACCTGGCGCAGGCCGCCATGATCCAGCAAGGTACGACTCTCTTCAGCGGGGAGAGCCTGGTTCTCGACAATAGTGCTTACACTCGAATCTGGGAGAATTCCTGGGCGCCGTCTGTGAAGGGCGGGTTCGCCGTCTATGACGGGTATTCCTCAGATCTGTCCAAGACGGGCGACATCGTCAGCTCCACTGGATCGTCCGCAGGCATCCTCTTCTATGGAGACACTGTCACCTATGCCGATGGCTTGATCGAACCGGTGAAGTACTCTGTTCTGCCATTCCCCGTCATGGTCGGGGCCGACAAGGTCGCCGTCCAGCGTGGCAACGGCTTCATGGTGTCCAAGAGTGATGAGAATCGGGAGACAGCTGCTTCCGTTTTCCTGGCCTGGTTCACTGAGCCAGCGCAGAACATGCGCTTCGTTTCACAAACAGGATATCTTCCGGTCACTCGTGAGGCCTTCGAGACCTACATGCCGCGTGCGATCGACGACGCCTCAAACCCCTACATTCGCCAGATGCTTCAGACGGTGACGACCATGAGTCAGGAGTATGAGTTCTTCATCACGCCGTCCTTCGAAGCCTTCGACGCGATCTCCAAAGACTATGAGGAGCAGTACAAAGCGATCATGCTGGAGGAACGCGGCGCCTATCTCGACGGTGACCCGGTCGATCAGGCCTCATCGCTCACGAAGTTCATCGAGCGGATGAGGCGCTGATCATGGCGGCGCGGAGGAGGTCGGACTCGTGAACATGTTTCGCGAAGCGTTGACCCTGCTGCGTCGTCCGTGGACCGACAAAGCCCGGACCCTGCAGATGCGGGCTTTCGCCTTCTTCACCCTCTTCGCCGTCGCCATCGTCGGCGCGGGCATTCTGATTCTGGCCATGATAGGGGTCTTTCGCACCACTGAGCAACGCCATCTCGCCTGGATGGACGCAGAGGCGCGTCACGTCAGCGCCGCCGTGGCCGAAGACTATGCAAGTCTGTCCATGCGCGGTGTGTCTCTCGCACGAACCTTGGCCGACGGCATCCACGATTGGGCCGAGGACCAGGCCATCGCGGGCAGTCAGGTGACGGCCCATCCTGAGTTGGTGGATGCCTTGTTGTCCCAGACGGTGGGGGATCTGCTGACCGTTCTCGACAATACTGTGTCGAGCGGCGCCTTCATCATCCTCGACGCATCGACGAGTCCCGTCAGCGACAACCCCGACACGAAAGCCGGGCTCTTCCTCAAGCGCACCACCACCAACAGTCTGTCATCAGTGCCGTCGAAAACCTACTGTTTGAGGGGGCCAGCCGACGTCGCCAGAGCGAATGGGATCGAGTTGCTGGGGCAGTGGCGGCGGGATTTCGACTTGGGGGGCATGCGTCTCTTTGACAAGGTCATGACCGTCGCCCGCAGCAGTGCGGGCACGGACCTGAGCCGTCTGTACTACTGGAGCGACCGCTATCTCCTGGACGGCAACAGTGAGTATGCGATGCTGCTCCTCGTTCCGCTGATCGCCCCCGACGGGACGGTCTGGGGTCTGTGTGGCATGGAGGTGAGTGACATGCTGTTCAAGCGCCTGTACAGCCCTGATGCCACGCATTATCCCCGGGTTCTCGCTGCTTTCGCCCCGACGAACGCAGGTGAGATTGACACCCGAGTCGGCTTGATCGCGGGAAACTTCTACCTGAGCAGCCAGACCGTTGGTTTGTTGACCCCTCAGGCGGGCGGTGGGGCCATCGACCTGCTGGCCTCCGACGACAAGGTGTACGCGGGAAGGGCGGAAGGCATCAAGCTCTATCCGTCCGACTCGCCCTTCCGGGCCGAAGGCTGGGCGGTGGCCTTGCTGCTACCGAAGTCCGACTGGGACCGAGGCATCAACCATGACAAGCTCTTGTTCTATGGGGGACTGATCGCGGTATTGGCGGCGAGTCTGTTCGCAGCCCTGTTCATCTCCCGACGCTACATCCGCCCGGTGGTCTCCGCCTTGAGCCTGGTCCGATCTCAAGGGAGCACCAGCGCGGCGAAAACCCAGATCGCCGAGATCGACGATCTCCTGGAGTACCTGGCCGCACTCGACCAAGAACGCAAGGCGCTGGGTGTTGAGAATCAGAGCCTCAGCGCCGAACTGGAGCAGACCAAGGCGCAGGCGAGCAGGCGGGACGGCACGGCGAGGAGCCCCCTGTTCGAACGCTTCCTCCGTAACCTTGGCTCATTGTCGACCCAAGAGCGAGCGGTCTTCAATCTCTACATGGAGAATCGGACAGCCCATGAGATCGCTGCCCAGCTGTTCATCAGCATCAACACGGTCAAGTTCCACAACAAGAACATCTACGGAAAACTTGGTGTGTCCTCTCTTGAGGCTTTGAAGGTCTATGTCGCCCTGATGAAAGAGACGTGAAGCCGCGGGGACGGTTCTCACAGAACGTCACTTGACCGAGAGCTTGTGTCGCATGACAGTCAAGCAGGAGTTCACGTCCGCGTGATCACGGATCACGATCTGGACTGGCAGCATCGCTCCAACCATGGTCGTTGAGGACACCTGCAGCCGCAGTTCCTCAGGGATGTCCAGGGCGACCAGGCCATCACGGTGTCTTTCAGCGAAATAGAAGGTCGCCGTGGCTTCGTGGGACCATACACCGAGCCAGGCCTGGTTCTTCTTTCCTTTGAGCGACTTGCACAACCAACCGCCGTCCCGATAGAACCGCCATGTCGGCTGCAGACCGAACTCGCTGGTGAAGACCTCGATAAGCTCCCTCCAAGCGTCGAAGGCCTCGCCCAAGTGGTCGTCGATAAGCGCATCGGTGGGTTCCACATCCGCGCGCGTGAACACTGGAACCGGCTTGAACACGGTGACGGGCTGAGTTGTCACTGCACCCTCTCTCATTGGTCAGTAGTCGCAACCATACCGGAGCGGGGTCCTGCGTCAGTGAGGCTGCGGGGGTGGAAGGATGGTCTCATGCATGTTCACATTGTGTACGCCCACCCGAGTCCTGCCTCTTTCACGCACGCGATACTGACAGCATTCGTCGCCGGGCTCGATGAGGCGGGCCATTCGCACACCATTTCGGATTTGTACGCGATGGGTTTCAACCCAATCCTGTCTCCGGAAGAGTACGCTCGCGAGTCCACCTACGCAGCCGACCAGCCGGTCTCAGACGACGTGTCCGCCGAGCACTCTAGATGAGTTATTCCAAGGGATGGTCGGTGTGGGAGCGTGGGAGTGGGGTGAGGGTGTCGCAGAATCAGTATTGCTAAACCCGTTTGAACCTGGAGGTTCGTGATGGATACTGATT
>JAITVA010000166.1 GCA_031286045.1 Propionibacteriaceae bacterium | reverse complement strand
ACGTGCGTCCACTACCACCGAAACTGACGGCCCTGGCGACCGCGCTGGCTGGCTGTGATCAGCCAGTGCGGGTCGCCGACTTGGCCAGGATCGTCGGCGTCAGTCGTCGCACCGTTTTTCGTGAGCTGAAAGAACTCGACGCCCTGATCGAGCCGGACGGTTTGAGCGTGGCCACCCTGGTCGGCCAAGGCGTTCAGCTGATCGGAGCCGAGTGGGCCAAGCAGGCGCTGTGGCAAGCCTCGGCGGCGGGGCGCGCGAGTGTTCCGGTCGGCGCCCATGATCGAAGGGTGCTGTTCGGCTTGGCCTTGTTGACCTCGGTCGATGTTCAGAAGCTTCAGACCTACGCCAATCGCTACCAGGTCTCGACTGCCACCTTGGTCCACGATCTCGCCTGGTTGGACGACGAGCTGCGCCCCTTCGGCGTCACTGTCGAGCGGCGTCCCGGCTTCGGAGTGCTGGTGGAGGGCGGTGAGGCGGCGATTCGCAACGCCATCGCGGCGGCGGTGTCCAAGCTGGAGGCGGAGTCGGACGCGGTGCGCCTGGCGGCGGCTTACCCTCCGGCTGAGATCGTCGACGGTGTGGCGCAGTTGATTCGGACGCGTTTCGCACCTCAGGTGGATTGGATGACCCCAGAGTCGCGTCGCGGCCTGACCATCTTCATGGCCGTGGCGGTCGAGCGGGTCATCAGTTGCGGACCCCTGCCGTCGACCGACGGTGGCGCGCCGACCACCAAGTTGGCGTCGGCCGACTTCTTCGCCAACAGCTTGGAGTTGGAGTTCGCGGTCACCATTCCCGAACAGGAGCGTCAGGCGCTGGCGGTGTACCTGTCGGCCTTGCGTCAAGCGGCAGGCGCCGGCGCGCCCAGCGAGGCCGAAGCCGGTTCCTACCTCTTGACGAACTTGGCTTATCAGATGATCGAGCAGTTCGATCCTGAGCTGGCGCCCTTCCTCAAGCTTGATGATCGCTTGGTCGACGGGGTGGCCGAGCATATGCGTTCGGCGATCGTGCGCATCCGCAACCATGTCGTGCTGACCGATCCGCTACATGCCGAGATGACGCGCGAGTACCCCGAGGTGGTCGCCAAGGCTCGTTCGGCACTGGCTGTCCTAGGCCAAATCGCCGACGACCTGCCTGAGTCTGAGGCCACCTTTCTGGCGACACATTTCGGCGCTGGTTTGATGCGTATGCAGGCCCACTCCAACCGTCGGCTGCGGGTCGCCGTGGTCTGCGGGTCGGGCATCGGCACGTCCTACCTGATGGATTCCCAACTGCGTGAACACTTCGGCTCCCAGGCGGATATGGAGATCTGTGTGCTCGGCGAGGCCGAAGACTGGGCGCGGTTCGACTTCTGCGTCGCTTCTGTCCCAGTCGAGAATATGTCGATTCCGGTGGTGCGGGTTTCGCCGGTGCTGGACAGTGACGACGTGAGGGCTGTCCACGCCATGATCACCCACCTGGCCCGCCCCGACGTCGCCTTGGCCAGTCCGTCGACCATGCCGCTGCGGCAGGTTTGTGAGGACGCTGGAGTCGTCCTGGCCAGTGTTGAGGCCTTGCTGGCGAACTTCGACGTCGTCACGGTCGACGACTGTGACGATTTCGACCAGTTGGCAAAGTTGGTCGGTTATCGTTTCGGACACGATCAAGACGGCGGGCGCGTCATCCATGCCGACCTGGTGCGCCGGGAAGGCTTGTCGACTCAGGTCGTGCCGAGTTTGCGCCTGATCCTGCTCCACACCCGCACGCAGGGCGTGGACAAGCCTGTCTTCGCCCTGATCAAGCCGCGGTCCGGTCAGTTCACCAGTGCGGGGCTACAGCAGTGTTGCTGCTGCGTGGTCATGCTGGCCCCGACCCAGGCCAGTCGGGCCGCTCTCGACGTCATGGGGTGTTTGAGCGCGGCCCTGCTGGAGGACTCGGCCTTTCTCGACGCGGTGGTGGACGGCGAGGAGGACGCCGCTCGGCGCGGAGTCGAGCGCCATTTGAGAGAACACTTAAGAAACAACATTATATTCTAGCCAACCGTCAAGCGGCCTGGCTCAGGAAAGGACAGAACATGGCAGTGCTGGAGAAGAGGAACATCGTCACCGGGCTGGAGTCAGAGTCGGTCGAAGACGTCATTCGCCGCTGCGGCGCCTTGATGACGCAGGCAGGGTACGTCACCGACCGCTACACCGAGGGCATGATCGCCCGTGACAAAGAGTTCTCGGTCGCGATCGGCAACATGATCGCCATCCCGCACGGCGAGATGGAGTACAAATCCGAGATACTGGGCACGGGGCTGGTGGTGCTGACCTACCCCCAGGGGCTCGACTGGTCGGGGCAGCCGGTCAAACTTGTCGTTGGCATCGCCGCCCAAGGCGACGAGCACCTGGCGATTCTGGAGCGGATCGTCGAAGCCTTCGAGGACGAGTCGACCGTCGAAGCGGTGGTCGCTCGTGACGATCCCGACGCCATCCATGCCCTGCTCGTTTCCGAGGAGGAGCGATGATCATCACGGTCACGGTCAACCCCGCCATGGACAAGACCGCCGAGGTCGGTCGCCTCGCTCCGGGAGGGCTCAATCGTCTGGACAAGCTTGTGGTCGATGTCGGCGGCAAGGGTGTCAATGTCTCCAAGACGATCGCCGCCCTGGGTGGAAGGACGCTGGCGACGGGCTTCCTGGGTGGGAGCGCCGGTCGTGAGATCGACCAGGTCCTGGCTGCCACCAGCGGGATCGAGACTGACTTCGTCACCATCGCCGCGCCGACGCGGACGAACCTGAAAGTCTTGACCAGTGCCGAGGGCATCACTGAGTTCAACGAGCCCGGCCCGGTCGTCAGCGTCAGCGAGGTTGCGGCGCTGACGACCAGGCTGACTGGTCTGGCCTGGGAGGGCGTCATCTTCGTCATGGCCGGCAGTCTGCCTGGCGGGGTCGGCCAAGATCTCTACGCTCAACTGATCGACGCCGTCACTTCCAAGGGCGCCGCAGTTTTCCTCGACGCTGATGGCGAGGCCTTTCGCCAGGCGATCAGCGCCAAACCGACCTTTGTCAAACCCAACCGCTTCGAGTTGACCCAGTATTTCGGGGCCCCGCAGGACCTGGCACTGGCAGACTGTGTGGTCTTGTGCCGTCGTCTGATCGACCAGGGGATCAAGCTGGTCACCTGCTCGCTGGGGGCCGACGGCGCCATCTTCGTCTCGGCTGACCAAGCCCTGCACTGCCCAGGCCTCGACATCACGCCAGCCTCGACGGTCGGGGCGGGCGACGCCATGGTGGCTGGCCTCGTCCACGCCTTCAGTCAGGGCGAGGACCTCCGTCAGGGCGCCCGCCTGGCCATGGCGGTCTCGGCCGGAGCTTGCCTGACCCGCGGCACCCAGCCACCCGACCGGGCGACGATCGAGTCGCTCCTTCCGCACGTCACATTCACCCAACTACAGTAAAGGAATATAGTTATGAAAACCACAGCAGTACGTCTCTACGGCGCCAACGACCTGAGGCTGGAGGAGTTCGATCTTCCTGAGATCGCCGATGACGAGATCCTGGTGCGCATCATCTCCGACTCGATTTGCATGTCCACCTACAAGTTGCTCAAGCAGGGACCGAAACACAAGCGTTGCCCCGACGATGTCGCCACTCATCCCATCATCATCGGTCACGAGTTCGCTGGTGACATCGTCAAAGTCGGCAAAGCCTGGCGCGGTGAGTTCACCCCAGGGGAGCGTTTCGCCCAGCAACCAGCCCTCAACTACAAGGGCTCGATGGCGTCACCGGGCTACTCTTACCCGTATTACGGAGGATCCTGCACCTACTGCGTCCTGCCCCGCGAGACCATGGAGTTGGGCTGCCTGCTGCACTACAACGGCGACTCCTATTTCGAGGCTTCCCTGGGCGAGCCGATGAGCTGCATCATCGGTGGGTACCACGCCAATTACCACACCAACAAGGTCAACTACGAGCACGCCATGGGCATCAAGAAGGGTGGCAACATTCTGATCCTGGGCGGTTGTGGGCCCATGGGCTTGGGTGCTGTCGAATACCCGCTGGCCATCGCTGACAAGCCGGGACGCATTGTCGTGACGGATGTCGACAATGCCCGCATCGCCAGGGCCAGGCGCATGGTCCCACCGGCGTCGGCCTCGGCGGTCGGCGTCGAGTTGACCTACGTCAACGCGGCCGAAATCGAGGATCAGTACGCCTACTTGATGAGCTTGACCGACGGCCACGGCTATGACGACGTCTTCGTCTTCGCGCCGGTTGTCGAATTGGCCGCTTTGGGCAACAGACTGCTGGCCTTCGACGGCTGCATGAACTTCTTCGCCGGCCCGACCGACGCCAGTTTCTCTGCCCCGATCAACCTCTATGACTGCCACTACTCGGCCACGCACATCATGGGCACCACCGGCGGCAACACCGACGACCTGAAAGAGGGACTGGCTCTGGCTGAGACGGGCCAGACCCATCCCGCCGTCATGATCACCCACATCGGTGGCATCGACGCCATCGCCGACACGGTGGCCGCCTTGCCGACCATCCCTGGTGGCAAGAAGCTGATGTACACTCAGTTCAACCTGCCATTGACAGCCATCGATGACTTCGAGAAGCTCGGACGCACTGATTCGTTCTATGCTGGGCTACATGAGTTGGTCGAGGATCACAACGGAATGTGGAACGCCGCCGCTGAGAAAGCCTTGCTCGACCATTTCGGCGTCGGTCCTGTCCAGTGAAGAAGGAGGAAGTATGAAGATTTTGCGGGGAACATCGGTTGGTGCGGGGATCGCGGTCGGTCGGGTCTTTTATCTGCGTCACGACGCGGATCAGATTGAGAAGGTGACGGTCACCGACACCTCCCATGAACACGACCGGGTGGCTCGCGCCAAAGAAGAGGCCCTGGCTCAGTTGGCTGCGCTTCAGGCCAAGGCCCTGACGGAGATCGGCGAGTCGGAGGCGATGATCTTCGAGGTCCACCAGATGATGCTGGAAGACCCCGACTACAACGCCATGATCGATTCGATCATCGACGACCAGCACGTCAACGCTGAGTACGCCGTCGACGCCACCTGCACTGACTTCGCGCAACGCTTCGCCCAGATGGACAATGAGTACATGCGGGAGCGGGCCGTCGATGTCCGCGACATCTCGGCCCGCCTGATCGACTGCCTGCGCGGTGGCCATTCGGCCAGCGGCCCGACCGAGCCCTCGATCATCGCCGCCTATGACCTGACTCCGTCGGAGACGATCCAGCTGGATAAGTCCTTGATCCTAGCCTTCATCTTGTCGGGCGGTTCGGTCACGTCGCACACCGCCATCCTGGCTCGTACCATGGGCATCCCCGCCATCATCGGATTGGGCGCCGATCTGACCCCTGATCTGGAGGGTGACGAGGTCATCGTCGACGGATCGGCCGGAGAGTTGTACATCGATCCCGACGACCATGCCCGCGCGGTCTTGGCCAAGAAGAAGGCCGGTGACGATGAACGCAAAGCCCTCCTTCAAGCCATGGTGGGTCAGCCCAACGTCACGCTGGACGGACGCTCGATCGACGTCTACGCCAACATCGCCAGCCCTTCTGAGATCGACCTGGTCAGAAACAACGACGCCGGTGGCATCGGGCTCTTCCGCTCCGAGTTCATCTTCCTGGAGACCAAGGATTACCCGAGCGAGGCGGAACAGTTCGAGCAGTACAAGACCGTGGTTGAGGCGATGCACGGCAAACGTGTCGTCATTCGTACCCTCGACATCGGCGCTGACAAGCGGATCGGCTACTTCGAGCTGGATGAGGAGGAGAATCCGGCGCTGGGTGTGCGCGGCTTGAGACTGTGTTTGGAGCGTCCTGGTGTTTTCCAGACCCAGTTGCGGGCGATCCTGCGGGCCTCGGCCTTCGGCAAGGTGGCCATCATGTTCCCGATGGTCGCCTCGGCCTGGGAAGTCACCGCCGCAGTGGCGGCCGTCGATGAGGCCAAGGATTCCTTGCGGGCTCAAGGCGTCGAGTTCGACGAGTCGGTCGAGGTCGGCATCATGATCGAGACTCCGGCCGCCGCCTTGATCTCAGACAGCCTCGCGCCGATGGTGGACTTCTTCTCGGTCGGCACCAACGATCTGACCCAGTACACCTTGGCGGTGGACCGTCAGAATGCGGCAGTCGACCGTTTCACCGACACCCATCACGAGGCGGTGCTCCGCCTGATCGAACTGGCTGCGACGAACGCCCATGCCCACGGCAAGTGGATCGGCATCTGTGGCGAGTTGGGCGCCGACCTCACCTTGACGGAACGCTTCTTGCGTGCCGGGATCGATGAGTTGTCTGTGTCTCCGCCGAGGATTCTGGAACTGCGTCAGCACATCCGGGAGATTCAGCTGTAGCACCCTCTCAGGAGTGCATCGCCCAAGTCGGACACAGTGTCGATCAGGGCGGTGGGTCGGGCGGCGATCAAGTCGGCCCGGGTGCCGGCGCCCCAGGTGACGGCGACCACGTCCATGTCAGCGTTGTGGGCGGCTTGGACGTCGACGGTGGCGTCGCCGACGTAGACCGCCTGGTCCGGTGTGACTCCGAGCTTCTTGGCGGCGAGCAGCAGGGGAGCGGGGTCGGGCTTGTGGGTCGCCACGTCCTCATGGGCGACCACGAGCGGCAACTGCGCGTCGACGCGACCCAGCTCGAGTGCCCATTGGGCCTGGTGGCGCCGCTTCGATGTCGCCGCTCCGACTTTAAGGCCGGCTGCGACAAGGTCTGTCATCAGCTCAGGAATGCCAGTGAAGGCGGTGATCCACTCGGCCGTGTGGGCCTCGTTCCATTCGATGTAGACCCGGAACAACTCGTCCACATGGTCGGGGCACTCTCGCTCCAGGGCGCCGTACAGGGATTGGCCGATCCAGGTCTTGATCTCGGCTTCGTCCCATTCGTGGCCCAACACCGTGCGGAAGGCGTGCTGATACGAGGCGACGATCAAGTCGACTGAGTCCACCAGGGTGCCGTCGATGTCAAAAATCACTACTGGCCAGCGAGAAGTCATGCGCGCAAGTTTAGGGAGCCGATGATCAATCATGTGTCGTCGTCTGAACACTGGGACAGGCGATCTTCGCCCCCTGCATCTTGCGATGGACTCTACCGATGCTGGCCGTCCAACAAGGATTGTCGTACCTGCGAGTGCTGGATTTTACCCAACAGGGTCTGGGGGATCGCCTCGACCTGAATGATGCGGCGGGGCACCTTGTAGGCCGCCAGTCGGGCGCGACAGTAGGATCTGATCTGCCTGTCATCAAGGGCTCGATCGGGTTTGAGCACCACAGCGGCGACGACCTCCTCACCGGAGTGGGCGTGGGGCAAGCCCACCACAGCTGCCCGTACAATGTCCGGATGGGTGTCGAGGACCAGTTCGACCTCGGTCGGCGCCACGTTGAAGCCGCCGGTGATGATCAACTCCTTCTTCCGGTCGACGATGGTGACGAAGCCCTCTTCGTCCTCGGTGACAATGTCCCCGGTCGCCAGCCAGCCGCCCTCGAGCAGGGCCTCCCCGGTCGCCGTGGGGTTGTTCCAGTATCCCCGGAAGACTTGGGGGCCGCGGATGAGGAGCTCGCCGCGTTGGCCGCTTGTCACGGCATGGCCAGGGTCGTCGATGTCGACCACCCGGATCTCGGTCGAGGGGAAGGGCAAGCCGACGGTTCCGGGTTTGCGTGTCGAGTAAAAGGGGTTGCCCAAGGCGATGGGCGAGCACTCGGTCAGCCCGTAGCCCTCGATCATGTCGCCGGCATGTGTCTGGCTCCAGCGTTCACGCACCTGCGCTGAGGCGGCCATGGCGCCGCTGAGACAGATTCTAATGGCTGACAAGTTCCGATGATGTTTTTGGGCGGCGTTGGCGATGGCTTCGAAGATCGGCGGCACGGCGCACAGAACCGTGGGCGGGCGACGCTTGATCGTTGACATGACGGAGTCGATGTCGAAGGTTGGGAAAATGACCATACGAGATTGCTTCATGAATCCGTAGGTCAGACAGGAGGTCAGGCCCAGGGCGTGGAAGAAGGGCAGGATGGCGTAAAGGGTCTCCTCGCCAGTCCGGGCGTCGTGCATCCAGGCGTCAGCCTGAAGCGCGTTGGAGTAGAGATTGGCATGGGTCAAGACGGCGCCCTTGGGGGTGCCCGAGGTGCCGGAGGTGTATTGGATCGCGGCCACATCAGTGACTGCCGGACGGGGATGGTTGTGTTTGAGTCGACCCGACGACAGGAGTTTTCTCCAGGTCATGGTGGCCTTGGCTTTGCTGGTGAGGCGGCGTCTCAAGTGCCTCAGGCGGGGCAGGGGAAGTCGTAGCGCCAGTCGTTTGGTCAGGGGAAATTCAGCCAGAAGCTTGACCGAGACGATCTGGGCGGGAGCGATGTCACGAGGCTGGTCGCGAACCCGTTCGACCGCGACGTCCCACACGATCGCGACTTGGGCGGCGTGGTCTTCGAACATGTGGCGTAGCTCACGGGCGGTGTAGAGCGGATTGTGTTCGACGACGATGGCCCCCAGACGAAGCACCGCATAGAACGCAATGGCATGTTGCGGGCAGTTGGGCAGCACTAGGGCGACGCGATCACCTGGGCGCACCCCCAGGCGTCGCAAGCCTTCGGCAGCCCGCTCAATGGCGGCGCCGACCTGGGCATAGGTCAGGGTCCTGCCGAAGAAATCAGTCGCCACCAGCTTCTTCCCCGAAGCCACGGCGCTCTCGTAGAGATGGACCAAGGACTGGGTGGGCGCATCGATCTCGCGCGGCACGCCCGGTTGATAAAAGTCTGCGTAGGTCACCGTCGAGTCTGCCTTCCCAAGGGTAGGGGGGAGTCGCCCTCCCCCAATAAGCTACGGTACCGTAGGTTACCACGGTGATCCAGGCTCCCCTCGCGGGATCCAGCCCAAGGCAGGCACTGGTCTTCGCGGCGAGGGGCTGTCCATGCCCCTGCCTTCGGGTGGCGTTTGCGCTCGCTCACGACGGTGCTTCGCACCGTCTGCACTACCGCCTGACGCGCCGCACGACACCTGAAGGCAGGGTCATGGACAGCCCACTGGCGGCAACAACCCTCACTTGGAGTCTGGGATGCCAGAGTTCTGGCTGAAGTCGGGCTGGGCGTACTGGGCGCCGAGGGTCTGGTCCGGGGCGGGGGTGTAGCCCGGTGTTTGGGCGGGTTGAGCGAAGGGGGCCGAAGCGACCCCCGGCTGGGCGAAGGGGGCCTGTGGCGCCGCCATCGGAGCGCCCATCTGGCCGGGCAAAGCCTGGTTGGGGCTGTACCCAGCGGTGGGCGGTGCCATGGGGGCGGAGCTTGAGAAGTCGACCACTGGGTTCTGGCGAATCGCCTGGTCGGGGATCTGGAAGTACTCGGCCCGCGTGAAGCGCTGACCGGCCAAGAAGGAGGTTGGGAAGGACTGGATCATGGTGTTGTAATCGCCGACGGTGGCTTTGTAGTACTTGCGGGCGTTGGCGATGCGCGACTCAATCTCGCTCAACTCGTTCTGCAACTGCATGAAGTTGGCGTTGGCCTTGAGATCGGGATAGGCCTCGACCGAGACGGAGAGCAGATTGCGCAACTGGCCGGACAACTGTTCCTCAACCTTGGCCCGGCTGGCCGGATCGGCATGCGCCCCCGCCATCGACGCGGCCTGATTGCGCAGTGCGATGACTGCCTCCAGCGTGCCTTGCTCATGAGCAGTGGCCCCCTTGATGGTGTTGACCAGATTGGGGATGAGATCGTAACGCCGGTTCAACTCGACGTCGATCTGGTTCCATGACTGCTCCACCAGATTGTGGGCCGCCACCATTTTGTTGTAGGCGCTGATGACCCACAGCACGGCGCCGACAATGACCGTAACAATGATGATGAGAACAATCCAAAAGCCGCCCATAATGATGTTCCTTCCAGGTGAGACCTCGGATAACAGTGTAGCTGATTAGGGGCATTGGGTTGGAAGCCTCGGAGGCTGGGGCGATGTTGGGCTGGGCGGGGTGTGTGGATCGCTAGGCAGCTAGCGATCCACACACTCACCTTGTTTCACGGTTGCGCGTGAATCGGGTCTTCGTTGCATGCCTGAAACTTGAGCGCATCGGGTGTTTCTTGGTGTTCCAAGTAGTCGAGGAAGGTGTCCGAGTTGAAGTCGTCCATGTACTCAGTCGGGGTATACCCCTCAGGCGCGAGGCCGACTCGGACAAGGCATCTGGCCATCAGCACGGCGGTGTCCTCGTTGGATGGGTTTCTCTTCATTTCGCTGAAGAGGCTGCTGACTGTAGACCAGTTTGTCTGTTGGTTGCACTGGGTTTGTAGTTCGCGTGTTCGCTGCTGAACATCCTCCATCGAGTCTTGTGGGCCGGCAGGGAGGGTGATGCTGCCAGATCCATCCGCTTCCAAGTCCACCGACGTTGCTCCTAGACTCTTCAGGCACGCGATCTGCTCCTGTTTGATCTCTTCCACTTCACTGGAGTCGATGACCCCGTCGCTTAGTATCTGTTTGAGGCGCTGGTCGTCGGTGTGCTCGTAGATGTTCCGCAGTTGCTCACCCCATGGTCCCGAGAACCCGGGTTCAGTACTCTCTGGTAGGGAGACTGTGCATGAGGACAATCCGCCCAGCAGTAGCAGACACAGACAAGGAATTCCTGTGCTCAATGCTCTGAGTCCCTTCATCGCTCCTCCTGCCGATACCGCGACACCCGCCTCACAAGGTCAGGCGCAACTGGATTTCGCGTCGTTGTCATTCTTCTCGCAGCCGTACGCCCCGGTGTCTCCAGATTCCGCGGAGATACGCGAGGTGTTTCCCTTCGTGGCCGGGCTTCCCAGGCGAATCCGGACACTTCCGTAGCCGGCGCTGTACACCCATGTCCCTTTTGTGGCATTGATGAAGACCTTGTGAACGTCCCACCACTCGGTGGAGTAGTTGCCGCAGTACGAGTTCCTGGCCCACCCGCTGGCATACATCCCACAGCTGCCGTTGTCCGCCTGGGCTTGGGGCGAGGCGAAAGCCGCGGTTCCCGCCAAGGTGAGGGCAAGCGCCGCCAACAGCGCACCGATCCTCTTCTTCACACTAATCTCCTTTCGGAAATGAAGATTGTGTCATCTCTGACTCATTCAACCTCAACCATTGAGGTTATATTCAGGCTAGCCAAGACAAAGTGGTGATTGCGGTCGATTCCGCGAGAAAGCGGTGGAAGGAGAAGGAAAAACGGGTGTGCCGCATTTGTGGTCTAGCAGACTCGGCTCATAATAATACCGGTATATGGGGCTACATCTACGTAGCAATTGAGTGTCGCCTAAGGGTCACCAATGAGCGCGAACTACCTTGGTAGGCCTCAGTCGCGCGACGCTCGAAGGCTGAGCAAAACCGACGCATGGCAGGGGCCTTCCGGTCGATTTGAGTCGGGCTTCCGGCTGACTGTGGACGAATGGCTGTCCATCAGTCACGGCGGCGCCACGATGGGCAGCTCTGTTGGGCGGGTGGGCGTCGCTTATGCGTCAGTAGTCGGCATAACTGAGCAATCTTTGGTCGTCTGCGGGCGGGTCGTCATTGTGGGTCATAGTTGGGTCGCCCCAACGCCACGAAATGGCGACGCAACTAATGCAAAGTATGAGGTGGAGACCCAAAAGCCTCATACTTTGCTTAGTTGTGGACGGGCCGCTGCGGTGGGGGTCCTGCGCCTGCTAGCCTCGCGAAGAAGCGATCGTCCGTGAACTCGTCTCGCCTGGCGGCGAGTCGCCCATGCGGGGATGATCCGTAGGCCGGGCGAATCCTATCGACCGGCGGGTGGGCGACTCTCTCACGCGGGAGTGCTTCCGGGTTGAGCGCGGAGTCATGGACAATAGGCCGGGGCGCCTCTCGCGCGGGGATGTTCCAGGTTTTGTCCTACAGTCCGTTCCGCAACGTTGCGGGGCGCCTCTTACGCGGGGATGTTCCGCCTCTTCAAGCCGATCAGCCCCAGACCCACCAATCCCAGACTCACCACCAGGGTGATGATCAGGGTGGTCCAGTTCGGCTCATCGGCAGGCACGTTGGAGACCGACAGGAAGGGCAGGGACTTGTAGGTCTCTTCAGGCAGTTTCAGGGCTTCGCCCAGGATCATGATGAACCACATGGCCCCGAAGGCTCCCCAGCTGACGGCCACCGATTGGCGTGGCCACCAGCCGAAACCGAGGACGACGACCCCGATCAGGACCAGGACCGAGGGGATGTATGCCAAGCAGGTGGCGGCGAGTTTGCCGAAGTCGGACCAGTCACCCACCGTGGCGCAGTAGGCGGCGCCGAAGACGGTCGTGAACAGGGCCAAGAGCAGCAAGGCGCCGACGAAAGTGACACCGATGCGTCGCAGTGCCCACGAGACGCGGGAGACCGAGCCGGCGAGTTGTTGTTCCAGCAGGCCGTGGGCGTCGTCCAGTGCCATTGACGAGCCGGAGTAGAGCGCGAAGGAGCTGACGCCCAGGCAGATCATGGCCATCAGCATGCTCGCAGCGGCCAGCATGCCGGCCGAGGGGTCGATGCCGGCGAACTCAATCTGTTTGAACATGTCGGCCATCATCGGGGTGATGGAGCCCAGCATGACCGCGAAGACGGCCACACCGATGGCCCATGAGATCCAGGCGGTGCGCTGAAGGCGGATGGCCAGGCCGGTCACCGAGGTCGTCCAGGGACTGGCGTCGGGATGGCCCAGGCGTGAAGCGAAGAGGGATCCGGCGTAGTCACGACGTGATTCGATGATCCAGCCGATGATGACCAAGACCAGCGCCAGGGCCGCGACCAGGGCCAGGGGCCACATCCGGTTGTCACCCCAGGGGTCCATCTTCTCGGCCCAGCCGATGGGGGAGATCCAGGCCAGATCCAAGTCTTGGACGTCGGCGCCCATACGGATGAGGTAGAAAACTCCGATGATGGCGGCGCCCAAGCCGTTGGCCGCGCCGGAGGTCGGCATCACCTCGTTGGCGAGAACGCCGACGCCGATACCGAGAAGACCGAGGGCCGCGATCGAGGCGCCGAACACCCAGGATCCCAGCGAGTCGGGGTCACTGGCCGCCTCAGCGCCGATCAGGACGCCATAATGCTGGGCGACGCCGATCACGGCGATGCCCACCCCGATGATGACAACCAGGGTCACGGACATGATCAGGGTGGAGGCCAGTGTGGAGTGCAAGCCGAGAGGGCGGGACCGGAAGAGTTCGGTACGACCCGCGTCCTCGTCGGCGCGCAGGTTGTGGGTGACGAGGAAGACCATGCCGATGCAGACCATCAAGCCGACGAACATCCATGACTTGATCCACACGGCCGCACCCAGCGGAGCCCCGGTGGCACTGGATGCGACTGTGATCCAGCCAAGCAAGGACTTCATGGACACGGTGTCACCGGCGATGATCAATTGTCGCAGTGCGTCGGGGTTGAGACTGGCGTAATAGGCGCCGATGAACCCGATCATCCCAACTGTGATGAGCAGCCAGACGATCAAACGGGCACGGTTGTGGCGTAGCGTGAATCTCAGGCTGGTCCCCAGCCGCGCCAAAGGCTGACGAGGGCTTGGGCTGGTCACTTCACGGCCTCCCCAGTTTCGCTCTCATAGTGAGACAGGAAGATCTCTTCCAGGCTGGGCGGGTTGGCGGTCAGCGAGGTCGGAGCCAGGCTCGCCATCTCGGCCAGCACGGCGGGCAGCTGGTCGTAGTCGACAAAGAAGGTGACACCGCTTCCATCGGCGTGGAAGTCGCTGACGCCAGGCCAGGTGGCCAGTGCGTCGGCTGGATCGGCGAAGGTGGCGTGCACCTGGGTGCGTGTCAGATGCCGCAGTTGCGCCAAGGTGCCGGTGTCGACAGTGCGTCCATCGCGAATGATGGTGACGGTGTCGGCCAGCTTCTCAACCTCGGAGAAGATGTGGGAGCTGAGCAGGACGGAGCGGCCCTCGGCCTTGACCTCTTCGATGCACTTTTGGAATTCGGACTCCATGATCGGATCGAGGCCGGAGGTCGGTTCGTCGAGGATGAGCAGTTCAGCGTGGGAGGCGAGCGCTGCCACCAGCGCCACCTTCTGACGGTTGCCCTTGGAATAGGTCTTGGCCTTCTTGCGGGGGTCGAGTTGGAAGCGTTCCAGCATCTCGGCCTTGCGCTTGTGGTCGAGCGAGCCGGACAGGCGTCCCAACACGTCGATGATCTGGCCGCCGGTCAGTCCAGGCCAAAGGGCGACGTCGCCGGGGACGTAGACCAAGCGTTTGTGCAACTCGACGGCGTCAGTCCAGGGGTCGCCTCCCAGGAGTTGAGCCCGACCGCCATCGGCGTGAAGCAGTCCGAGCAAGATACGGATAGTGGTGGACTTGCCTGCCCCGTTGGGTCCAAGGAAGCCGGTGACTTGGCCGGTTGGAACTGCCAGATCAAGGTCGGTCAGGGCGTGGGCGGCGCCGAATGACTTTCGCAGATGCTGGGTCAGGATCGCGTAGTCAGACATGATGGTCCTTTCATTCGAACAGTGACAGCCCATCGGGACTGTATGCACGTATGGCACACTATACGTGGATAAAGCACACTGCAAATCAGTGCTGACCACTTGATCGTTTGTGCTGGTCAGGCGTGAATATGGCGATCAACGACAGCTTTGTGCGGACATGGCGAAGTCAGGTGGCTAGTTGAACATATGCGCATACTTGATTTTCACTGTCCCATAAGGCATGTCACATCATTGCCAAGGCATCATTGGAAGGGTAGGTTGGACACATGAATCCGGATACTATGGCCAGATGGCAGTTTGGCATCACGACGGTGTACCACTTCTTGTTCGTCCCGTTGACGATCGGGATGAGTGTGCTCGTCGCTGTGCTCCAATCTGTCTGGGCAAAGACAGGCAATGAAGCCTATTTGCGATTGACGAAGTTCTTCGGGAAGCTTTTCCTGATCAACTTCGCTATGGGTGTTGTCACAGGTATCGTGCAAGAGTTCCAGTTCGGTATGAACTGGTCGGAGTATTCCCGTTTCGTCGGTGACATCTTCGGTGCTCCGCTCGCCCTGGAAGCGCTCATCGCGTTCTTCCTGGAGTCCACATTCCTCGGGATTTGGATCTTCGGGTGGGATCGCTTGTCCAAAGGTGTGCACTTGGCGACCATCTGGTTGGCCGCCGCCGGCACCTTCATCTCCTCTATCTTTATCATCGCTGCCAACTCCTGGATGCAGAATCCTGTCGGCGCGGTCTACGACGCCGATCAGGGACGTGCGGAGCTGCAGGACTTCGGCGCAGTGTTGACCAACTCGACCTTCTGGACCCAGTGGCCGCACACAATCGTGGCCTCTTTCGTGACCTCGGGCGCTTTCCTGGCCGCGATCGCCTTCTACATGCTGGTCAAGAAGAACAAGCAAGGCGGACATCCTGACGAGGTCGTGGCCTACAAGAAGGGCGTCAAATTCGGCGCCTGGGTCCTGATCATCGCCGGCATTGGCACAGTCATCACCGGTGACCTGCTGGGCAAAGAGATGGTCACGGTCCAACCGACCAAGATGGCTGCCGCTGAGAACCTGACCCAGACGATCGACGATCCCGCCAAGGTGGGCTTCCAGATCTTCCCTGGTGTCGAGGTCTTCCCCGGCTTCCTCAACTTCCTGTATGGCACCGAGAACATCCAGTCGCTGCCGCAGTTGGAGGATCAGTTCAAGGCCGAGGGTTTCATGCAGTTCGACCGCGCCACGGGTGAGCCCATGGCCGGCACGACTCTGCAGGCCGCCGGAACCGACGGGTTCAAGGACACCTTGGACGCCGCCGTCAAGGACGGCTCGGTCACCATCGACACGGCCCCTGACGTCGGGGTCTCCTTCTGGAGTTTCCGATTGATGATCGCCGTCGGCATGCTGGCTGTGCTCGGTGGGATCTACCTCTTGATCGCCACGCGTGGCAGCCACATCCCCAACCCGAATCCATGGACGACCTGTGTCGCGATCGTGCTGCCATTGTTGCCGCTGATCGCCAACTCGTTCGGCTGGATTCTGACGGAGATGGGTCGCCAGCCTTGGATCGTCAACGGTGTCCTGCCCACGGCCTACGCGGTCTCCCCATCGGTGACCACAGGCACGGTGATCTTCTCGACCATTGTCTACACCTTGGTGTATGCGGTCTTGGCGGTCATCGAGGTCAAGCTGCTGCTGAAGTACATCAAGCTCGGCCTGCCACAGAAGGTCGAAACCTCAACCGCAGACGAGGGTCAGCCCTTGTCTTTCGCCTACTAGGAAAGGGAATCAGTCATGATGACATTGTTTGATATTCCCGCCACCAGCCCGAACTGGCTCCAGGTCCTCTGGTTGATCCTCGTGGCGGTTTTGTGGATCGGTTTCTTCTTCTTGGAAGGCTTCGATTTCGGCGTCGGCATGCTCGTGCCCTTCTTGGGCAAGAACGACCGTGAGCGTCGCCTGGTGATGAACACGATCGGCCCACACTGGGATGGCAACGAGGTCTGGTTGCTGACTGCGGGTGGGGCCATGTTCGCCGCTTTCCCAGGGTGGTACGCCACCTTGTTCTCCGGGCTGTACCTGCCCCTCTTCCTCGTCCTGCTCGGTCTGATCATTCGTGGCATCGCCATTGAGTACCGCTCGAAGCAGGCCGATCCGGCTTGGCGCAAGGTCTGGGATTGGCTGATGGCCATCGGCTCCTTCATCCCCGCCCTGGTCTTCGGTGTCGGCTTCGCCAACTTCCTCAAGGGTCTGCCTGTCTCGATGTCGTCGGACATGGCCAACCTCAACGGTCAGGCGATGAGCCCCTTCGGCATCGACGTGCCGGTCTTCTCCGGCACGTTCTGGCGTTTGTTCATGCCCTTCTGCCTGATCGGCGGACTCCTGCTGGTCTCGCTGTTCTTGACCCACGGCGCTTTCTTCGTGGCCCTCAAGACCAGCGGCGAGATGCACAGTCGGGCCCAGCGCTACGGTTCTGTGCTGGGCGTCGTCGCCATCGTGCTGGCGCTCGTCTTCGTGATCTGGGGCAACACGGCCTACCATCTGGAAGGTCAACTGCCCGCCCTGCGCATCGTCGCCTGGATCACTGGCATCGTCTCAGTTCTGGCCCTCGCTTTCGCCTGGTACATGAACTCGCTGCATCGTGACGGCTGGGCCTTCATCGGCACAGCTCTTGCGACGGTCATGCTGGTCGTCATGTTCTTCGCTCACTTCTACCCGAGCCTCGGGTTCAACAACGCGTCGAACACCGGCGTCCCGATCGACCTCACCACCGCCTCCAGCTCTCAGAACACTCTGGTGATCATGAGTTGGGTGGCGCTGTTCATGGTGCCGATCGTCTTGGCCTACACGGTGTGGAGCTACTTCTTCGTGTTCCGTCGCCGTCTGTCCGTGAACAACATGCCTGTTGATGTGGACGTGGCTGTGTAGTTCTCGGTTGTCTCTGTTCGAATCCTGTGGGTGGGGTCGCGTTGAGCGGTCCCACCCACAGGCGTGTTGAGAGGAAAACGCGCCGGGGAGTCACCCTGCGGCGCCTGGGCGCCCGGTCAGGCGCCGCACCGTCATCGACGCGAACTGGGGGCGAAGTGACGGGAGTCGCCGGACCGCTCGACGGTCTGGGTCTTGCCCTTGCTCAGGCGCACCACGACATCAGCTTGTCGCGCCAGCTCGGTGGAATGGGTGACGATGATGACGCATTTGTTGAGGCGGTGGGCGCAGTCCTGCAAGACGGCTGTGATCTGTGCCGCAGTGTCCTCGTCAAGGTTGCCTGTGGGCTCATCGGCCAAGATGACCTGTGCGCCGCAGGCCAGGGCCCTGGCGATCGCCACCCGCTGTTGCTGGCCGCCTGAGAGTTTGAGCACGTTGCGTCCAGCCTCCTCCTTCGTCAAGCCCACCTGTTCCAGTGTCGGCAGCGGGGGTAGTGCGGAGGTGAGAGCCACATTCTCCTTCGGGGTCAGGTAGTCGATCAGGTTGTAGTTCTGGAAGATGAAGGCGACATTGGTTCGCCGATGGCGGGCCAGGCCGATCTTTTCGACGTCATTGCCATCGCAGAGGATCTGGCCCGAGCGGGGACTGTCCAGGCCACCCAGCAAAGACAGCAAGGTGGTTTTTCCACAGCCGGAGGGGCCCAGGATGGCGTACATCCTGCCCGCTTCGAAGAC
The DNA here is from genome assembly GCA_031286045.1 of Propionibacteriaceae bacterium. GTDB lineage: Bacteria > Actinomycetota > Actinomycetes > Propionibacteriales > Propionibacteriaceae > WQYJ01. The sequence goes on along the minus strand of JAITVA010000166.1, from coordinate 4,595 downwards.
GGCGCTGACACCCTTGAGCACAGCCCGCCCCTTCTCATAGGCGTACACGACGTCTCTTGCTTCGATCATGATTGTTTCTCCTAACTCATGTGGGACAAGATGGCACTGGGTTTCAAGCGCAAAGTGGGCACGAGCGCGACCATGGTGGCAAGCGCGCACAGCGCCAGCCCGGTCACGAGCACGAGCAGGTAGCTCCCAGGCGTGACAACGACCGCCAGATCGGTCAGCCCCTGGACCTGGGAGGATGGGGTCCGGCTGAGCAGCCTGTCGGCCACCGTTTGGCCGATCAGAGCGGCCAGTCCCCAGGCCAGAGTGAAACCGACCCCTGTCACGAGAGCCACTTCCATGACTCGTTGGCCGACGATGGATCCTTTCGGCACGCCCATGGCTAGCAGGACTCCTGTCTCATGGATGCGATGCTGCTGGTGAAAGCCGAGGAATCCCGACAAAATGGCGAAGCTGAGGACGGTGATCACCAAAATGGTGATGAGCACGACACGGCTCATTCCCCCAAGCGCGTCGCGGGCGTTGAGATAGTCAGCGTCATCCTTGAGGATCATGAGCCAGTCTGAGTCCAGCCCCGGCAAAGCTCGGATCTGGTCGATCAGTTGATCGATGTCGTCGGGCTCGGCCACGAAGAAGGCGCCACTGTGACTTGCCTTGATCTGGCCTCCGGACGCTCCATAGGCCAGGTCCGAGCCGGTCACGGCGTCCGAGTAGGACATGTTCTCGAAGAGCAGGTTCGTCGGCGAGGAGTCAGGCTGTTTGCTGGTGTGGGTGAACAGGCCGACGATGGTCACCTCCAGCGGCGGCTGGCTCGAATCCTCGTCGCGCAAGGTGATGATGTCGCCGAGACCCAGCCCATGTCGGCGGGCGAAGTCCTCATGGAGCAAGACCTGGTGGGTGCTGGCCTGGGTGATGGGCTTGCCCGACGTCAGCTCCAGGTCGCCGGAGGCGAAACGGGGGTCCGTGGTGGAGTCGCTGACCGAGGACAGGCGGGCGAGGTCCTGTGGGTCGTTGGGGTTGTTGGGGTCGTCAGCTCCCGGTGTGAGCGACAGTGGGTGGCCATCGTGATCCTGATATCGGACGTCGAGCTCCGAGTTCAGTTCGTAAGCCCCGGTCATTCCCGGCATCGATGCGATCTGATCGGCCATGGCGGTGGTCAGCCCATCGGGCAGGGGTTTGGCGTGCACCTTGATGTTGGAGCGAAGGGCCGTCTTGATGTTGGCAGACGCGGTCGCGGTCGCCTGACCAGTCGACAGACAGGTCAAGGCCATGGTGGCCATGGCCACGAGAAAGGTCAACAAGGCCAAGGTGTGTGGCCACTGCCGTGTCAGACATAGCTGTGCCCGGCGCGTCAGGCCAAGGGGAGTCGCTTGGGTTGGGTCGAGTCGCGTTCGACCGGTTCGACCGAGGCGGGGTGGCTTGGTCAGATTCATGGGGGGCTCCATCAGCTCATCTGGGCGAGGATCTGTTTGGGTGTGACGCGCATGACGGTCCAGCAGGAGGCCAGGACGGCGGCGATGAGAAGGAGACTGCCCCAGATGGCCACGGTCGCCAGGTGGCCCGTCGTCACGGCGACAGTGTCCGGGGCTTTCCCGAACAGGGTTCCCAGGTGTGTGGCCAGGCTGCGGGCGAGGAGATAGGCAGCCGGGAAGGCGATGGCTGCGACGATCAGGGACTCAAGCAGGCATTGGGCGACGATCCTCGGCTTGCCGATTCCCAGGGCCAGGAAGACGCCCATCTCGGATCGGCGGGCGTGCATCCGCATCGACAAGAGGAGCACCAGCACCAGCACGGACACCACGGTGGTGATGATGATCAGGGTGGAGATCAGCGAGGTCGTCGAGGACACCGAGTCAGCGACGTTCTGGTAGGTCACGTCGTTGGTTTGGAGGGTGTAGTAGCTCCAGTCGATGCCTGGAAGCTGTTTGACGCGGTCAATGATAGTTCCCAACTGCGCGGCATCGTCAACGTAAAAGGTCGCCTGGTCAATGCCGTAGGTGCCCGGATCGGCCTTCACCATGGTCTCGGCGACATCCATGCTGGTGAAGATCCAGTCCTCCTTGTCGATGAACGCGCTCATATCGGATTGGTTGTTCTTGTCGTAGGTCCGGGCTCGTTTGTCGTCAACGTCGTAGAGGCCGACGATGGTCAGTTCATGCTTGTCAGCCTTGTCATGGTAGGTGGGGTCCATGTAGTTCATGGTCGACAGGTGAATGGGGAACTTGTCGCCGACCTTGAGGTTGTTCTTCTGCGCGAAGCGCTTGGCCACCAAGGCCTCGCTGCCCCGATCCTTCACGTGGCGACCCTCGACTAGTTGGTACTCGTGGGACAGGAAGAGCGCATGGTACTCGGAGTTGTAGCTGCCATAGCCGAACATCATGGAGTCAAGCATGGGAATTCCACTGGAGTTGGGTTTCTTCAATCCCAGCAGATCCACCGAGTACGGCATGGCCGCGTTGTAGGCCCGGATGCCCTCGGTGGCGCCGATCCTCTTGACCTGGTCGTCGGTCAGGTAGGTCTGTTTCGCCGACACTGGGGCTTTGACGGTGAAGCTCGTCCCGGTCGAGCCGCGCACCTGGGTGGCCTGCTTCTGGTTGGCGTCGAGCATGGCCAGCCCCGACATCAGCAGGGTCGAGATGGTCGTGAGTAGAAGAAACAGGATGGCGGTCTTCATCCACTTTCGGACGATGTACAACAAGGCGCGTTTGACAACCTGCATACAGTGCTCCTCCTTGGGGTTCGGGGCTGATCGTGGTCCGTGGTGAACCAGGGTAGGGGCCCAAGGTGGAGGGGAGATGGAGCGAGGCGGAGCGCCTAGAACCTGGCGGTGAACCGGACTCCATCCTCGGTGTTGTCCAGGGTGTATGCGATGCCATGATGGTCGAAGATGTTCGCGACGATCGACAGACCCAGGCCACTGCCACCGGTGTTGCGGTTACGGGACTTGTCGGCTCGGAAGAAGGGGAGGAATACCTGATCCAGGTCGCCGGGGTCAATCTCGACACCGCTGTTGTCGACGGTGAGGTCATGCTCGGTCAGAACCACTCGAACCTGGGCTCCGACCGGGGAATAGGTCACCGCGTTGGTCACGATGTTGGTGAAGGCCTGATCGAGCAGACGCGGGTCGCCATCGACGCGGATGTTGTCAGCGAGGTCCGCGGCCAGTCGAATACTCCTGTCGTCTGCCATTCCCGCTAGTGATCGGCAGATGTCGGCGATGATCGCGGTCAGGTCGACCTCGACGCGACGCAGGCGGAAGTCGGGCGCGCTCATGTTGGCCACGGCTAGGACGTCTTTGATGATCCGCTCCATGTCGGAGGTGGTGCGCAGGGCATGGCTGAGGTAAGTGTCCCGGTCACGATCGTCGCCGATCTGGTAGAGCATGGCCTCCAACTCCCCCTTGAGGATGGTCAAAGGGGTCTTCAGCTCGTGCGAGACCGAGGTGAACAACTCGACGCGCTGCCGTTCGAGTTCGCGCTCGTGGTCGACATCATGAAGCAGTTGCTCGTTGGCGCGTCGCAGCCCGTCGACGGTCTCGGCCAGCCGGGTGGACATGGTGGCGAGGCTGGCGGCCAATCGTCCGATCTCATCGGTGCGCGGACTGTCATACGACCAGGTCATGTCCATGTTCTCCAGGCGGGTCGCCGCGACAGTGAGCTCCTCCAGTGGCTTGGAGAAATGGCGCGACGCCAGCCAGGCGCTGATGGCCGAGACAGCGACGATGATCACCAGCACGCCTGGGATCAGCCGCATGAGCAGCCGGTAGGTCTGTGTCACGGGTGTCAGCTGCGCTGTCGCAGAGATAGTGTGCTGCTCGCCGTGAAAGTCGTACTGCCTTGCCAAAGCCCTTTGTGGTGTCTCGGGGTCGATCTGCTGGCTGGGCTGACCGTTCGCCGACAATGAGATCTGGCTGCTGTTGACGTGGTAGATCACATCATGGTCAGCGTTCATGATGGTGACCGAAGCCTGGTTGTTCATGGCGAAGGCGACGAGTTGGGCTGAGAGCTGCTCGGGGCTGTCTTGGGTCAACTGCTGGATGATCTGGTCGAAGTCGGCCGAGAACTGCCTGTCCAACTCGCCGTGATAGAGCCGCGGCAGAAACACGATGGTCAAAGTGTAGACGAGGATGCAGCAGGCCCCGATCGCGGCGAACAACCACCAGAAGGTCTTGGCGCCGACGCTGTCTCTAATTCTCCTTGTCAAGTCGGTATCCCACCCCTCGGATCGTGTCGATGTAGCCGGCGTCGAGTTTCTGGCGGATGTTCTTGATGTGGGTGTTGACGATCCGTTCGTCCCCGAGGAAATCCCACTGCCACACTTGGCCCAGAATCATGTCCCGCGTCAGCACGCGCCCCTGATTGTCGAGAAAGAGCTTCACGATGTCGAACTCCCGTGCGGTCAGCGCGACCCGTTCACCGCGCATCCGCACGTCGTGGCTCACCGTGTCGACCACCATGTCCTTGTAGCGAATCAGGCCGGCGGCGTCGATCTCGGCCGAACTGTTGGCGCGGCGCAAAACGGCTTCGATCCGCTTGATGACCAGGGGCATGGAGAAGGGTTTGGTGATGTAATCGTCGGCCAGCAGGTCG
>JAITVA010000100.1 GCA_031286045.1 Propionibacteriaceae bacterium | reverse complement strand
GAACGTACACCCGTCGTCGGGCGAACAACTCCATGACAATGCCCTTCACTCGAGGCGGCCGCGCCCCCGAGCGAACATAGACGACGACATCGCCGAGGGTGCCGAGGGGATCGCCGCTGGAGTCGACGATCGGCAGGTCATGCAAACGGGAAATATAGACATTGGTGCCGAAGGATGCCACCAGTCAAGGGTACCTGCTGGGCCAGTCGCTGGGATTCAGCGGTGGTACTCCTGGTCGAAGCTGATGATCTCCCCGCTGGCGGCGTCGATCTCGTAGTCGTACTTCATCTGGCCCACTCGCCAGTCGACTTCATAGGCGCTGCGTCCGTCGTCACGGTCGAACTCGGCACGCAGTCGTTGCGCATCCGCCTGAGCGACGTTGGCTTGAGTCAGTGCGATGTTCATGGCCTGATCCTGGCTGATGGTGGCGCCGCCATTGTTGGGCGCTGCGCCGCGAGGGCGATGGTACTCGACGTCCCACTCCACGATCTCGCCACTGTCGACCGCGATGTCGTAGTTGTACTCGGTGTCGGCCCGACGGAAAGAGACCTCATACGAGTCGCGCCCGCGATCGCGATCTCCCCAGGACTGCAGCCACTCGACATCAGTCCTCGCCAGTTGGGCATGGGTCAAGGCGATGTCTTCGGCGGCGGCCTGTGTGATGGCGGCGGGTGCTGGCGCCGGTTCCGAGGCTGGGGCTGGTGCTGGAGGTGGCGCGGGGGCTGGATCCTGTGCGGGGGCAGTTGTCGGGGCTGTCGGAGGGGTTGAGGCGGGTGCGACCGGTGGTTGTCCAATCGATGGCGTGGTGGCAGGCGTCGACGTGGTCGGAACTGCGCCGTTGGTGTTCGGCGCGCCGGGTGTGCCGCTGGGTGAACTGCCGCATGCGCTCAGACTGATCAGCAAGGCAGCAGTGGCTACTAGGCAGGCTTTTCTCATGTGCATCTCCATTGTGCTCGTTGTCCATCAAAGGTGGGTATGCCAATGGGAATCACGCCACTGGATTCCCCGCCAATGATGTTCATTGTACCTTGATAGTCCGTGCCCAGGCAACGTCAGGTGTCTTTCTTCCCCGGGGCAGGCAGGGGAGCCTCCCGTGGCTGCTTCCGCAGGCTGCCGATAGGGTAGGGGCATGCGTGAATCATTGCCTCGCCGCACTGTGTTGGCGGTACCTGGGTCGTCGGACCGCTTCATTGAGAAGTCTCGTAGCTTGCCGGTGGACGCGGTGTTCCTCGATCTGGAGGATGCTGTGGCGCCTGGAGCCAAAGCGGAGGCGCGCGGACGGATCGTCGACGCGTTGAAGGATCCTGTCGGATGGTCAGCGCCTTGCGTGACGGTGCGGGTCAACGACTGGTCGAGTCCGTGGACGGTGGGGGATTTGACCGCCGTGGTGGGTGCGGCTGGGGATCGAATCGATGCGATCGTGCTTCCGAAAGTGACTGGACCCGACCAGGTGCGGGCGCTCGATCTGGTGTTGAGCCAAGTCGAGCGTGAGGCCGGTTGGCAGCCTGGCCGAATCGCGCTGGAGGCACAGATCGAAGAGGCGCGCGGTCTGCTGGCGGTCAACCAGATCGCAGCGGCCTCACCGCGACTGGTGTCGCTGGTGTTCGGCCCCGGCGACTTCATGGCGAGCATGGGTATGGGAACCTTGTCGGTCGGTTCCCAGCCGGACGGTTACACCGCCGACGCCTTTCACCACGTCTTGATGTCGATTCTGGTGGCCGCCCGTGCCCATGGCGTGCAGGCGATCGATGGCCCCTTCGTGGGTATCCGTGACCATGAGGGCTTCGTGGCCTCAGCCCGCAAATCGGCCGCCCTGGGGTACGACGGAAAATGGGTTGTGCACCCGGACCAAATCGAAGCGGGCAATGAGATTTTCAGCCCGTCGGCAGCCGTGGTCGAGCGGGCCCGTCGCATCGTCGACGCTTACAATCAGGCGACATCCGGCGCCGGTGGGTTCACCGGCGCCATCGAGGTCGATCACGAGATGGTCGACGAAGCCGGGCTGAAGCTCGCCCAGTCGCTACTCGCCAAGGCCTAGGGAAACCACCAATGATCGACGCCGGATCATCGGGGGGCGGCGACGATCGGGTGGGCGTCGAGCGGGGTGATCAGCGAGACTGCACGTTCGCGATCCACTCCTCCACGTCGTCGGGGTCACGCGGGAAGGCGCTGGACAACACGCGGCAACCATCCTCGGTGATGAGGATGTCGTCCTCGATGCGCACACCGATTCCTCGGAACTCTTCAGGCAGCATCAAGTCAGTGGCCTTGAAATACAAGCCGGGTTCGACGGTGATGATCATGCCCGCCTTGAGGGTTCCGGCCCGGTAGTTTTCGCGGCGGGCCTGGGCGCAGTCGTGGACGTCGATGCCGAGGTGGTGGGAGGTGCCGTGGACCATCCAGCGACGCCACTGGCCGCCCTGCTCCGACATGGTCTCCTCGACCGACACGGGCAGCAGGTCCCAACTGGCCAGATGCTTGCACAAGACCTTGACCGCCGCATTGTGGACATCGAGGAACTTGGCTCCGGGTTTGGCCGCGTCGATGCCCGCTTGCTGAGCGGCCAGCACAGCGCGGTAAACCTGGCGCTGGGCCGGACTGAACCGACCAGAGACGGGCAAGGTACGGGTGATGTCGGCGGTATAAAGCGAATCGACCTCGACCCCGGCGTCCAGCAATAGCAGGTCGCCGTCACGCAGGTCGCCATCATTGCGAATCCAATGCAGGGTGCAGGCATGATCACCAGCGGCGGCGATGGTGTCATAGCCGAGCGCGTTGCCCTGATGGCGCGCGTGCAGACCGAAGACACCTTCGACCCAGCGTTCGCCGCGGCCTCGACGCACAGCTTCGGGCATGTCAGCGATGACCGCCTCGAACCCGGTCAAGGTGGCGGCGCAGGCCTGTTCCATCTGCTCGACCTCGAACTGATCCTTGACCAGACGCAACTCACTCAGCGCCACCTCAAGCTCCTGGTCGGCGCTGGTGTTGGGCCCGCGCAGGGCGTTGACAAGATCCTCGATTCGCCGATCGGCTCCTGGCACGATCCGAATCATGCCGTCGGAATGTGCCAGCGGCGCAGCCAAAGCAGCATTGAGGTCGGCGGCGTCCTTGACCGTCAGGGCACTGTAATGAGCCATCTCAGCCAGCGACGGACGGGCGCCGACCCACATCTCGCCGTAGGTGGCTGAGGAGTAGAACTCGGGGTCGGTCCGCTCAACGCGTGCGTGAAAGTACAAGGCGGCCACGCCGTCTTCGATGATGAGAGCGGCGTCCGGCTCGAAGTCCTCTCCCAAACCGGTCATGTGAGAGAAGGCCGAATGCGGACGGAACCGATAGTCACAGTCGTTTGAGCGAACCTTGTAACCACCCGCTGGGATGACCAGTCGGTCGTGGGGGAATTGCCTCTGGATGGCCTCACGACGCCCTGGAGTGTAGGCGGTCACCGGCGAGGGGTCGCGCCAAGTCGCAGGATAGGGCGCCCATTGTTCAGGGATGAACGCCTTGAACGCCTCGGAGTAGGGGTTGGCGCGGTTGGGGAGTTTCGGTTCGGTCTTCTTCGTCATGGCGGTAAGTGTACGCGCTCAGCCGACGCAGGTTCCGGGGGCGCTAAGAACGCCTGTGCTTCAGTGGCTCTGATCTGTGAGGAGGCCCAATGGCGCGGTTGGCGGCGTTTGGTGGTCTTGTCTGTGGATAAGCCCAGTGGGTGGTACTGGATTGATGTTGAATGGATGTCATCATGTGATTGATCGGGGGTAGGGAAATGACGAGAAGACGGTGGATTGGTGTCGTGGCCGCGCTGAGTTGCGTCCTGGCTGGGTGCACGGCTGGCGGGGTGGATCCGCCCTCATCAACCTCGGTTGCGAGCAGTCCGTCAGCGGTCGCGTCGAGTCCGACACTCGGGTCGTCCCCGACGCCGACCCCGCAATGGACCGACGAGCAACAAGCGGTGATCGATGCGGTGGAGGCCTATTTGACCGAGTGGGCGTACATCGGACAGAACCTGACGACCGTGGACTGGAACACGATCTATGAGGTGGCGAAAGAGCCTCAGGCGACCGGAGTCTTGCAGGTCTGGCAGCGGTGGAACCACCAAGGCTGGCATTTGGTTGGCGCGCCTGTGTTCACACCAGCCTCCGTCGCTGCCACGATGACAGACAGTCTCGGAAGCTACTACTCGGTGCGCGGGTGCTTCAGTGTTGAGAACTCCCATCCTGCAGACGCTGGGGGCGTGCCTGTCATTGATGACGAGCAGCGGAAGCGAGGCGTTCTCACCTACGAAGTAGTCCTGACTTGGGATGGTCTCTACCGCGTCACGGATAGTCATTCCGAGGAGGAGTCATGTTGAGGCGAGCATTGACATGCATAGTTGTGGTCTGTATGACGGTGATTGGTTCGCTGGCGGGAGTGCCTGTCGCGGTGGCTGATTGTTCCACGAAGATCGACGCGGATTACGGTTTCTACCCCGGCGGAGACATCACCGTTGGAGTCGGTTGCGAGACTGACTCGGCAGGCTCGTCAGGGGAGTCGGGAGAGCCGGAAGACACGGACTCGTCATCGGGTTCTTCTGGCTGTTACGACTGGGACGGAACTGAGGTTCCCTGCTGGGATGGTGACAACTTTTGGAGTTCAGAGTTGAGTGCGTACTGTCATTACATCGATCTCAGGGAGGATAGCCCTCTCTGGGATGCGCACAGAGATGCTGACGGTGTTGCGACAGGAGTTCCATATCAGTGTGAGACTGGCACGCCCCTGGACCAGTATGGCATCGTCTATTGGGAGGATTTCCTGGTCGAGACCCCAACCAAGCCGGGAGTGGATCCGGTCACGGTTGTGGAGTCCGCAGTGGCCTCCTTGGGCTTGCATGCCCCGACGGTAGGGGTGGGTGCCTTCGTGTACCCCGGCTATGAGGACTGGGGATTGACGTGGTGGGTGGGTGCGCCGATGTGGCTGTGGGTCGATGAGGATGACCCCTTGCAGTGGGGCAGCCACACGATCAGCGCTTCGGCTCAAGGGTTGACGATCACCGCGACGGCCACGGCGACCAGTGTCACCTTCGACGCAGGCGATGGGCAGGCGCCGGTGACCTGTGGCACGGCGGGAACGGTGCGCCCGTGGGCTCCAGATGACCTTCTGAGCCACCACTCGCCGACCAAATGCGAACACACCTATATGGCCATCAACACCTTGGGGGACAAGACCTCACGCTTCACAGTGTCGGCCACGGTCACCTGGGAGGTCGTGTGGACAACGACGGACGGACAGTCCGGCGCCTTGACGACTCAGATGGCGTCAGTCGAGAACCCAG
>JAITVA010000090.1 GCA_031286045.1 Propionibacteriaceae bacterium | reverse complement strand
GAAGGTGTTGTATGCCGCGATCAGCAACCGGGGCAGATAGCTGGTGATGATGGTGTCGTCGATGTCGGAGACGATGCCGAAACGGACATCGTTCCCGATGATGAGAATGGGCGCCTTGGCCGGTTCGGAGTCGATGGTCGCGATGTCGATGTGGTGCCAGCCGGGGGCCAACCCGTGGAGGGACACGGTGATGTCGATGAAACCGTCACGGTCGGTCAAGGCGTTGGTGGTGTGGCCGCCGACGTTGACCAGGATGGCTCGGTTGACGGCAGGCAATGAGAGGAAGTTGCGCCAGCCGCGCCGACCGGCCCAGACCTCCTCGCGAGCGTTGGTCGGACCGAGGTGACCGCGCCTGGTCAGGACCACACGACCGAGCACCCTCAGACGGGATTCGGAGCCGTAGCCGGTGTAAGCGATGACCGTGTCGCGCCAGCCCAAACGGCGCAGCGTCGCCCCGACCCGACGATTGATCTGCTTCTCAATCCGGGCCGCGATGAATGGCCGCTTGCGCACAGCATCCTTCCGCAGTGTCTCGCCTCCATACGGAGGTTCCATCTGCCATGATGGCATACGTGAGCGAGTTTCAGCGCATGAGCCCGGTTGGTCTGTCAGACCTGCTGCCCGGTGTGGCCCATCATGTGGGGGCTTCTTCCGGTCAGATCGACCGCCTGGGGCTGCCTTCGGCGTCGCGTTACGTCATCGTTGTGGTCGATGGATTGGGCTGGCACATCACCCGCCGTGCACTGATGGACGCGCCGTACATCGCCGGGATCATTGGCGACGCCATCGATCTGACAGTCGGGCTTCCCACCACCACCGCCACGTCCCTGATGAGTGTGTGGACCGGCTTGCCTGCCGGTGGACACGGTGTCGTGGGGTACTCCTTCGCACGACACGACGATCGTCGGGGCCGGACGCGGGTGGTGAAGCCCTTGTCGGAGGATGAGCCCATACCGGTCGGCGACTCCCTGATGAGTCGGATGGCCCGTGACGGTGTGACCGTCACCTGGGTGATGCCCGAGGATCTGGTCACCAGTTGTTTCACGAGCCTGGGAGCAGGCCTGACCCGTCACGGTGGGGCAGTGGACCCGACTCGTCCTGACACGCGCAATGACTCCGCCGCGACGGTGAGGCTGATCGGGCGAAGTCTGGGCGACAAGGCTGGTCGGGTCGAGGCGGTGCGTCAGGCGGCGGCGCGCGGTGACAGGTCGGTCGTCTACGTCTATGAACCAAGCCTCGACCACGCCGGTCACAAGTACGGTGTGCGATCTGATCGGTGGCGTGCCGCTTTGACCAAGGTGGATGACTTTCTGGATGACTTGCGCCGTGCCCTGAGCGATGATGTCTGCCTCGTGATCACCGGTGACCACGGTATGGTCGATCCGCCCTTGGACCAGCGAGTCGACATCGACCAGGAGCCGGTGTTGCGTCGAGGGGTCGATCTGATTGGCGGGGAGGCGCGGTTTCGGCATGTGTACACCACCACGCCTGAGGCGGTGGCGCGGCGCTGGCAGGACCGGTTGGGCGACGAGGCCTGGGTGCTGAGCCGGGCGGATGCCATGGCCCAAGGCTGGTTCGGTCGGGTCGATCCGGCTTTTGAGAAGCGGATCGGTGACATTGTGGTGATGCCGGTCGCTGGCCAGGCCTATCTCTGCCATGAGTTCGCCGGGGAGTACTCCCTCATCGGTATGCACGGCGCCGCCACTGATCAGGAGCGCTACGTGCCCTTGATGATCGACTGACGGGCAGAAGTCACGACCGACCGCCGAAAATGATATCATCCCATGATGGGACTGAGGCTCGCTTGCGGCCTTTGCGATGGGGTGTGGGTGAGGGCTGATTGGCGTCCTCGGTCGGATCGATCAGGCTGGGCTGAGAATCGCCGGGTTCAGGCGGTTCGGACTCGGCATGGTCGGCAGAGGGGAGGGGGGCGCGTAGTCCCCGGAATATGCGCACCGAGTCTTCATCAATGGTGGAGATCATGTCGTAGAGCAGGTCGAGATCGGACCTCACGGTGTCTTCGTCTTCGTCCTCGTCGAACTCGTCAATCTCCTGGTCGACCAGGTCATCGGCCTCGGGTCTCAACCGGTCGTCGATACTACGATTCGTCGCGTCATCCGCAGTGGGGGAAGCTGCCCTGGTGTATCGCACGCCGACGGTGGTCTCATCGGAGAGATTGGATTGTGCCTGAACCGTCGGGGCAGCCAGACCGAGGGTCGGCTCGCTGTCAGCGTCCGCCGACTGGGACAGTGGCAGGTCGCCGACGAGGACACGGGCCTGGTCATTGTCGGCGATGGAGAATCGGCCCTTGTTGTCGTAGAGATAGCGGACGCACTTCTCCTCATCCTCGAACTGCCAGGTTCCCTGGAGTATCCAACGCCCGTCGGAGCGGCGCCAAGAGTCCCACGTGACGAAGTTGATGTCTTGTCCCCGGTCGAGCAGCGCCTCGGCGACGGTCTGCTGCAGCCGTCGGGCGGAAGCGGTCTCGCCCCGGCGTCGCACTGGTGAGGCCAAAGCGGTGGTGGTGATGTGTTCGCGCTCAGCCAGGATGGGTGCGGCGAATGCTTCGACGCGATCAGCGGGCAGGCCAGACTCGGCGATGACTTCAGCCAGAGACTCGCCGGAGCGAATCTTGAACTGGATGTCGCGCGGGGTCATCGGGGCGTCCATGCCTTCATCCTTTCAGATCGCGGTCCAGGTGTTGAACTTCACGCTATTATCCTCCACTGAGCCAAGTACGGCTGAATCGACTCTCAAGGGACAACAGATTGGGTGAAACTTGAAAGGTTCGGTAGTGTCGGGCTGGCGTAAAACGCATTTTCATGATACATCTATGCGGTCAGTACCAGTAAGAGCAGTAGCGATATGAGAAAGGTTGGCTGATGGCGACCGATTACGATGCCCCCCGTAAGTCTGATGAGGAGATCAGCGAGGACTCGATTGAGGAGTTGAAGACTCGCCGCAACGACAAGAACTCAGGCTCGGTCGATGAGGACGAGGTCGAGGCCGCGGAAAGCTTTGAGCTGCCCGGCGCCGACTTGTCGAACGAAGAGTTGACGGTGCGGGTGATCCCTCGTCAAGCGGACGAGTTCACCTGTGCCAAGTGCTTCTTGGTGAAGAATCGCAGTCAGTTGGCTGTTGTGCGATCTGGCCAGGAGTTCTGCGTCGATTGCGTCTAGTGGCGGCCAAGACGCGAGGACACGATCATCACGTCTTGGATGAGGAGACGGCTGGCCCAGGCGGTCAGGCGTGTCCGCAGACGAGTTCAGTTGGGACAGGGCACAGTGGCCAGGCGTGCGGCTTGTGGGGGCGGGTCCGTACGAAGAGGCGCTCAAGTTTCCCTGGCAGACCAAGCGGTCGCGGGAGACGCGTGGTCCGGTGAGCTCACTTGGACAGCGGCGCGCGCGCCGGCTTCGCCAGATGCTTGCTCATCTGGCGGTGGAAGAGCAACTGGGCCAAACCGACGCCGACACCGGAGGCGACGAACCAGGTGACGGCCTGGCGGGCAGGCACCTGCGGATCCTGGGGATCCGGTGGCTGAGAACCGGTGGCCAATTCCCAGACCTTCTTCAGAGCGAACCCGGCGACGAAAGTCACGATAGCCGAGAGTATGGCGGTGTAGATCTTGTCGATGATCACTTTGTCCATGTCTGTCTCCTTGGGGTGCGGCGGGTCAGCGCCGGTTCGGCCATCGGCCTGTCAGGTAGTCTAGTAGCCGCGCTCGCCATGTGCCTGCGCGCGACCCCAAGACTGAACGGATGACGATGGCCGAACATGTGATCTCGGTGCGACGGTTGTGTGATGGCGCCCAACTGCCGTCCTATGCCCATGAAGACGACGCTGGCGCAGATCTGGTCGTGGTCGAGGATCTGTCACTGCAACCAGGTCAGCGGGCCGTCGTCGGCACCGGCCTGGCGGTGGCCATCCCGGTTGGCTACGCCGGTATGGTCTTTCCACGCTCTGGTCTGGCCGCCCGGTCCGGGCTGACGCTGGTGAACAGTCCGGGCTTGATCGACGCTGGGTACCGGGGCGAGATCAGGCTCTGCCTGCTCAACACAGATCGACACAGTCCGATCACGCTGAAACGAGGCGATCGGGTGGCCCAGTTGGTCATTCAGAAAGTGGAGCATGCTCGCTTCGATGAGGTCGACACCCTGGACTCGACTGATCGAGGCAGCGGTGGGTACGGATCCTCCGGTGGCGTGGCGGGCTGGCAAGAATCGTCGCCGACTCGTCAGTGACTGAAATGGAGTTCTTCGGCGAGGGTCGTCTCATTGTCGGGCGCTGCCACAATGGAGTGGTTGAGTCGTTCAGCGCGGGACGAGTAGGCTACGCAGGTAGCGGGAGAAGGTACCGAGTGATGGGAGCGCTGTGATGTTTGGTCGTAAGAGGAAGGCTGACCGGCAGGCGGACGCGTCGCCGACGGATGCGCCCGATGTCGAGGCGGCGCAGGTGCCGAACCAAGCCGACAGTGAAGAAACAGGCTCGAAGGCTGCCGCTGACCACGAGGCCACGACTGGAGATGACGCCGCTGTGTCGCCTGACGCAGACGAGATCGACGCTGAGGCGGAAGACAGCGACTCCTCCGCCGACGATGAGGCTGAGGACCTGGACGACGAGGATGCCGAAGCGGCCTTGGATGAGTGGGCCCAGTTCGATCTCAGCCGCGACTGGCGCGACGATGGTCCCTTCGACATCGATGAGGTCGACCTGTCGGCTGACGACGTCAAACGGGTGGATCTAGGCGCTCTGGTCGTCACCCCGGAGGCGGGCATGCGTATCAAACTCATGGCCGACCCCGCCTCGAAGACGGTCCTGCATCTGATCGTCGAGAACGCTCCGCAATCGGCCATGCAGTTGACGCTTTTCGCGGTGCCCTCAGACAGTGGCGAGGCGGCCCACATCCGCCAAGACCTTATCGACCACACTGAGAACGCCCAGGTGATGGAGCAGGTCAAAGGGCCTTTCGGCACCGAGCTGCGGCGGGTGCTGAAGGCGAGCGATGACCAGGGAAACGAAGGGTTTGTGCCCTTGCGGGATTGGCTGATCGCCGGGCCGCGTTGGGTGCTGAACGCTCGACTGATGGGCCAAGCGGCCCTTGACTCCGAGGGCAAAGGGCCGGCGATCCAACTGGAAGAGTTCGTGCGTAACACCATCGTGCGGCGCGGCGACACGGCCATGGTGCCCGGATCGGTGGTTCCCCTGAAGCCCCGCGACGAGTGATGAGTCTCGCGAGCAGACTGCGCGCCCGCCTCACGCGGGTCTTCTCCAGCAACGACGACCTCGTCGCCCAAGAGATGGCGGCGACCACGACCCATGTGGGCGCCCAGACCATCGCCTCGATCAAGGCACGGCAGGTGGTCCATCTCTACGGTGAGGTGCACTCCGTCACCATCAACCCTAGCGGCAGTCTGGCGGGGTTCCAGGCTGATTTCTATGATGGCACAGGTCACCTCACGCTGGCTTGGCTCGGTCGCTCCCACGTGCCAGGGATCGTGGTCGGCTCCACGATGCGGGTGACTGGGCGCGTCACGCGACAGGGATCGGACTTGGTGGTCTATAACCCTGTCTACACGATCGAGGCCGACGAGTCTGAGTGAGCTTGCGCCGATAGGTGCTTCTGGTCAGGGTTGTGGCGCAGGTGAGGTCGGGCTTGACCAAGCTGGCGAAAAGACGACCGCCGCCACGGTGGGGCCAGTGAGACCCGGACGCTTGGCGACGGTCGGAAGAGATCGGTCTGTGATGGCTGATCGATCAGGAAGCGAACGGAACGGTCGCCATCCCGATGGCGATGAATGACGACAGGGGCGCCAGGACGCCAACGATGATGCCACCGATGCCGAAGCCGCGGCCCTTGCCCTGGACGGTCGCCACGATCGACACGATAAAACCGACAATTCCGATCAATGTGGTGATCATGACCCCGGTGAACCAAGCTCCGGCGGCGGCCATGGCCTCCGGCGAGAGCTGGGCGTTGATGGAGGCGTAATCGGTGGTCGTGTTTCCGGCTCTGACTTGATCCCAGAACTCAGCCGGGAAGGCCCCGAACATCGTTGAGGTCGCGTTCAGCACGCAGACGAAGAAAATGATGCCCGCCACAAGGGTCACAGCCAAGCCGACGATGCCCAGAACCGGTGACTTCGTCGTTGGCGTGGCTGTCGGTGTCGGCGCATAGACCGGGGCGGCGGGGGAATAAGCCGAGTATTGGGGCACGGAGCCGTAGGCCGAGGGGTTGGCTGGCTCAGGGGCGCTCGGATAGGCCGTTGCGCTGGTCGGGTAGGTCGACGGTGTCGTGGGGTAGGACGGCATCGAAGAACCCGTGGTGCTCCCAGCGGCGTACGACCCCTGGTCTGACCCGGGATAAGACGGATAGGGGCTGGAGGCGGGCGGTGTTGCGGCATTGCTGGGGTACTGCGGCGGCGTCGCCGGGTTCGTTCCCTCGCCACCTGGCGACATGGGAGAGTCGTAGTTGCCGGAAGAGTAAGGCGATTGTGTCATGTGACCATCATAGAGGCATGGGGCCGATGCAGAAGGGTTATCCGAAAGACTTAGAGCACGTACTCGTCCAGGTCATCGTCCGTCGCTGTCTTCGACGGCTCAAGCATGGTCTCGGGCCCGGGTCGCGTGGTCGCGTCGGGCAGGGGGCCGAAGTCGGCGACCCGACTGGCGTCGGTTGGCGTCAGAAAGGCCGTCAGGGCTTCTTCGGCGCCGCTGGACGCCAGAAACAGCAACTCGTCTGCCGATTCGAGGGCGACATCCGCGACCGGCGCCAGGCCACGTCCGTCCCGGATCAGGGCCACCAAGACAATGTCGGCTGGCCAGTGAATTTCGCCGATGACGTGACCGATGTGGGGACTCGACTGCGGCAAGGTCATCTCGACCAGGGAGGTGTCGCCGCGGTTGAAGCCGAACAGTCGCACGACGTGGCCGATCGTGACCGCCTCTTCGGCCAGAGCGCACATGATACGGGGGGTGGACACGGCCACGTCGACTCCCCACATGCCGCTGAAGAGCCACTCATTGTCGGGTCGGTTGACGCGGCCGACGGTGCGAGGCACGCCGAACTCGGTCTTCGCGAGGAGAGAATGCACCAGATTGGCCTTGTCATCCCCGGTGGCGGCGATGGCGACGTCACAGGTCTCCAGGTGGGCGCCGGTCAGGGAGTCCAACTCGCAGGCGTCGGCGCTCAGGGTCTCCACCCCCGGCGCGGCGGCAGCCGCCAACGCCTTGGTGTTCTTGTCGATCACGAGCACTTCATGGCCCTTCCGGGCCAGCTCCCGGGCGATGTAGCGCCCGACATTGCCCGCTCCGACGATGGAGACTCGCATGGTGGTTCCTTTCTGGGTGGTGGGGTCACATGTCAGGCGCAGCCGCCAAAGTCGCGCGCACCTGTGCGACCCGGCTCTGATCGACCATGACATACAAGGTGTCCTGGTCTTGCAAAACGGTGCTGGGGTCGGGGATGACGCCTGTGCCGAAGCGATCCAGGGTGGGAACCGGTGTGTGCAACTGCTTCTCAATCTCGATGATCGGTCGCCCGACCCAGCCTTCGTGGTAGGACATGGTCAACAACTGCACCGCGCCGGAGGGGTCGTGCCAGCACAGTTCTGGGCCGAGGTCCACCAGCTTCGCCAAGACCTGTTCTGCCGCCCAGCGCACCGTGGCGACGGTCGGGATGCCCAGGCGTTCGTACACTTGGGCGCGTGATGGGTCGTAGATCCGGGCGACGACGGTTGTGACGCCGAAATACTCACGGGCCAGGCGGGCGCCGATGATGTTGGAGTTGTCGCCGCTGGAGACGGCCGCGTAGCCCGCCGCCTGCCTGATGCCGGCTTGAATCAGAATGTCGCGGTCGAAACCGACCCCTTCGATCGTGGCGCCCTGAAACTGCGGCCCGAGGCGTTGGAAGGAGTCAGGGTTGACGTCGACGACCGCCACTGAGTGCCCATGTCCCTCCAAACCACGGGCGAGGTTTGAGCCGACCCGGCCGCAACCCATGATGACGTAATGCATGAGTCTCCTTTATCTCCTGCTTCTTCCAGACTAGCGCAGGCAGTTCGGGCGAGCCTTGTCACGACTTCCCGGCCATGTGCCGAGGCGCTTCGCGCCGCTTCGGCCTGTCAGTCCCCCGAAATCCTTCGGAACGATGGGCCAGGCGATGGCGTAGACTCGAAGAATCATGGGTGTCGCAGATGTTGTGAAACGAATATTGGTTGGTCGGAAACTCAAGAGCAACCAAACCGGGCACACGCTGTTGAGCAAGCGCATCGCTTTGCCGATCTTCGCCTCGGACGCGCTCAGTTCGGTCGCCTACGCACCAGATGAGATCATCCTGACATTGTCCTTGTCGGGCATGGCGGGGCTGGCCTTCGACTGGAAGGTCGGCCTCATGGTCGCCTTCGTCATGTTCATCGTCGTCATGTCGTACCGCCAGACGGTGCACGCCTACCCCAACGGTGGTGGCGACTACGAAGTGGCGACGGCCAACTTCGGCCAGAACGCCGGACTGGTCGTGGCCAGCGCCTTGTTGGTGGATTACGTCATGACGGTGGCGGTGTCGGTCTCCTCGGGCATCCAGAACGCCAAGTCGATGATCACCTGGCTGCAAGGCCACGAGGGTGTCGCGGCGGCGGTGGTGATCGTCGTCATCATGGCGATCAACCTGCGTGGTGTCAAGGACTCCGGACGATTCTTCGCCATACCGACCTATGTTTTTATGATTTCAGTACTGGGCACAGCGGCCTGGGGGATGTTCCGGCACTTCGTCCTCGGCGCCGACATCGCCGGGCCGATGGCGAGCTACAACGTGGTGGCCGACCCCAAATACGTCGGCATCACGGGTCTGGCCATGGTGGCCCTGGTGGCGCGGTCTTTCTCGTCCGGTTGTGCGGCCCTGACCGGTGTCGAGGCGATCTCCAACGGGGTGCCCAACTTCAAGCCGCCGAAGTCCAAGAATGCGGCCACCACCTTGGCCATGCTCGGGTCGATCTCCATCCTGATGTTGATGGGGATCATGGTGCTGGCTCAGCTGACTGGCACCAAGATCATCGATCCCTCCAGCGGAACCCGGCTGATGATCGATGGGCGGGTCGTCCAGGTCGAGACGCCGACCGTCATGGCACAGTTGGCTCAGGGGGTGTGGCATGACGCCGCGCCGATCATGTGGGTCGTCGTGCTGGCGACCATGGTGGTCTTGTTCTTGGCGGCCAACACTGCTTTCAATGGTTTTCCGACGCTGGGGTCGGTCTTGGCCCGCGACGGTTTCCTGCCCAGGGCTTTGTACACCCGCGGCGACCGGCTGGCCTACTCCAATGGCATCATCATGCTGGGGTTGGCGGCCACCGCATTGGTCCTGATCTTCAACGCGTCGGTGACCGCCCTGATCCAGTTGTACGTCGTTGGTGTGTTCGTGTCCTTCACTGTGTCTCAGACCGGCATGTTGCGTCACTGGACTCGGCTGCTGAAGACCGAGACCGATCCGGCGGTGCGGGCGAGGATGCAGCGCAGCCGGGTGATCAACGCCGTCGGCCTGACGTGTACCGCCATCGTCTTGGTCGTCGTGCTCGTCTCCAAGTTCATCCGTGGAGCCTACCTGGCGATCATCGCCATGGCGGTGGTGTTCTTTGTCATGAAGGCGATCCACCGGCATTATCAGCGGGTGAAAGAAGAGATGAGGCTGACCTCGACCGGTGACACGGCCTTGCCCAGTCGGGTGAGGGCGGTCGTCTGGGTGACGGACGATGTCAACAAACCACTGGTGCGGGCCGTGGCCTTCGCCCGCGGCATGAGATTGGCCGATCTGGAGGCGGTCGTCGTGTCGGTCGATCCCAAGCAGACGGAGCAGGTGGTCCAGGAGTGGGAGGCGCAGAGCTTTCCCATTCCACTCAAAGTTCTGGCTTCGCCTTATCGCGAGGTGACTGGCCCCTTGGTCAGTTATATCCGCTCAATCCGCACCGACAATCCGCGTGACGTCATCTGTGTGTTCATCCCAGAACTGGTCGTCAGCCATTGGTGGGAGCAGGTGCTGCATGATCAGACGCCGCTCATGGTCAAGGCCCGGCTGCACTTCATGAGTGGCATCATGGTCATCTCGGTGCCGTACCAGGTCGGCAGCGCCCACCGGGCCTTGCGTCGGATGCGGCGGATTGACCCCTACTTCATGATGGAGGCAGACGTGACGAATAGTGACACGACCCCGGTCGCCCAGGCCGGTGGCGTCGACATTCCTGAGGGGGAGTCGAGTCGATGAGGGTCGAATTGAGGACGACCGATGTGGCCCACGGCGGCTACTGTGTCGGGCGTCACGATGGGGTCGTGGTCTTTGTCACTGGGGCCTTGCCTGGTGAGAAAGTCGTGGTCGAGGTCACCGATCAGCGCTCTCGATTGTGGTTCGGTCGGGTCGTCGAGGTGCTTGAGGCCTCGCCCGATCGGGTGGACCACGTCTGGGGCTTGGCCGAGCGTGCCGGTGTCGGCGGCGTCGACCTCGGACACGTCAGTTTGGACGCTGGTCGGCACTGGAAAGCCCGTGTCATCGAGACCCAGTTGGCCCGGTTGGCCCATGTCAATCGCCAGGTCACAGTCGAGGCGGCGCCAGGAGATGAGGAT
This sequence comes from Propionibacteriaceae bacterium, assembly GCA_031286045.1. Taxonomy (GTDB): domain Bacteria; phylum Actinomycetota; class Actinomycetes; order Propionibacteriales; family Propionibacteriaceae; genus WQYJ01. Next base: position 2,422 of record JAITVA010000090.1, on the reverse strand, counting down.
CGTCACGGTTTGGCTTGGCGTACCCGGGTCACCTTCCAAATCGACGATCAGGGGCGGCTGGGGATGTACGCGGCCAAGTCTCATCAGATCGTCCCGATCGATGGCATGCCCTTGGCCCACGAGGACATTCAGGCGGAACTGGCCCGTGTCATCCAGGCCGGTGGGATGCCTGAGGCCGCCGGTGGCTCGGTGACGTACGTCAGAGCGTCCGGTTCGGGGTTGACGGTGATGGTCGATCCGCCATCAAGGTCAAGCCAGGTCGCAGGCGGTGGCAAGCGTGCTTCTGGGACTGGGCCGTCGCGGCTGGGTCGGCGCGGGTCGGGCGCCGGCGATCGCGTGAAGGGTGAGTTCTGTGCTCGGGGAGCCGGTGGCCTGTCTTCATCGTCGAGACCTGTGAAGGAAGTCGTCGTGACGAGATTCGGGACCTGGACCTATGATGTGGCCGCAGACGGCTTTTGGCAGGTGCACCGCGAAGCCCCCCAGGTCTTGGTGTCGGCGGTGATGGAAGCGGTCGAGCAGACGAGTGGACCGATCTGGGATCTCTATGCTGGGGCGGGTCTGTTCACTGTCCCACTGGCGGCTTCGACGACCGGTACGGTCACGGCGGTGGAGTCAGCCCCCGCAGGAGTGGCCTGGCTCAAACGCAACACGGCGGCCTACGATGTCCATTGTGTCTCCGGCGACGTGACTCGGGCCTTGTCATGGGCTGAGCCGACGCCCCATGGCGTCATCGTCTGTGATCCACCCCGCAACGGCGCCGGGCGACAGGCGGTGGCTCAGATGGCCCGTCTTGGCCTTGATCGCATCGTGTACGTGGCCTGCGACCCGGCCGCCTTCGCCCGTGACGTCAACCTGTTCGCGGCTTTCAACTACGAGTTGGCAGCCCTTCGCGCCTTCGACCTATTCCCCCTGACGCATCACGTCGAGTGTGTCGGGCAGTTGGTGCGCCGCTGACAGGGCCCTTGTCTCACAAGCGCCCGCCGGTGCTGGTGCGGGTGGCCGCGGCGATGATGGTGGAGAAGTAAGGCAAGTCGGCGGGATCCAGATCGGACAAGGCCGTGATCCGTTGGTCGGGCAGACCGATGTCGACGCCGACGACGGCCTTGTCGGCCCGGTGATGGTCGGCCAGCATCTGTGTGATGGCGGCGCCGCGTCGTCCGATTTTATAGAACACGACCGAATCCGAGTCGGTGAGAACTGCCTCCAATACCTCAGGAGGGGCCGTGGCGGGAGCGAGGGTCAGTGTCTCCTGGCCCTCGACCAGCGAGATTTCGGCGGTCGCGGCCAGAGCCTGCATGGCGGTGATGCCAGGGATGATCTCGACCGTCACATCGGCGACGGCTGCACGCACGTGAGCGGTCAGGTAGGCGAAGGTGGAGTAGACGCAGGGGTCGCCGATGGTGGCGAAGGCGACTGTGCTTGCGCCCAAATTGAAGGCCTGCTCGACAGCTTCGGCCGAGGTCAGCCAGGCCTGGGCCCGTTTCGGACCGACGCCACGGCGTTCAGCCATGGAGAAGGGCACCCGTCGGACGCGGTCGACGGCCCTAGGGCAGGCCGCGCGCACGATGGCCTCAGCGCGTCCGACCACATCGCCCACCTCCGTCGTCGGCACGAGGATGACGTCGGCTTGGCCGAGGACACGCACGGCCTTGACAGTCACCAATTCCGGGTCGCCAGGACCGACGCCGACTCCGATCAGGCGGTGGGATGCGGCGGTGGTGGGAGTGTCCATGGGGTCCTTCCTGCGGCCGGTGGGGCGTCGTCATGACAAGGTACCACGGGGTGCTGCCCGGTGGTTGAGCCCCGATGGCAGGCGCACAGGCTTTGCCTGACCATTGAGCGCTGCGCTCATTCATGAGTCGTGGGCGATGGTTGTGTCGGGGAATGTGATGGTGTCAATGATTTGTGTCATGTCGTCGTCGGTGATGTTGGTGAATTGGAAGCCGACGGTTTCGTGTTCGCTGTCGATGAAGACGATGAGGTGGTCGCCGACTTGGATGCTCTTATCGATGACGCGGCCTTCGAAGAGGATTGTGATTCGGTGGTCTCCGATCCACACCTCGTACTGCTCGTACTGATCAATTGACACGTAGAGGTCAGAGCCTGCGACTACTCTGTCTCGGTGTCCGATCGCGTATCCGTGGGTCCGGGGATAGTCGAAGAGGATGTTGCCTGGTTCGACTGGGCCTGGGTCGTAGTCGCGGTGGCGGGCGCGTAGCACGCTGACGAGAACAAAACGTACGATGTTGCCGGTGTCGGGTTCGACCACAACTTCCAGCATCGACTCTGACCAACCCAGTCCTCGTATGGGGTGATGTTCCCCATTGATGGTGCTGAGGTAGAAGCAGGACGCGCGCCATGGACGATATTGAGACCGGTTGAATTCGGGGGGAAAGTCCATCTCAAAAGGGATGTGTTGATC
>JAITVA010000086.1 GCA_031286045.1 Propionibacteriaceae bacterium | reverse complement strand
ACACCAACCGACGCCTCACCAGCATCACTGATACCAGCAGTCAGAACTGACTTGTCAACAGGAACAGTCTTCAAACCAGCCTTCACAGCAGACTCATACACAGTCACAGCATCAGCCAGTGCCTCAACAGCAGCATCCACCTCAGCTTGCGTCGCCGACTTATCAGCCAACACCACTTCAGCAGCAGCCAGCGCAGCATCCAACGCATCCTGAACAGCCGCAGTCACCCACGAACCGGTCGGATCAACATCCAACCCATCCACAGACTCAACCACACCAACTACAGCCTCACCAGCATCACTGATACCAGCAGTCAAAGCCGACTTGTCAACCGGCACAGTCTTCACACCAGGCTTGACCGCAGCCTCATACACAGTCACCGCATCAGCCAGTGCCTCAACCGCAGCATCCACCTCAGCTTGCGTCGCCGACTTATCAGCCAACACCACTTCAGCAGCAGCCAGCGCAGCATCCAACGCATCCTGAACAGCCGCAGTCACCCACGAACCAGTCGGATCAACATCGGACCCATCCACAGACTCAACCACACCAACCGACGCCTCACCAGCAGCCACCATGCCCGACTCCAACACCGACTTATCAACCGGAACCGGCCTCAAACCAGCCTTCACAGCAGCCTCATACACAGCCACCGCATCAGCCAAAGCCGCCACTGCAGCATCCACCTGCGCTTGCGTCGCCGACTCATCAGCCAACACCACTTCAGCCGCAGTCAAGGCTGCATCCAACGCGTCTTGGACAGCCGCAGTCACCCACAAACCAGCCGGATCAACATCGGACCCATCCACAGACTCAACCACACCAACCGACGCCTCACCAGCATCACTAACACCAGCAGTCAACACCGACTTATCAACCACAGTCCACTGCGCCACATACGCACGCTCACCAACCGAACCCTTCACAACAGTCACAGTCATAGTCGGTTCAGCCAAACCAGTACCCGTCCAACCAACAAACGTATACCCCGACCGTGTCGGATTCACCAACGTGAACGACTCCGACTCAACCGTATAACTCACCGGATTCGCCGACGCCACACCACCACCATCCAAAACATACGTCACCCCATACGGCACAACCTCATACACAGCCCTCACCGTCAAAGCCGCCTGCACATTCGAAAAAACCGTATCCCAACCAGTGAACTCATAACCAACCCGAGACAGCCCAACTGGAGCCGACGCCGACCCACCAACAAGAACCGACTCAGACTTCAACACAGTCCCATCAAAATCCACAAACTCGACAAGAGCCGCCCACTGCGCCACATACGTACGCGCACCAACCGAACCCTTCGCAACAGTCACAATCATAGTCGGTTCAGTCAAACCCATACCCGTCCAACCAACAAACGTATACCCATCACGGGTCGGACTAGTCAACGTGAACGACTCCGACTCAACCGTATAAGGAATCAACACCGGCGACGTTGACACACCACCATTCAACAACAACGACAATGGATACGTCACAAGCTTGTACCTAGCCGTCACCGTCAAATCCCCAGTCACATTCGCAAAAGACTTATCCCAACCATCAAACGTATAACCCACCCGAGACGGATCAACTGGAGCTACCGCATCCGCACCAGAAACCACCCTCTCCACCTTCAACTGCGTCGTGCCATCATAATCAACAAACGTCACAGTAAAACGCGTCGGATCAACCTCATCCAAATAAATCTCAACCTCATTAATAATCGGTGCATTACTCGGATCATACGTCACCCCATCCTGAATCACCTGAGTAATCCTCAACTCATCCACCACAATCCGGGCATAACGAGCCGACACATCATCAAACCTCACCTGCGTATCCGCCGGATCAGTCACCTCAACACCAACCTGAGTCCAATTCACACCATCATCCGACACCTCAACATGCCAGCGACCCAAACGACCAGCATCAACCGTGCGCTCATCAATCACCACATGATCAAAAGTCTTCGACTCCTGCATATCAACCGTAAACGTGAACGGCACCTTATCCTCAGGCACCAACCAACCAGTCGGCATCTTATCCTCATCCGGCGGCTGATAAAACGTCGCCTCATTCGCCGCCTGATCACAAGCATCCTGCGCCGGATGAACACCAGCCGACCGCGTCGCAGACGCCGAACACACCGCACCCACCACCAAATTCACCGGATCCACCGGATCAGCCTCTTCCAGGTAGACCTCGATCTCTGTCAGGGTTGCCGCATTGCTCGGCGCGCCATACTGACCAGCCGAGACCAACTTGTCAATCACAACCCGGGCGTACTTCGCCGTCACATCGGCAAACTTGGCCTCCAACACAGTCGGATCATTCGAATCAGCGCTGACCTTGGTCCAGGTCTCACCGTCGTCGGAAGTCTCGACGTACCAGTTGCCGATGCGGCCCGAATCCAGGCCGTTCTCACCGAGCACCACGTTGTCGAAGGTGACGTCCTCTCCGAAGGCGATCTCGATGGTCAGCGGCATGCAGGACTCAGGCACCAGCCAAGCCCCGGTCGCATTGTCATCAGGCGCCTGCCAGTAGGTCGACTCGCTGCCATCGAAGGCCGCCCCAACCTTGCGGGCAGAGTTGTTGTGCTCGCAGTTGGCGGCATAGGTGCGATCAGTGGCCAGGTTCTCGGAACGGCCTTGATTGGTCAGTTCCACGACGGTCTCGGTGGAGACGCCGCTGCCATCGTTGGCCGTCACCACGACGGTGACTGAGCCATTGGCTGAACCATTGGCCGTCAACAGGCCGGTGCTCGGATCAATCGACGCCAGGGTGTCGCCGGCGCCCTGCTTGATCGACCAGGTCACCGACTTATCTTTGGCGTTGGATGGGCCAACCTTGACCGCCATCTGCAGGGTGCCGTTCTTCTGGTCGATGCCACCAGCGGCCGGCGACACGGTCAGAGAGCTGACCTTGACATCGGTGGTGCCGTCGTAGAAGATCTGGAGCTCCGCCACGGATGGGGCATCGCTGGCCGCATTGCCGGGCACAGCGACCGGAGTGATCTCGTCGATGACGATGCGGGCGTGCTTGGCCGTGACGTCGGCGAAGGTTAGGTCGCTGACGCCGGCGGCGCCAGAATCGGCGCTGACCTTGGTCCAGGTCTGACCATCGTTGGAGGTTTCGACATACCAGTTGACGATGCGGCCGGCCTCACCGACATGTTCGTTCAGCACCACGTGGTCGAAGGTGACGTCCTCACCGAAGTCAACACCGATGGTGATCGGCATGCAGGCCGGATCGACGCGCCACCCACCAGAGTTGATATCGGGGGCCAAGTAGTAGCTGGACAGCGACTTGTCGAAGGCCGCTGCGACCGACTGGCCAGTGCTGACTGCCCGCTGACAGTTGGCCGTGTAGGTCCGATCAAGCGCCAGGTTGTCCGGCTCGTCCTGGCCGGTCAGAGTGACGGTGGCCTCAGCGGTCTTGCCGGAATCATCATTGGCGGTCGCCACCACGGTGACCGTGCCGTTGGCCGTACCCGTAGCGGTGAGCAGGCCGGAGTCGGGATCGATCGTCGCCAACTCGGCGCCCTCCGTGATGCTCCATGTGACCGACTTGTTGGTGGCATTGGTCGGGCCGACCGTCGTGGCCAAGGACAGCGTGCCCCGCTTCTCGGTGATCTGACCGCTGGTCGGGGTGACTGCCAGGGAGTCGACTAGTACTTCATCCACTTGACCGGTGTACTGGATCGCCCCAATGTCGATGCGTCCGTTGGTGGTCACCGGGGTGCCAAGGATATCCTGGCCGGAGTTGAAATCCGTCACATAGGTGAAGTCAAGGTTGGCCTCGTAGTCACTGGCCTCGTGGGAAGACAGGGTGATCGGGGTCTTCAACTCGCTCAGTGTCGCGGAGTCGACCAGGCTGATACCGGCCCCGATCAGGGGTGAATCCGCCTTGGGTGCGAACTTGGACAGGGTCGCCCACGACCCGGACTCGCTCGGCAAGGCGGTGGTGTCTGGGTCGAGACGGGTCGGGTCGACGATGTACTCGTTGCTCGTGCCGGTCGCACCGCCGTAGACGATCTGGTTGCCGTTGGCCTCGCCGCCCAGCATCGCCTGGGTGATCTCGAAGCCGTTAGTCTTTGGCAGGTTGTAGAAGACGTTGTTCTTCCATTCCATGATGTGCGAACCCATGGCGGTGTCGCCGCCGGTCGGGCGATCGGTGATAGGCATCCCTCCGGGGCCGTTGTAGTAGAAGAGGTTGTTGAACCACTTCTCGTCCAAGTTGCCGCTCCCGTTGAGCCCACGAATGAAGTAGTCGTTGCCGCCACCGTCACCGACGGAGTCCATCAGAATTGTGTTGTTATAGACACGCGCGCTCCATGTGTTGCTGATCATCAAGATACCACCGAAGTTGGTGTCGTCGTACTCCGAGATGTTGTAGCGCCAGACGTGGCGGAAGCCCCTCAAACCACCCATCGTGCAGAACATCATCCAGCCGCCCTGGTTGTCGTGAGTGTAGTTGTACTGCACATAGACATCCGTGTTGAGGGCGTCGATCTCGATGCCTTGCGAGTCGTTGACCGGGCCAGTGCGCAGAGCGGCGTTACCGGAGGAGTAGACCTCATTGTTCTGAATCACGACATTGTCGGAGTTCCAGGGGAAGATTCCGACCGCCATCTGGGCTCGCAGGTGGGTGTCGTAGACCAGGTTGTTCTCCACCATGCCACCGTCGACGCCATCAATGATGACACCGTCGCCATCGATGGTGTGGATGATGTTGTTGGCGATCAGCACATTCTCACTGGGAACCCAGCCGGCCGTGCTATCAAGGCTTGGATAGCCGTCGCTGCCGCCCATGCTGCGGTCATACCACTGCGGGAACAAGGCGGCGTTGGCCCGACCGGTCCAGCGATCACCATCGAGCAGACCGCCGTTGGCGCCACGACCTGTCCAGGGTGAGGTGAAGTTCACGCCGCTTCGCCCCAGATCGTAGAGTTCGCTGTTAGTGATCGAGATGTCACTCAAGCCGCTGGCCACCCGGTTGGCGGCCACGTCACTGGTGTTGACCTGGAAGATGATGCCACCGGCCGACTTGCCGCGGTTCGAGTTAGTGCCACGATAGCCGTGGATGGTCAGATTGTCGAAAGTGTAACCGGACAGCATGCCGGCGTCCTCATTGTAGATCAAGATGCCGCGGCGGTAACGGGCCGGATTGGTCGCGGCATCATAGGCGTTTCCCGAGTCATTGGAAACATGAGGCATGTTGGCCGTGTAGTTCGGGTCGTAGAGTTCGAGGTCCTCGATGACGTAGTTCTCCACGTTGTCAAGACGGATTTGCTCGACCCCGTAGTAAGGGGTGTTGGCGGTGCTGACGTACCAGTAGGGATAGAACTTGTAATCCGCGCTGAGTTTGTCGGCGCCCTCGGCCAGCGGCGTCAACACCGGCTTGGGCTTGGACGCGTCACCGTAGGCGCCAATGGTGATGGGGGCATCGGCGGTGCCACTGCCCTGGGGGATCAGGGAGCCGACGAAGGTCCCGCCATTCTTATAGCGCAGGGCATCACCGGGGCTCAGCACAGCCTGATTCGCCCGCGCCGTGGTCTTCCAGGCTGTCGCCTCACTTGTTCCATTGTTGGCGTCGTTGCCGTTGACGTTATCGACATAGTAGGTCGTGCCCACCACCAGCACACCGCGGGGTAAGACCCCGTTCAGGTCGGCATCGGCGGTCTGGACCACACCGGTCTGCGGCATGGTGACCACCGTCGACTCGCGTGGACCGTCACCGGCGATGACCGGGCTGGCGTGTGTTGACAGAGGAAGGAACGATCCAAGCAAGCCAAGACAAGCTATCGCCACCAGAGATCGACGGAGATGCGTGGTACCCATTTGTACTCCCATTATTCGTTATTGACACCTATGACCGACGGGCCGCTCCCCGACCCATTCTTACCGACGTCTGAAGAAATCACCGTGCTTTCTTCCCTCTTCACGTACGTGTATTGCGCTTATTGCAATGTAATTGTACTCAAAACTGGCGTTATGGCAAGTCAGAAGGATTTTTGGACTTGACTAGCACAAATGGTCAAGCCTGCGGTACCGATGCCGCAGGAGAGTTGCGGTATCGGTACCGCAAGGACACACAACAATCGCCTCACAATGATTGCAATATGCGCCACGCCACAGTGGGGCAGGCGGTTCGACGGCAGTCACCAACCCAGTCGCCAGCGGGCACCTCGGGCGAGAGGGCAGGCGTCCCAGCTCACTGGGGAAAGTGCAGGCTGCTCTGGGCCACTGCCGCTGCGACCAACCCAGGATAGTACACAATACTGATATAGTTTTTGGTGATCGAGGGTCGGTTCTCCTCATAGCCAGGAACGCTCTTCGCGACGGTGACGATGGTCGCCCGCTTCACACCCTCGTCATCCTCGAAGTCGAGAGAGTCCCCCTCCTGTCCATCGATCAGGAACGAACCCAGGGGGTCGTCGGTCGCATAAAGCACGCGCAAGGTGCCCCAGTCGACATCGATGCGCTCCGGAGCTCTTCCGTTGACCACGAGGTCGTAGGTCACACCATCAATCTGCTCGTATGACTGAATGTTCTCCTCGAAGTACGCCTTGACCTCATCGCCGTGCTCGCGCTCGAACGCATTGAGACGATCACTACTATCGACAAAGGCCTGGGCGATGTCGAGGTCCAGATTGCTGGTGACGTACGAGTAGTAGCCGGTGACCTCAAACCTTTCCGGTCCGTAGATGGCCTCGCCCTTCTCCTTCTGACTGGCCCGAAGAGCGTTCTCGGCTTCGAGGTCCTTGAGGAAGGACTCGTAGGTGAAGGGCTCGCACACCCCCAGCCCGCTGCCGATGGCGAAGCGGGCGTTGGTGTCAGTGATCATGTCCTTGGTCTTGGTCACCAACTCCGCGTCACTGGCATCGATGTTCTCCCGCCGCGCCATGGTGGCGAAGAAGTCGAACTCGTCCTGGCTGACGGAGCGATCAAGAATGCCCTCGCCGGCGGCCTGCTCGACGAGCGACTCACCAGACAAGGCCTGTCGGCCACCGACGATATGGGAACCGATGATCACGACGAGGACGACCACAAGGACGATCCCCACGATCAAACCAGCGATAACACCGGGTCGATCGAACAGTTTTCGCCCGCTCTTCACAGTCACATGTGCCATGGTTTCTCCATCATTACCCATAGTCCCCCGTAGAAGGGCTGCTTCACCCGTCCGCCACCGCCGCCCCCCAACACTGGGCTGACCGGTGGCCCGGACCTGTGCCAGCAGGCAGGTGAACTGTGACAATCATGCTAACGCATGGATCGTTACCTACGCCACGAGTTTGACCGAGCTGAGTCAGGTCGACCATCGCGTTGTGAGGAGTTCTATGCCGAGCCCGTTCGTGGCTGAACACAACCGTGCTCAACTCCCCCATCCCACTCCTCTTGCACGCTTGCTCAGGTCAGCAGAGCGACCACGACAGCGATCACCGCCCCACAGGCCATGCCTGCGAGCACTTCGGCGGGAGTGTGTCCACGAGAGGCGTAAGGCTCATCAAGGCCGCCAGTCGGGATCGTGTCTGGCCTGGTCTTGGCGCCAGGGCCGCGCTGGAGGAGCAAGCCACGCAGGGCGACTCCTTGTTCACCGACGGCACGACGGACGTGGGCCGAGTCGTAGATCACGATCGCGGCCCAGACAGCCGCGAGCACGAAGATTGGGCTGCCCCAGCCGACCTTCGCTCCGATGGTCAGCGCCAAGGCTGTGACCAGCGAGCTGTGCGAACTCGGCATGCCGCCGGTGTCGAACGCGACCCGCCACCGTAGCCGCCGATCTCGTAGGCTCGCCCAGACCGACTTGAAGAGTTGCGGCAACCCAAATCCCGCGACCACCGCGAAGAAGTACGGTGAAAACACTTCCATATGCCCCCCTGAACCCTCATAAGCTGATAATCACGCCTGCGCCATTGTCCGAGCGGTGGACTGGGCGGCCTTCATCAGTCGCACGCCTGATGAAGAGCTCCAACCAGTCTCGACCAACCGTGACGATGGGGAAGACGCGGACACTGTGCTCACGGTGTGGCTCCCGTGCTGGCGAGAGCCGCCCCGTCGAGCGACGGCGTGGCGGTCGGCGCGTTGAGCACCCGCCGGCCTTCGAAGGCGCGGCCGAGCGTGATATCGTCGGCGTACTCCAGGTCACCGCCCACCGGCAAACCCGAAGCCAGTCGAGATATCTCGACACCGAGCGGTGACAGGAGGCGGCTCAGGTAGCTGGCCGTGGCCTCGCCCTCCGTGTTGGGGTTGGTGGCCAAAATGATCTCAGTGACCGTCCCATCCTCCAGCCGCAGAACCAGTTCGCGGATATGCAGATCAGCCGGGCCGCGATTGTCGATCGGCGAGATCGCGCCACCGAGCACGTGATACAGGCCCTTGAACTCACGGGTGCGCTCGATCGCGATGATGTCTTTTGACTCCTCCACCACACAGATCTGGGCATGGTCACGACGCGGATCGCGACAGATACGACAGATGTCGTCTTCGGTCGCATTGAAGCAGATCTGACAGAACTTGACGGTCTGTTTGGCGCGGACGATGGCGTCAGCCAGGGCCTTGACATCAGCCACCTCGGCGTCGAGCAGGAAGAAAGCGATCCGCTGCGCCCCCTTCGGCCCGATACCGGGCAGTCGACTCAGTTCAGCGATCAGGTCTTGGATCGGACCGTCGTACACCATGTCTCCTTTCGTTGATCACTGTCAGATCCGATGCTTGGCCATCGAACCCTTGGTCAGTGGACGACCAGGGCTCGCCTGTCGTCTGGGCGAGGCTGACCGAACCCGTCATTCGGTCAGTCCTCGGTCGAAGCGAGTCTCGCCCCTAGCCTGAGCCGCGAGTCGTCGTCTCCTCTTTCACCAACTCCGCGCCGAACAACTCCATGACGAGGTCTTCCGCCTCGTCACCGGGGTTCTCGACGATGATGTCATCGGGAGCCGGGAGGTCCGGCTCGTCAGACAGTGGGAGGTCCGGCTCGGCTGGCCCAACCGCCTCGGAAACCGTCGAATCTGGCCGCGCCAACGCCGACGAGCGCACATCCGCGGTCGGTTTCACACCCTCTGACGCCTCCAGGTGCTCGGGTGCAGGCGGCATGGGCGCATTCGACCGGTCTGGCCCTGGAGTTGGGACTCGGCTGATCGGGGACCGCTGGCGTCCACCAGTTCCCGAACTGGTCTGGTCTGGCCCGACGCCGCCTGGCTGAGACGGTCGTGGAGACCGGGCCGACGCCGGGCTGGGCGAAGGCGCCACCGACAAGATCGAGGTCTTGCCATCGGCAGGAATCGGTTCGGACTCCAGCCGTGCTCTGACAGTGAGGGTGGCGCCCAACTCCGCCACCAGCGCCTGGGCGACTTGATCCTCCCCATTGGCATGATTGAAGGTGTCGCGAGCGCCCGGATCGCTGAACGTCAGCCACAAAGCGTCACCGCGCAACTCAGTGACGGTGGCATACTGATTCAAAATCATCCAGACGTACCGCCTGGCCGCGCTCACCCGCTGCAAGATCCGTGGCCAACTGCGTCGAATGTCCTCAGTCGCCAAACCCGCAGACGACGGTGACGCCGTGGGCCTGCTGGCAGGTGTGGACGGTTGACCGGGTGTGGAGGGTTGCCTTGGCCCTGATTGACCCGCCGCTGGCTGACCCTCCGAAGCCCGACCCGACTGACTCGCCGACGCCGACTGACTCGCCGACGCCGACTGGCCCGCTGGGGTCGACCGGCCCGCTGGGGTCCGATCCGGCGCCGCCTGACCCACTGGAGTCGGACCCGGTGAAGCCGCGGGAACCGCTGGAGCCGCCCAGTTGCCCTGACCCAGCTCACCAGGCCCATGAGCCGCCCCATCGGCTCTCGAGGCGCCACTGTCAAGCGCCTCCGGGGCGGCGGAAGCGGCGGGCACGGTCGTCACGGTAGAACTCCGCACCGGTTCGCCTACGGCCCCAGCACCTTGATCGGTGATGTCAAGGCGACGCTCAAGCCGTTCCAGCCGCGCGTGAATTCCTCGCTCACCAGCGTCGGCGCCTGGCAAGAGGATCCGCGAACACATCAATTCCAATTGCAGACGCGGAGCAGTGGTTCCGCGCATCGCCACCAGACCGGCAGCCAGCACCTCGGCAGCCCTGGTCAGCGAACCCACCCCAATCCGCTTGGCCTGAAGCGCATAGCGTTCCGCCTGGTCATCGGACACATCGAGCAGACCCGAGGACAATGCGTCCGGCACGGCGGCCACAATCACAAGATCACGCAGCCGGGTCAAAAGATCCTCGGTGAATCGGCGTGGGTCCTGACCGGTCTCAATCACCTTGTCGATGCCAGCGAAGACTCCACGGGCATCGTTGGAGGCGATGGCGTCGACCACGGAATCGAGCAAGGCGTCGGGTGTGTACCCCAGCAAGGCCGTCGCCTGGGCGTAGGCCACTCCCTGATCGGGCGCGCCGCCGAAGAGTTGATCCAGCACTGACAAAGAGTCGCGCACCGAACCGCCACCAGCCCGCACCACCATGGCCAGCACGCCCGGCTCGACGCGGACATGCTCCTGCTCACAGATGGAGCCCAAGTAAGCAGTCATCGTCTTGGGCGGAATCAGTCGGAAGGGATAGTGATGGGTGCGCGACCGAATCGTGCCGATCACCTTGTCTGGTTCGGTTGTGGCAAAGATGAACTTGACGTGGGGCGGCGGCTCTTCGACCAACTTCAGCAAGGCGTTGAACCCCGCCGTGGTGACCATGTGGGCCTCATCGACGATATAGATCTTGTAGCGCGAATGAACAGGCGCGAAGAAGGCGCGCTCCCGCAGGTCACGGGCGTCATCGACGCCGCCATGCGAGGCCGCGTCGATCTCAATGACGTCGATTGACCCGCCTCCACCCCGCCCCAGATCTTGGCACGACTGGCAGACACCACAGGGATCAGGTGTCGGCCCCTTCTCACAGTTGAGGGAACGGGCCAGGATGCGAGCTGACGAGGTCTTGCCGCAACCTCGCGGCCCGGAGAAGAGGTAAGCATGGTTGACGCGATTGCGCTCTAGCGCCCGCTGTAGCGGCTTGGTGACGTGTTCTTGACCAATGACTTCGGAAAACACCTCTGGGCGATAGCGCCGGTACAAGGCCAGTGGCTCATGGTCGCTCGACCCCCGTGTCGCCAATTGGCCCGACACAGCCTCGCTTGACCCCTCCTCCACACCAGCAGTCGGGCGCGCCACAAGTCCTTGCGCCCGGTCATCCGATGGCGCCGGGTCGAACAATCCGGGCCCATCTTGGGCGAAGAAATCCGGGTTCGACTCCAGTTCCTCACGCTCCATATCCATGGCGTACAGCTTAGATGAGTCCTGCGACATTTTCCGATCACGACCCCCAACCCCGCTCCATCGCGGCAAGCGGACCGCCCCGGGCCGGCCGCGTCCACGCAGGCAGAAACCATCAACATACCTCACCACAGGCATTTAAACTTCTCTGACAAGCGCAAACGTCATCGGTAGGATAGGATCGCAAGCAATGAAAGGAAGTGACCAATGGCTCAGATGTCCAGTCCAAGCGCCGCAGGGGGGACGGCATCAGGCGCGCCACTCACCTTGGAAGAGATCCGCCAGACCACCTTCCGCTCATCCAAACAGATGGGGTACGACATCATTGACGTCG
>JAITVA010000072.1 GCA_031286045.1 Propionibacteriaceae bacterium | reverse complement strand
CGACACCGGCGGATTCACACCCGCCCCACGCCCGCACATATGAAGCGCCTGATATGCCCCTTTTGATGGCAACTGGCGGCAACTAGGCAAAGAATGCCCCTTCGTGCCCCCAGCTGCATACTTTGGCCTAGTTGTGTCGCTGTTTCCGGTGTTTTCGGTGACACAACTAGGTCAAAGTATGACTGTGGCCGCTTGAAGACTCATTCTTTGCACAGCTGTCGACGGGTCGTTGACCCTGCGGTGGGGGTGAAAGATGGGTGGTTGGGTGTGGGGTGGGTTGGGTGTCATGACGGTGTGGTTGGCCTTGGGTGCCCTCGGTTTAACTGTGGTGGTGACACCGCGACTTTGGAGAAGGCCTTGTCCATGTCACTGCCGTAGGCGCCGGGCTACTTCGCTCCCGACGATGCGCTCACGACGCTGCATTCCCGCTCGCGCCACCGCTTGACACGCCACGCGACAACCACGACAGCGGCATGGACAGCCCTTGTGCTCAACTCTCCACCCGACCCCGTTGACCGACCGGCATCAGCCACTACTTCTGGACTTCCTGCTCGCCCGATGTGGGGTGGAAGATCGCTCGTCTCGGTGTTCCTCTATCGACGCAGCACCAATCACCCCGTCCCTCGGGCGCTCAAACTGGAGGTTCCGCAGATAGGTGCCCCGGGCCGGGGGATAGGTTCAAGAGTCGTGGTGATTAGGAGGACGAGGGAGGCGGGCTGGTCGCGGGTTGACTGAGGGCGCCGCTCACCGGGGCCCCTGAATCCTGGCCTCGAATGACCTATCGGTGGAAGCTCTGAGCGCTTGAGTTCTGCCTTTGCCCCTCAACCGCTGCTTTGGTCTCAACAGACTGAGCAAGCTCATTCTGTCCTCGACCTGCGTTCCGGTGTTTCAGACGGAGTCTGGCAACCGCGTCGTCGGCTTCGGCGAAACCGAGCGAGCTCGATTCCGCTCTCAGCTCTCCTCGCGGTGTTCGGGGCTTTGCCCCTCAACCGCTGCCTTGGTCTCAACAGACTGAGCAAGCTAATTCTGTCCTCGACCTGCGTTGCGGTAAACTTGGCACTCGCAGGGGGCGAGTGCTAGGCGCGACGTACGAAGGAGGTGGGCATGCTCGACGACCGGAAGATGGCGGTGCTACGTGCGATCGTCACGGATTACGTGTGCTCACAAGAACCAGTTGGTTCGCGCGCCATCGTCGAACGGTATCATTTAGATGTCAGTTCTGCGACTGTGCGCAATGATATGGCCGTGTTGGAGGAGGAGGGCTACATCACTCATCCTCATACCTCGGCTGGGCGGGTGCCGACTGACAAGGGCTACCGGCTGTTCGTGGATCGGTTGGCGGCGATGAAGCCCTTGACTGGCGCGGAGAAGCGGGCCATTGTGGCTTTTCTGGCGGGCGCGGCTGACATTGACGATATCGTCGGGCGCACGGTGCGGTTGTTGGCGCAGGTGACCAGTCAGGTCGCCATTATGCAGTATCCGTCGATGAGCGCGGCTGTGGTGCGCCGGGTCGATGTCGTCGGTTTGCATGACTCGCGCGGGCTGTTGATCGTGGTCAACTCGTTGGGCAAGGTGGCGCAGCGGTCGATCGACTTGGGAACGGCCAGCGAAGACGACATCTCCTGGCTGCGTGACCGTCTCAATGAGACCCTGGTCGGCTCAGGGCCGAGGCGGGCCGCTGAATTGATGGCTGACTTTGGTGATTGTGTGCCGGTGAGTATCCGGCCGGTGGCCATGGGGCTGGCAGCCTCCATGCTCGACATCATGGCCTCCGAGCAGACGACCCGCGTGGTGGTCGCAGGGGTCAACAACCTGATGCACTTCTCAGATCTCTACGAGACCTCGATTCGTCCCATCCTCGACGCGCTCGAGGAACAGATGGTGTTGCTGAAGCTGTTGGGGGAGGCCACCAGTGATGTGACCGTGCGCATCGGGCAAGAGAACGAGCACGCCAATCTGTCGTCCGCCTCGGTCATCGCCAGCGGCTACGGTGTTGATGAGACCTGGGCCGGGTTGGGGATCGTTGGGCCCACCCGCATGGATTACCCCTCGACGATGGCGACGGTGAGGGCCGTCGCCCGCTATGTGAGCCGAATACTGGCCGAAGGATGAGATGACAACTGACTACTATGGGGTTCTTGGTGTGCCCAAAGACGCCTCCGAGGAAGACATCAAGAAGGCGTACCGCAAACTCGCCATGAAATATCATCCTGACGTGGCCACGGAGGAGAACTCGGTCGAGAAGTTCAAACAGATCGGCGAGGCCTACGAGGTCTTGTCTGACCCACAGAAGCGGTCGATGTATGACCGGGGTGGCGATCCCCTAGGCAACGGTGGGGCCTCGGGTTTCCCCGGCTTCGGCGGCGGTGGTTTCGATTTCAGCACCATTGTCGATGCCATGTTCGGCGGGGGTATGGGCACGCGCGGCCCGCGCTCACGCGTCGCCCGGGGCCAAGATCGACTGGAGCGGCTGAGCCTGCCCTTGGTGGAGGCGGCCTTCGGTGTCAGTCGTGAACTGGCCATCGACTCCTTGGTCTTGTGCGCGGTCTGCTCGGGTTCCGGGTCGGCCGACGGCGCCAAACCGGTGACCTGCCGTACCTGTCATGGACGCGGCGAGGTCACTCAGGTGCAACGGTCCTTCATTGGCGATATTCGTACCTCCTCGCCCTGCCCAGCCTGCCGCGGCTACGGCACGATCATTGAGCACCCCTGCCCCGACTGCTACGGCGAGGGCCGGGTCAGAGCGCGTCGTTCGATCACCGTCAATGTGCCCGCCGGCGTGACCACTGGCACCCGCATCCGGCTGGAGTCCCAAGGCGACGTCGGCACGGGTGGCGGTCCCGCCGGTGACCTCTATATCGAGTTGGCCGTCAGCGATCACGAGGTCTTCGTCCGCCATGGCGATGACCTGGAGACGACGCTGGAGGTGCCGATGGTGGCGGCCGCGCTGGGCGCCGAACTCCATGTCGCTACCTTGGACGCTGAGTGGGAGGGCGCTGATCCTGACGACACCGCTGTCACCATCACCGTCCCGGCAGGAACCCAGACTGGCGCACGGATGGTGACGCGCGGCAAGGGCGTGCCGAGGCTGCGTGGGCGTGGGCGCGGAGATTTGGCGGTCACCGTCATGGTGGTCACACCGACTGGCCTCGACGACGAGCAGCGCGACCTGCTCACCCAGTTGGCTGTGGCGCGCGGGGAGGACGGGCCCATCCGTCCGACCACCGCCAAAGGCTTCTTCGGCCGTTTGAAGGACGCCTTCTCGTGAGCGACGGGTTTTTTGTGGCGGATGTCCCGCTGGATGTGGCCGCCGGCTCAAGGGTCCAGATCACAGATCGGGAAGCCCATCATGCCGCTGTGGTGCGGCGGTTGAAGGTGGGTGAGGCTGTCACTGTGACCGCCGGCGACGGACGTGGCGTGATCGGCGCGGTCGCTTCCATCGATCCTGGGCTGGTCGAGGTGGAGGTCGAGCAGGTGGTGGAGGAGCCACTGCGGCGTCCAGCGATCACCGTTGTCCAGGCCTTGCCGAAGAACGACCGGGCGGAACTGGCGGTCGATTTGATGACGGAGGTCGGGGTCGACCGGATCGTGCCATGGCAGGCCGCTCGTTCGATCGTCAAGTGGCAGGCGGAGCGCGCCGAGACGAGTCGGGCCAAGTGGGAGACAGCGGCGCGCGAGGCCTCGAAGCAGGCACGGCGCTTCAGTTTTCCTGTCATCGACCCGATCGCGACCACCAGTGCGGTGGCAGAGTTGGTCCGCACCTGCGCGACCAGCCTGATCATGCACGAAAAGGAGAGTCGGCCCCTGTCCACGCTCCCCTTGGCTGGGGTCGAGCAATGCCTCATCATCATCGGCCCGGAGGGCGGGTTGACTGACCAGGAGGTCGAACTGTTCGAAGCTTGTGGGGGTCAGACCTACTCCTTGGGATCGACTGTGTTACGGGCAGCCACCGCTGGTTGTGTCGCGATCGCCCAGGTGCGTGCCCTGTGGCAGGTCCGTCAACCGGGTGGCGACCACGCCTGACAGGTTTCAGTGCTCGGACGACAGTGCATGGTTGATCATCGGTTCCTTAGGGAAGTGATGATCAACGCTTCGGCTCAGAAAGGATGTGACGGTGGCGACACCTGACGAGTTCTCATTCACCCCCCAGGCGTCGATCCCCGATCGACTGGGGCGCAGTGGTGTGATCCATACCCCGCATGGCGACATCGCCACTCCGGCCTTCATCGTGGTCGGCACCCAAGCCACCGTCAAAGCGGTCTTGCCGCATGCTGTGGCTGAACTCGGGGCTCAGGCCGTCTTGGCCAACGCCTATCATCTCTATCTGCAGCCCGGCGCCGACCTGGTCGACGAGGCGGGCGGCGTGGCGGCCTTCATGGGTTGGGACGGGCCGACCTACACCGACTCGGGCGGGTTCCAGGTGCTCAGCCAGGGGGCTGGTTTCAAGAAGGTGCTGGCGATGGACACCAAGGGCCTGGCCAGTGACGACGTCATCGCGCCGGGCAAGGACCGACTGGCCCTGGTCGATGATGAGGGGGTCGACTTCCGCTCCTACCGTGACGGCTCGAAGCACCGCTTCACTCCAGAGATCTCCATGAGCATCCAACATCAGTTGGGGGCGGATGTCATGTTCGCCTTCGATGAGTGCACCACCTTGATGAACACCCGTCCCTATCAGGAGCGCTCGCTCGACCGGACCTACGCTTGGGCCTTGCGCTGTCTGGCTGAGCACCGTCGTTTGACGGACTCACGCGTCGGCAAGCCTTATCAGTCATTGTGGGGAGTTGTCCAGGGGGCCCAATACGAGGACTTGCGGCGCAAGGCGGCCCGTGACTTGGCGGCGGCCGATGTCGACGGCCAAATGTTCGACGGCTTCGGACTGGGCGGCGCCTTGGAGAAGGAGAATCTCGGTACGATCTGTCGCTGGATCAATGAGGAACTCCCCGTTGACAAGCCTCGACATTTGCTCGGTATTTCGGAGCCAGAGGATCTGTTCGTGGCGGTCGAGTCTGGTGTGGACACCTTCGATTGCGTCAACCCCTCGCGCACAGCCCGCAACGGTCGAGTGTACACCGACGACGGTTGCTACAACGTCGACACCCTGCCCAACAAACGGAGCTTCACGCCCTTGGAAGCGGGCTGCGACTGCTATACCTGCACGCACCACACCAGGGCTTACCTTCATCACTTGGCCAGGGCCAAGGAGTTACTTTTCTATACCCTGATGACGATTCACAATGAGCGCTTCCATGTTCGTTTGGTCGACCGCATCAGGGCGTCGATCGAGACGGGTGAGTTCCAGTCGTTCAAGGCGGAGTTTCTTGGGCGGTACGCCGCGCGGAAGTCTGGCTGATCGCTGATCGCTGATCGCTGATCGGTGGGCGGTCATGGAACGACTCACCGCCCTACCACTTGAGCAACAAGAAGTCTTAGTGATATTGACAAAATATCTTAAGTGGTTTAGCGTGGGTGCAAACCTTGGGACCAGGGATGAAGGGACTAAGGATTCGTGAATAGCTATGAAACGCAGCAACCCGGCTCGATGGTTGGCAGGCGGTGTCGCACTGTTGACCATGGTGGCGACCTTCCTGGCGACATCGACGCCCAGTCAGGCGGCCACCGGCGATGAATCGCACTCCAGTGCTCAGTTCATCTCTGGGACGGTCTTGCCCATTGATCTGTCGGCCGTGGCCTTCCTCAACGGGGTGAGGTCGGACTACGTCGAACAAAGCCCTGCTCAGCCGGCTGACGAGAAGACTGGCTCGATCGATGTCGGGGCGCTGAGTCTGATTGGCGCCAACCTCGGCACTGTGTCGGTGCCGCTGGGCGATCTTTTGCAGGTCGGCGCGGTCAACCAGTACTCGTACGCCGGACCCAATGGCGTCTCACGGGCGGCCTCCGGCGCGGTCAGCGACGCGGGGGTGGTGGACACATCGGTGCTGACCCAATTCCCGGCCAACGCCTCGCTCGACCTGATGAAGATCATTCCATCGACGCCATTGCTGTCGTCGGCCAGCTTCCATATGGGGGCGGTCACGGGTGTGGCGGCCTTGGATGGCGCCAAGCTGGCCGACGGCACGACTCTGGCGACGTCCTGCGCTGACCTGAGTCAACCGGATCATTGTCGTGGCTACAACATCGGCGACGCTGGGATGACGCTGACCTCTCCCATCTTCGGAACTGCCGCTCAGACGGTCAACAGTGCGTTGGGGCCGATCTCTAGCGCGATCAACACCGTCAGCAGCACCATCATCAACACCATCACCTCCACCTTGCAGACCGGTCTCAACGTCCTAGGCGGAAACGTCAACATTCAGGCCGGCGTCTCAGTCAACCTCCAACAGGCTGTCGACAAGGTGCTGAACCAGACGGTGTCGGCTGGCGGTGTCAGCATCAACCTGGCTCAGGGCACGATCGAACTCGACCTGAATCAGTTGATGGGCCTGAACAACATGCCCCCCAACACTGATGTCTTCAGCGCTGAGTTCGCCAAGGTGGTAGCCGCACAGATCAACAACGTGATGCAAGGCATCCAAGACCAGCTAAACTCGGTCGTCGCCAACGCGCTCGACTCCGTGCGCTTGACCATCAACGGTTCCGGTTGCCCGGTCCCGACTCTTCCCTTCCTCGGTTGTGTGCCGGGAACTGTCTCGGTCAACTACGACGGCAGCCTGCAAGAGTTCATCAACGGCTCGAAGTCGATCTCCTTCGGCGGCTCCGGCTTCGCCTCGCTCGGCGCGGCCATCATCAATCCGCTCATCTCCACAGTTCAAGCAGGCTTGTCGACTGTGGTGCAGCCGATCATCTCAGGCGCCATCGCCACAGCGGGCGCCGCAGTCGGAACCCTCTTCTCCACCATCGGCACGGCCCTGTCGCCGGCTCTCAACCTGTTCGGCCAGGCCATGCAGGTGCGAGTCAACGTCCAAGAGGAGAACGTCGACGGCCAAGGCACTTTCACTGAGGTCGCCACTCGGTTCACCTTGTTGGGCGGGTCGGGTTTGACCCTCAACCTCGGCAAGGCCGTCGTCGGCCCGAACAAGTCGAACAAGGTCGCGGCAGCTCCGGTCATCACCGGTCCGGCCCAGGGCTCGTCGACCGAAGACTCGACCCCAGCGATCACTGGCACCGGTGAGCCGGGTGCGACGGTCACTGTCAGCGTGGACGGCGCCCCGGTGGGCACTGCCGTCGTCCAGCCAGACGGCACCTGGACGCTGACGCCGACCACTCCTCTGGCTGTCGGACCTCACCAGGTGACGGCTACGCAGAACAACGGCGCTGGTGATTCGCCTGCGGCGACGTCTGACTTCACGGTGACCGAGCCGACGGGCCCAGCAGACACGACCCCCCCGGCCGCTCCAGTGATCACCGGCCCAGTCGATGGCTCCACCACGACAGACAACACTCCGACGATCACCGGCACCGGTGAGCCGGGGGCGACCGTCACGGTCACCGTCGATGGCACTCCCATCGGTGACGCGGTCGTCCAACCGGACGGAACGTGGACGCTGACCCCGACGACCCCCTTGGCTGATGGCCCCCACACCATCGGCGCCACTCAGAAGGATCCGGCTGGCAATCAATCGCCTCCGGCTCAGGTCGGTGTGACCGTGGACACGACGGCGCCGTCCGCGCCTGAGATTCTGACTCCGGCCCAAGGCTCGTCGACGACCAACACCACTCCAGCCGTGACGGGCAAGGGTGAGCCGGGTGCGACAGTGACGGTCCAGATCGACGGCGTCGACGTGGGCACAGCCACAGTTGGCACGGATGGCACCTGGACGGTGACGCCGACCACTCCGCTGGCCCTCGGCCCGCACCAGGTCACCGCCACGCAAAGGGACGCCGCTGGCAACCTGTCGACCCCTGACAGCAAGGACTTCACAGTCGTCGCTCCGACGATTCCGCCGGACACGACCGCGCCTGACGCTCCGGTCATCACCGGTCCGACTGATGGTTCCACCACGAACGACTCGACGCCCACGATCACGGGCACAGGTGAGCCTGGCGACACTGTCACAGTCCGTGACCGCCGCGACACCGATCCGGGCCCTGGCCCTGTCATCGGAACCACCGTCGTTCAGCCGGATGGCACGTGGTCGGTGACACCGACCACTCCGCTCCAGCAAGGGCCACAAAACATCACGGCCGATCAGACCGATCCGGCTGGCAACACCTCCGGTTCGGATGACGCCGAGTTCACGCTCGACTCCGAGCCACCGGCTGCCCCGGTGATCACCAGTCCCGCGCCAGGATCGACCACCAACGACTCGACCCCGACGATCACAGGCACCGGTGTTCCCGGTGACACTGTCGAGGTCAGTGTCGATGGGACACCCATCGGCAAGGTCACGGTTCAACCCGACGGCACCTGGACCTTGACGCCGACCACGCCGTTGACCGACGGTCCGCACACCATCACGGCCACCCAGACTGATCCGGCGGGCAACACCTCGGGACCGGCGACCGCCCCGATCACGGTGGACTCGACTCCACCGGCCGCTCCGGTGATCACCAGTCCGGCCGATGGTTCGACCACGAATGACACGACCCCGACGATCACGGGCACGGGTGAGCCTGGCGACACCGTGACGGTCCGTGATCGTCGCGACACGGAGACGGGCCCCGGCGAGGTCATCGGCACGACCAAGGTTCAGCCTGACGGCACCTGGACCTTGACGCCGACCACGCCGCTTCCACAAGGACCGCAAAACATCACGGCCGATCAGACCGATCCAGCGGGTAACACCTCACCACCGGATGACACGAACGTGACGGTGGACTCTGCGGCGCCGGCGGCTCCGGTGATCACCGGCCCAGCCAACGGCTCGACGACGGGTGACTCAACACCGACGATCACGGGCACGGGTGAGCCTGGCGCCACCGTCACAGTCAGTGTCGATGGGGTGCCTGTCGGCCAAACCACGGTCCAACCCGACGGCACCTGGAGTCTGACGCCGACCACGCCGCTGGCGGATGGTCCCCATACCATCACGGCCAGGCAGACCGATCCGGCAGGCAACCCATCACCGGAAGCCAGCTCTCAAGTGAAGGTGGACACGGCCACGCCGTCGGCGCCAGTGATCCTGACACCCGCCAATGGATCCACCACCACGGACACCACACCGACCATCACGGGCACCGGCGAGCCGGGGTCGACGGTGACGGTCAGCGTGGATGGCACGCCGATTGGGACCGCCACTGTTCAACCAGACGGCACCTGGTCGGTGACGCCCACCACGGCCTTGCCGCTGGGGACCCATACGGTGACCGCGACTCAGACCGACGGCGCCGGACACACCTCGCCACAGGCCAGCAATGACTTCACGGTGACATCACCGACCAATCCGCCCGACACGACTGCGCCGGCGGCTCCGGTCATCACGGGTCCGGCCAATGGCTCGACGACAGGTGATTCGACGCCGACAATCACGGGCACAGGTGAACCCGGTGCGACTGTGACGGTGGACGTGGATGGCAAGCCCGTGGGATCGACTGTGGTCAACCCCGACGGCACGTGGAGCTACACCCCGACAGCGCCGTTGCCGGATGGTCCTCATACCATCACCGCTCGTCAGACCGATCCCGCTGGCAACACGTCGCCACCGGCTCAGGTCGGCGTGACGGTCGACACGACTGCGCCTGCTGCTCCGGTGATTTTGACTCCGGCTGACAAGTCCACTACGACGGATTCGACGCCGACGATCACGGGCACGGGTGAGCCGGGCGCGACCGTGGCGGTCGCTATCGACGGCCATCCGGTCGGCACAACGGTGGTCAGGAACGATGGCACCTGGTCCTACACGCCAACCAATCCCTTGTCGAACGCCACCCATACGGTGAGTGCGACGCAGACGGATCCGTCTGGTAACACGTCGCCTGCGTCGAGTCATGAGTTCACGGTGGACACGTCGGGTGGGTCTGACACGACTGCGCCTGCTGCTCCGGTGATTGTGACTCCGGCTGATGGTTCGTCGACGTCGGATCCGACTCCGACGATCACGGGTACTGGTGAGCCGGGCGCGACGGTGACGGTGAGTGTGGATGGCAAGCCGATTGGTTCGACTGT
>JAITVA010000294.1 GCA_031286045.1 Propionibacteriaceae bacterium | reverse complement strand
CTCGGGCTCGGACTTGGATCAGGAGATGGCGCGCTGGCATGGAAATGAGCCGTCGCCTCGGGCAGGTTCTTGCCATCCACCGTGACCGTCACCGGGTACTCTCCCGCCACCGTCGAGGTCGCGTCGACCGAACCGGCACCGACGCCGTTGGTGATCACTGTCGCGCCACTCAACGAGACCGACTCCGGCATCGACACGGTCGCCGACACCTTGTCCACCGGGTTGCCCAGGGCGTCGTAGGCATGAACCACAATTGTGTCATGATCCACACCATCAGCCACAGCGTTGTCCGGATCAACCTCTGCACGAGTCAGATGGGTCGTGGACTCATCCTCATCAGGCGTCTTCGGATTGTCCACCGGGGAACAGGTCTCCACCGCCGGGTTGCACACTTTATCCGCGACAAAGGTCACGAGCGGGGTCGTCGCCAACCGCACACCGGACACCGTCGCGGCCAAGGTGAACATATCAGCGAACTGGGACGTGGTCTGGAACGTGTAGACCCCACCCGCCCCTTCCGCGAAGCCACGGAAGCCCAGGTCAGGAGCCGACGCAGCCGTGCCCGTCAACGCGAACTGACCGACCAGCAGACCCCGTACCGGATTGCCGAGACCGTCACGCACCGTCACACTCACGGTCACATCATTACCGACCACTTGCCGAACGGGATCCACCGTCAGTTGGCTCTTGCCCGAGTCGACCGACCCGGCCAGATACCCGAGTGTGGCCGGTGAGTTGACCACGTCTTGGTCGACGTCCCCAGTGCCAGGTCCGGAGATGGTCGCATGAAGGATGAAGGAACCAGCCTCAGTGCTTGTCAACCGCACCAGGCACGACCCACTCAAACCGGTCGTGCAGGTCGGCGACGACAGCAGCGTCCGAGCAGGGTCGACCGGGCTTCCATCGGAGCGCGTGACGGCGTACGACACCTGCTGCCCGCTGACCAAGACATCATCCGTGTCGCGCACTGTCGTTCTCGCGGTGTACGTGCTGGCCGAACCAGTGCCGACCGGCAGCGGACTCCTCGGATCAGGCGTCACCACCAGATCGGAATGGGTCGGATCGGCGTCGCCGGGCAGAGGCGGCAGCCAACCAGGAATGAACGTGATGAGCTGCGGCGAGTTGTAGACCGGGGTCCCACTCAAGGCGCCTGACACAGTCACCGTCTCGGACACCCTGTCCGTGAGTGACACATGGGCCTGACTGTCTGCGCCGGTCAGAGCCGTCGCCGCCTGTCCGGACAAGCCGTCGGTGAAGTTGGCCGACAAGTCGACGCCGAAGTCGACGCTCGTGCCGGCGCCAACCGGGTTACAGTACTTGTCCGTCACGAATACGCTCGCCCCGACGGTCTCACCGACTCCCACCGGTGATCGTTCGACACCCAATCTCGTGCCAGTGCGACCTCCGCAACCAGGCCGATCGGGATTCGGATCCGGCGCGCCCGCCACGAAACTGATCGGCAACTCACCAGGATTGATCTGCTTGCCGCCGTACCAGGCACTGGCCTTGTAGTCGCCTGCGAAGATCGAGGTGAACAGGGCGCTGTAGACGCCCTTGCCGTCGGTCGTCACGGTGTCGGAGGTTCTCACACCGGAGTACCCCGAGAACACGAAGCCAGCCGGATCCAGTCCGGTCAACACATTGCCCTTCGAGTCACGGGCCAGCACCGAGGCAGTCCATGACTCGACGCCATCAGCTATCACCTTATCGGCTGAAGCGTTGGACCCGGTGGGGACCACGCTGTACACCGACTTCTCCGCCGACAGATCGGACTGCGGCACGAACATGACATCCTGCGGCGAATTCGCCAGATCTCGCATACCGGGCTCAAGTCCAGCCCGGACAGCCACCTTCTCAGCCTGGTCATCAGTCAGGAGAACAGACACACGACTATCGACGTCCGTCGGCAAGGTCGCACTTTGACCGGACTCGGACCCATCAAGGTGGGCCGAACCATCGACACCGAAGGTGACTGGAATGCCAGCGCCAACCGGATGGCAAGCGGAGTCAGTGATGTAGGCCGTGGCCGTCACCATCTGTCCCACGGTCTGTGAGGCCTTGTCAACGGTGAGGTGGGAACCCGTCCCTGGCGGGCAGATGGGCTTGGGGTCAGGATCGCCGATCAAGAAGGTGATGGGAATGTCTCCCGGGGCGATGGCGTCGCCGCCCTTGTACCGTGCGTTCGTGACAACTGTGCCCACAGTTGTGGAGGAGTAGGTCACAAGGTAGGTCCCGCCACCCTGGTTGACGACCGGAGAAATCACGGTCCCAGCGGCGGTGAAACCGAAATCATCAGGCCTCAGCGTGGTCAAGAGATTGCGATGACTGTCCCTGGCAGTGACTGTGGCAGTGTAAGAGTCCTTGCCGTCCGCCAGGGCGTGCCCGGTTTTGTCCGTGTTACCGGTCGTCGCCATCACCTCATACGATGAGGCGGCGGGATCGAACACTCCAGCAGTGAAGGTCACCGTCTGGGGTGAGTCGGCGATCTCGGCGCCCCGATCAGCCAGACCGGCGTGGACGCCCACGGCCTCGGCCACATCGTCGGTGACCAGGATCGAAGCGGTTCCATGGTCGTCAGTCGCCGTCTTCGATTGGGACCCGGTCGCACTTGACGCGTCGAACCAGAAGTGGGCCTCATGGCCGGCGCCGACCGGGTTGCCGAACTTGTCCGCCAGATGGGCGCTGGCGCGAACCTGGCCGCCAACCTCTTGGGTCGTCTTGTCGACAGTCAGGTAGGAACAGGTCGCTCCAGTCGCGCAGTCGCCGGGACCGACTGGATCACCGGCTTTGAAGGGGATCGGTTTGGCGACGCCGACCTGTCCGGTCCGGCGTGCCACGCCCGTGGTGTAGTGACCGGTCAGGCTGGCGGTCGGTGTGGCCGTAGTCGAGGTCACCGTCGCGGAATACGAGCCTCGGCCGTCACTGGCCACGGGCGACACCGCGGCGACGGATTCACTGGGCGTGAAACTGAGATCGGCCACATCGAGGTTCATCATCGGGTTGCCAGCGACGTCGCGCGCATTGATGGTGGCGGTGTAGGCGGCCATTCCATCAGCCACGAGCCAGCTCGCCTGATCCGAAGTGGCCAGCGGTGTGACTGTGAAGGTGGACTTCTCCCACGAGAACCCACCGTTGACGAAACTGATCTCCTGGGGCGAACCTGTCACGACCTGCTTGTCACCAAAGGTCGCGCTGACATCGACGGTCTCGACTGCCGAATCCGACACCGCCAGGCGCGCAGTCGAGTAGGCGTCCGTCTCCTGCGTCAACTCGCCAATATGAGAGACAGTGCTGCTCGCCCCATCCAAA
The DNA here is from genome assembly GCA_031286045.1 of Propionibacteriaceae bacterium. Lineage (GTDB taxonomy): Bacteria > Actinomycetota > Actinomycetes > Propionibacteriales > Propionibacteriaceae > WQYJ01. The sequence continues at coordinate 6,464 of JAITVA010000294.1, read as the reverse complement.
CTGAACGTCACCGGCGTCTTGGCGCCGACGGGGTTGCAATAGGCGTCGGCCAGGTAGACCGTCGCGGTTGACACCTCAGTCACCGGCAGAACCGGTGGATCGACGCTGATGTGGCTGCCTGGGTGACCGGCGCCAGTCGGATCAACACAACTCGTCGCCGGGCCACCGGCCTTGAAGGGGATGGGTTGCTTGTCACCGACTTGATCGCCATTCCAGGTGACTGTCGCCACCGGGTCGGACGCCGCCACCTTCGACGTGTAACTCACCGCGTAGGTGCCATCGTGGTTGTCAGCGATCGGACCCACCACGACATGGCCACTCGACGAGGCGAAGGTGATCTTGTCCAGATCCTGACCTGGCAGCGGGTTGCCCTGGGCGTCGCGCAAGGTCAGGGTGCCGGTGTAGGCGTCATCGCCGTCGGGTGGACCAACCGGGACCCAGGTCGAGGAGTCAGCCGTGTTGGCGCTCGGACTGACCTCGAAACTCGAATCCGGAACAGAGACACCACCGGCTTGGAACTCGACCGGCGCGGGAGAGGCGGAGATGTCGTCACCGTCAAGCAGCGCATGGACATCGACGATCTCAGCCTTGGCGTCGGTCAATGCGACCGATGCGATGGAGTCATCCTTGGTCTTCACTGTCGCGGTCTGACCGGCGCTGCGCTCGGTCTCGTCGACACCGTCGCCGGTCAGTCGGGCGGATCGGTTGACAGTGAAGTCAACACTCACGTCCTCGCCGACCGGGTTGCAGTACATGTCGGTGACATAGGCGCTGGCCGTCGATGTCGTGGCGACCTCGACGGGACTGATGACACTCAGATGTGTGCCGGGACGGCCGCCGCAATTGCTCGGATCAGGGTCCGGCACGGGCTCGCCAGCCAGGTAGCTGACCGTGGCCGGAGAGTTCACCACCTCTGTCGCGGCGCCACCGGCTCCCGGATCGGCGATGGTGGCGTGGATGAGGAAGGAACCAGGCTCAGTGCTGGTCAGCTCGACGGAACACGCCCCGCTCGCACCGGTCGTGCAGGTCGAGGAGGATAGGACAGTACGCGTGGCGTCGACCGGCGCGCCGTCGGCCTTGGTCACGGCATAGGACACGAGGACCCCGCTGACCTGGGCGTCCGCAGCGTCGCGGGCCGTCGTGGTGGCGGTGTAAGCGTTGGCCGCTTCGACGCCGACCGACAGCGGCCGGGCCGGATCAGGGCTGATCACCAGGTCGGAGCGCGTCGGATCGACGGGGCCGACAGGCTTGACCCTGCCATAAGTCGCGATCACCGTCAGATCGTCCTGCAGAACTGTGTCGAGGGTGACGATCGTGTCCTTGCCGCTGGTGGTATAGGCCGCGTTGGCGCTGGTGACGGTTCCACCCGTGACTGTGTCCTTCACCTCCAGATTCGACACGGCCCAGGTCTCGTCCGAAGCCGTCAGAGTGAAACTCTGGTGACCCGGCACCGCCGCCACGCCACGGCCGATGGCGCCCTTTCCAAGGGTGGGACTGCTGTCAGCGGTCAGGGTCTCGCCATTGACGCGAACACCGACCGCGCCATCAGTTGTCTTGACCGCCGGACGATGCACCGAGTCCGCCACGAAGAAACTGTAGTCCTCAATCTCACCGGGTGTGTTCCAGCGGGAATTCGACTGGTACTCGCCCTTGGCGTTGGTCGGTTGCGTGATCATGGCCGAATCGGGGCCGTCGTTGGAGACCTCGGCTCGCAGCTGCATGGCCTTGGTCGCGTCGACCGGCGTGTCGCTGGCCTTGAAGGCGCCGGTGGCCGTGCCACTGGGATCCAGCGTGCCGGTCCAGGCCGGGCTCTCGTTCCAGGTCTTGGCGCCAGGACTGGTGGCCCATGCCTTGACGCTTGTCGTGGCCGTGGCGCCGTGGACTGAGGCTGCCAGGGTGTAATCCTTGGCCCCGACGAAGACGTTGTCCTGCACGGCCAAGGCCCCGGCGGGCGAGTCGATCCACAGACCGTCATCAGTGCCGTTGTGGGCGGCATCGTCCGTCGCCGGACCTGAGTACGTGCCGAGCCGGTCGCCCAACCACAGCTGCGGCGCCGGGCCATTGAGGTGAGCCGGAGCGTTCTTGCCCGAGGGAATCGACGAGTCACCCCAGGAGCCCATGGTCGTGAAACCAAAATTGGCATCCGCCACCTCAGCAGCGGTCTTCAAGGACAGGGTCGAATAGAAGGCCATGTCCTGCGGCTGAGTCGAGTTCGACACCTCGAACTGATCAGAGTCGGGCAGGACGGCGTCCTTGGTCGGCATGGCGTGAGCGCCAGCGCATGGCCCACCCTTGGGCGTGGCGGCGGCGACTGGATCTCCGGCCACACACTGTGGTGTGACCTTGTTGGCGCCACCACCACCAGAGGCATAGGTCTGCATCGCGTTGACCCCCTTGATCCGGGGCTGGGCCACGCGCACGATGTAGTCGCCTTGCCCACCGAGCAGGAAGGTATAGTTGCCGGCCTCGTCCGTGGGGTGGGCGCCTTCGAGGTAATACTTGCCGTCGCTGTGTTTCTGATACACCGCCACGTTGATGCCGACCAGCCCCTTTTCGCCCTTGTCGATCTGACCGTTGCCGTTGGCGTCGTCGTAGACGCGCCCTTCGACGGTGAAGGCGGTCTGGCCTGACGCCAGGTCACGCACAGTGCGCGGTGACATCCGTTCGCTGCCGACGGAGCGGACATAGCCCGACATGGGGTTGATCTCCAAAAGACGGTCGTTGGAACCGTAGTCGTAAGCGGCGTAGAGCATGCCGTTGAAGAAAGCCAGACCCCATGTCCCGCTCAGATGCGGCTTGGTGTCTTTCGCGTCGTCATCGGAGCGGGCGAAGACCCAGGCCGGGTCTCGACGACCACTGGACCGACGCGGATCAGTGTCGAGGGTCGTCACCAGGTTATAGGTCCACTCGCCACCATGACGGCCCGGCACCACCCGGACCAGCCAGATATGTCCGCGTCCACCCACGACACCCATCGATGGGACGTCGTCATTGGACTGGGCCAAGATGTAGGCGTTGCCGTTGGCGTCCAAGGCCATGTCGGAGGCCACCCAACCTTCAGAGTTGCTGCCGGAGCCTTTGGCGAAGATGGCGTCGCCGGGGCTGGCCGGTTCGATCGAACCAGAGTAGTTGTAGGCGCCGTTGGTGGGATTCCAGATCATCATCCTGAAGGAAGAATCACCCCGGCGCTTGGCCAGTCGGGAGTTCTCTCCGCCGGAGAACATGATCTCGCCTGTTCCCTGGATGACCTCACCACCAGACCAGCGGTCGCCGTCTTGAGCCAGCTTCGGCTCAAAGAATCGGGGGGTGGGCACAGCGGCGATGGTGGGGACCGTCGAGTTCTTGCCGAAACGGAACACCGCCTGAGTCGACTTGCTGATGGAACTGCCCATGATCTTCTGCAATTGACCCTGGTTGATCCTTGAGTTGACCGACCAGAAGTAGGCGTAGGGATTCTTGTCGCCATGCCCCTTGACGTTGGCGTCGATCGCCATGGACGACCCCCAGGTCGACGACACGCCGTTGTGCCCCCTGCCTCCGCCCGTCAGAATCTGAACCTGACTACTCGTCGGGGCCTGCCCGTTCATCGAGAAGGCGCCAACCCAACTTCGTACCCTGTCACCCTGGTCATCCGTCTCAGACCCATTGCTGGCGCCCAACAACATGGCCTCGTCGATGCGACCGATGGGCTTGTCCCACTCGACACGGTTCTTGGCGGTGTCAGTCTTCCACCCCAGCCAAGGATACGCGGCATTGGCGCCCGTGGCCGCGTCGGCCTGCGTCGCCAGAAGACCGCTGCCCCAGGTCAGCCCTCCCACCATCATGGCGACTGCTGAAGCGAAAGCCAGCGATCGCCGCACACCCGTCCTCTCTAAACTACTCTTCACATTGCTTCGTTGTTGCTGTACTCTGTGGATCACTCCTACTCCTCCGCATAGAGCCGACCCGCGCCAACCAACTTTGTTTCTCCCATGGCGCGCCGCCGGCGATTCCAGACCCGCTCGCCGATGGCCGCAAACGCACATCACCCCTGGTCGCTGCCACGACCACGAACACGAACTGCCGCCTCGACTACAAGCCAGAGTCAGGCTAAGGCAGTGGCTGCTTGCTTTTCGTACAAATTCCTGACATTCGCAGGGGTCGGCGGCCGAAATTAGCGCCACTGTCACCATGAGATCAGTAGTGATCATTCGGGTATTACGTAGAAAAAATGTGATTTCTTGCGAGTAGAGACCGCTATCACCCAGCGATCAAAGCGGAGCGGGAACAGCCGCCTCAGGCCATGGTCAGGCACACGGTGACCACCAGTGTCACCGTCGCGACCACCTCGCCCGCCCCGATGAGAGCGGGTTTGGCTCTCGGCCACAACCGTGGCACGAGCGCGGCCCGAGCCGCCACCACCACCGCCACAGGGACAATCCAGGCATTGGCCAGCACAGCGGCCGCCACCATGGCCAAGTGCCAGCCCACGCTGGCCCAGTACCACCCACGCTTGCCGCGCTCTCGAATCATCGTCTTGACATAGAGGATCGTGCCCCAGAAATACCCCACCAACACTGCAGTCGCCGACCAACTGGACGAACCGGCCACCACGGCGACGACCTCGCCGCCAGCCAGCTCAGTCAGATGGTCGGCAGTCGCCGCGACGACGGTCATCAGGCAGGACGCGGCGATCAACAGCGCGTCGTTGAGGACGCTGCGTTCATGGCCCCTGATGATCAGAACGAGGCTGCCGCCCAGAAGCAGGGCCAAGGGAATCGCCCACCAAACCAGGGCTGGACGCCAGACCAGCAGCGCCGACACTGCCAGGGTCGTCGCCGCCGCGTACACCAAGGCGGGCGTGCGATATGCAGAGCCACCGCGTCGTCGCAGGCATCCGCGCACCGCCATGAAGCAGAGGTAAGCCGCCAGCCAGGCAGCCATGAGGACGACATGAAACCAGCCGAACCCGCCCATCACCGATCCGACGATCAGTGGGGCGAGCAACATGGCCCAAACGCCGTACTGCTTGGGCATCCAGCGACTTTTCACGTGGCCATCTTAGGTGTTCCCAGCGACCGACTCACGTCGCATGGGTGCTCCGTGTCACTGCCTCAGCGAAAGGTGGCCAGGCTGTCCTGGGGTGGGGGCGACGGTTCGGCCGCCTCGTCAGTGAAGGCCAGCGCGTGGCCCATCCAACGGTCGAGTTCCGGGCCGGACATGATCCGATAGGGGAAGACTGCGGCGGCGGCCCGACGACCGACGGCCACTGGGTCAGCGGGCGGACCGGCGGCGACGACCAGGTTGCCGAAGCGGCGGCCCTTTAAAGTCGAGGGTTCGGCGCCCAGCATGACTGGCGCGAAGTGAGCGCTGACTCCAGCCAGGACTCGGCGGGAATAGGCGAAGGGCGCGTGATCGGTCAGATTCATGATCAACAGACCCGCTGGCCGCAGCACCCGGCGTAGCTGACCGAACCACTGGCTGGTGCCCAGCTCTGCCGGCACCTGGGCGCCGGCGAAGGCGTCGACCACTACCAGATCAGCGTAGTCGTCAGGCATCTGGGTCACACCGGCACGACCGTCGACCGGTCGTACCTTGATCCCCGAGTGACGCGGCAGCGGCGCCACGTCGCGCACCGCCTGAGTCAGCCCGGCGTCGGGTTCGAAGACGATCTGGCCCGAGGTTGGCCGGGTGTGGGCGATGTACCGTGGGATCGTCAGGCCCCCTCCCCCGACATGGATCGCCGTGATCCGCAGCGCCGGCGCGAAGCTGGTGTCGATCACGTCGGCGACGCGCTGGACATAGTCGAATTCCAGGTAGGTGGGGTCCCAGGGGTCGACGTACGACTGGTCTGTGCCATCGACCCGCACGATCCAACTGCCTGGTCGCTCACGATCAGGCGCCAACCGGGGATCCCCCGCCGACTCGTCCACCCGACTCCAGCCTCACTTGTCCTTGCTCGGACGCAGCAGCGGAAACAGAATGGTCTCGCGGATGCCGCAATCCGACAGCAGCATCAGGACACGATCGATGCCGATGCCGACACCACCCATCGGTGGCGCGCCGAACTCCAATGCTCGCAGGAAGTCCTCATCCAACTGCATCGCTTCCGGGTCGCCCCCGGCCGCCCGCAGGGACTGCTCAGTCAGGACTTCGCGCTGGACCACCGGATCGATCAGCTCGGAAAAGCCAGTGCCGCGTTCGACACCACCGATGATGAGATCCCAGGCCTCGACCAGGCGCGGATCCTCACTGTGCAGGCGGGCCAGCGGCTGCGCGACTGCGGGAAAGTCGTACACGAAGGTGGGTTGGATCAGCTTGTGTTCGACCAACTCGGAGTACAACTCCATGGCCAGCTTGCCTGCGCCGATAGCCGGGTCGTAGGCCACCCCCCGCTCGTCGGCGTGCCGTCGCAACTGTTCCAGCCCGGTCGCGACCGTCACATCCTCACCTAGGGCGTCCGACAAGAGGTCGTAGAACTTGGC
>JAITVA010000287.1 GCA_031286045.1 Propionibacteriaceae bacterium | reverse complement strand
CGCGTTCGTAACTCGTCCGCCTGGTCCGCAAGTCCATGCCCGCCACTCTATGGCATTCTTCCGGAATGTTGTCGGTGTCAGTGGCGCCGGTGTCATGCGTGCTCGCTCACGACGGCGCTCCGCTGCGTCTGTGCCGCCGTTTCACGTGCGGCATGGCACCCGTGACGCTGACGCCGACGGCCCCCTTCTGGTTCCTTTGGCCTGTGTCCAGATGGCTCAGCGACCACAGGATTAGTCCCTTGTGCGATCAGTCTCTCAAGGCAAGGTTGAGGAACTAGCAATTCTCTGGCTGACCACGGGGAACGCTGATACTCTGATGGTGGGGAATAGATGATTGGTCATGTGCGAAGTTGGCACATGGCTGGTCCGGGGTTCCCTGGGGGAATGGAATTGGGGGAACGATGAGGAAGCTTTGCCTTTTGGTGGGCGCATGTCTGTCGCTCACACTTGTGTCCGGCTGCACAGCCGCGACCGATGACGCAGGAACGTCTCGCCCTGTGGTGATGACTCCATCCAGCCGGATGCAGTCGCCCTCGGCGTCGCCCACGGCCGACCCGTCCACGTCGCCAAGCGCCACAGTCAGCTCCACTTCGTCGCCGAGTGGTTCGGCCAGCGGTGACGATGACCAGGGGCAGACGACGCCCGACGCTCGCGGAAAAATCGATAACAATACTGATCCGGGGTCAGGCGATGGGCGCGGTGACGGCGACCCAGCCGACGGCCCGACATCGATCCAGGAGCCGCGTCCGACTCAGATGATCCCAGCAACAGTCATGACACCAGCCATGGAAGGTGTCGTGGAGGCCGATGCGGTGGCTGCCTTGGCCAGGATCGGCCTCGACGCCGAAGTCACCTATCAGCCCAGCGACACTGTCCCATCGGGCATTGTCATCTCAGCATCTGTGGAGGAAGGGACGGCTGTGGCGTTGGGCACGGTGGTTGCCCTGGTGGTCTCCGGGGGTTCGGGCGGTGAGGGCCTGATCGACTTGCCCTCCTATGTCGGCACGCCCTCGGATGAGGCTCGCGCTGAGCTTGAGGCCTTGGGATTGGTAGTCGTGACGACGGCTGAACACTCGATCGCGATCGCGCCGGGCAGTGTCATCAGCCAGAGTCCGGACACAGGCCAGGCCAGCCCAGGGGACACCGTCACCTTGGTGGTGTCTGACGGCCCCGAACTGCTGGCTGTGCCTGACGTGATGGGTATGTCGGGGGCGGCGGCCTGCGATGCCATCGACGCTGTCGGATTCACCTGCCAGATCGTCTGTGATCTGGAGAACTGCGACTCGGATGGGTTCCTCGACCGGGTCGCTCGGATCGCCCCAGAGGCCGGGACCATGGTCTATCAGGGCTTCTCAGTCACGGTTCACGTGGTGTGACCCGGCGCTTGATCCTCTGGCAATGAGGGCACAGATGGGTGCCGCGCCCGGCCACGCGAGTCTTGATGATAGTCGTGCCGCAGCGTGGGCAAGGTTGACCCTCACGGCGAAAGACATGGGCGAAGCTGAGGTAAGACCCGGCGCGGCCCTCCGCGTCGACGTAGGTCCGGTCGGTCGAGCCGCCGAACTCGAGCGACGTGGTCATGACCTCGCGCACGGCGTCGAGCAGGCGCCGCAAGGCCGCGTCAGACAGCGCGTCCACCTGGGTCGCCGGGTGGATGCGGGCAGTCCATAAGGCCTCGTCAGCGTAGATGTTCCCGACTCCGGCCAGGACCGTCTGGTTGAGCAGGGCGGCCTTGATCGGTGTGGCGTGGTGTCGGCGCATCCGGCGCAGGAACTCCGGCCAAGGCTGACCGGTCAGCGGCTCAGGGCCCATGGTGGTGATCAGTTTGAGCGCGTCGGCCTGGGCCGTCGTCATCAGGCGCACCCAGCCGAACTTGCGCTGATCGTTGAAGTAGAGCCGCGATCCGTCCTCGAATCCGACGATGACCCGGGTCGAGCGGTCAGGCAGGTCGTGGACCAGCGAATCGTTCGGATGACCCGCGCCCCAATGCTGGTCACCTTGGTACACCAACTGTCCAGTCATCTTCAGATGGATCACCAGGCAGGCCGACACCGCGCCAGCCTGCCGGACACCGCGAGTCCCAGCGGCACCCGACTCAGCGGCGCCCGAACAGTCCAAGGCCGAACCCGCGCCGACGGAAGAACCCGCGCCGCCGGAAGAACCCGCGTCGTAGGAAGAACCCGCGTCGTGGGAACCCATGTCACCGGAAGGGCCCATGTCGTCCTCAACTTCGGCTCCAAGCCCGACCATCAGCACCTTGCCGCGTCGACGCACATCGGTGATCAAGGCTCCCAGCAGGTCGCGGTTCACATCACAACCCGGCTCCACCCCGAAGGACCCGGGCGCGAGCACTTGAACCGACTCCACCCTCTGCCCCACGATCAGGCGTTGCAGGCCTCGCCGCACAGTCTCCACTTCAGGCAGTTCAGGCATGGCCACCCCTCCCGCAGACAATCACAGTCACGCCGTCGATCACGGTTCTCACCAAGGGGGCATCCTGGTCTGGGGCACAGGCCTTGTGCGGCGCGTCAAGCGGTAGCGCAGACGGAGCGAAGCGGAGTCGTGAGCGAGCGCAAACAAGGCCTGTGCCCCAGACCAGGATGCCCCCAGTCGTAGCATCACTCATCGGGGTCGACCTCACTGGCAGCGACTTCGGGAAGGTGAACGGTGAAGACGGCGCCGCCACCAGCGGCCCGGCCGACCTCAACTGCCCCCCCGTGGGTGTGGATGGTCTGCGCCACGATCGACAAGCCCAGCCCTGTTCCTGGCGTGTTGCGTGAAGAGTCGGAGCGGTAGAACCGTTCGAAGATATGGGGAGCGTCCTGATCGGCCACACCAGGGCCCTGGTCGGTCACGGTCAGACCGCCGCCATGGCTGAGTCGGACTGTGATGGTGCCAGCCGGTGGTGAGAACTTGACGGCGTTGTCGAGCAGGTTCGTGACGGCTCGCTCCAGCATGACGGCGTCACCCATGATCGTGATCGGCTCCAGTCTGACGTCGAACACCAAGGAGGGTCCGCGCCGCTTGGCCCGGCCGATGGCCCGTTCGACCACGCCTGAGAAGTCGAGTGGCGTCATCTCGGAGGGGGCAGTGTCGCCGCGGCTGAGCGCCACCAGGTCGTTGACCAGTGAGGTGAATTCGCCCAGTTGGGCGGCCACGTCGGACAGGATCTGCGATCGCACGTCCGGGGGCAACATATGCGATTTCTCGTCGGCCACCAGCAACTCGATGTTCGTCCTCAGGCTGGTCAGCGGGGTGCGCAGCTCGTGCCCGGCGTCGGCGATGAGGCGGCTCTGCTGGGTGCGCGACTGGGCCAGGGAGCTCAACATGGCGTTGAAGGACCGCTCCAACTCGGCCACCTCCGAGGCGCCATGCACCTCGATGGGTGTCAGATCGTTGGTCGAGGTGATGTCGGAGACGACCGAGGTGAGCTTCTTGATCGGGTTGAGGGTGGCGGCCGCGACTCCCATGGACATGCCCAGACCCAAGACGATGACGCCCAGACTGATGACCCATTGCAAGGCCGACAAGTTGCGCAGACCAGAGCTGGTTGGGGCCAATTCGCGGGCGATGACGACGGCATACGCGTCGCCGGTCGAGGTGTCGAGGAGTGGCACGGCGACGATACGGTATCCCGCCCCGCTGCCCGAGGTGCCGTCGCGAGCGCTCGTTCCCGACTGGGTTCGGGCGATGGCGATCTCGTGGTAATCGATGTTGATCGGCCGGTCGGCGGTGGTGACCCGTGGATCGACGTTGGTGTTGGCCTTGACGAGGACGACGGCCACGTTCTCGGCGTTGAGCGGGTTCTCGATCGAACTCAGGTGGCCGCTGGATTGGAAGTCCTCGGCGAACTGGTCAGACACGTTGCCGGCGATGGCGAGCAACTCCAGATCCAACTGGCCGTACAGCGAGACACGGGCCGCCTCGTAGGTCGCGACACCGGCCACCGCCGTGCCGAGCACGATGGTGAGCGTGGTGAGCAGGACCAGACGGTAGCGTAGCGACGTCCTGACGACATGGATGAGAGAGGTCAGCGCCCCCGAGACACGCCTCACTGGCTAGCTCGATTCCTTCAGCACGTAGCCGATGCCTCGCACGGTGTGGATCAGCCGCGTTTGGCTGTCGGCCTCAAGCTTGCGGCGAAGATAGCCGATATAGACCTCCAAGGAGTTGGCGGTGGTGGGAAAGTCGAATCCCCAGACTTCGTTGAGCAGCCAGCCGCGCTCCAAGACGCGACGGGGGTTCTGCATGAAGGCCTCCAGCAAGGCGAACTCGGTTCGGGTCAAGGGGATGTGCCGACCGCCGCGGGTCACTTCGCGGGTCTGTGGGTCCAGCGTCATGTCGGCGAAGGTCAACAGTTGGCTGGGCATGCCCTCATCAGGCTCATGCACCCGCCGGGTCAGCGCGCGCAACCGGGCCAGCAGCTCGTCGAGGGCGAAGGGCTTGACCATATAGTCATCGGCCCCGGCGTCGAGTCCATCCACCCGGTCGGCGACGGCGTCGCGTGCTGTCAGAATGAGAATCGGCACGTCGTTGCCGGAGTTGCGCAACATGCGCGTGGTCTCAAGGCCGTCGAGCCTGGGCATCATGACATCCATCACAACGGCGTCGACATACCCTCCAGACAACTTGGCCAGCGCCTCGATCCCGTCTTGGGCGGTCGAGACTTGGTAACCGGAGTATTGCAGTGAGCGCGCCAGCGAATCTCGTACGCCCTGGTCATCGTCCACAACAAGAATATGCATGATCTAACTGTATCGGCATAACGAGTGACCCCGTTCAGCGCTCGTCAACCTGTCGCTTGACTTCGGCATAACGAGCACGCTCGTTCTGCTCTCAGTCTGCACTATAGGTACATGCCGGTGCCGACGGGGGCGGTGTGGTCGTGCATGCCGGGCCCGCCTTGACCCATGGTGACGCGCTGGCCGGGGACATGTTCGCCTTGCTGCTCGTTGATGCGGGCGGTGAGGTGCTGGGCGACCAAAGCAGTCTGCAATCCCTGGAACAAGCCCTCGAGCCAGCCCACCAATTGAGCTTGGGCGACGCGCAACTCGGAGTCTGACGGCGTGGCGTCTTCAGCGAAAGGCGTGGCGAAACGGCGCAACTCGTCGACCAGGTCTTCATCGAGCCCGCCGGACAGTTCGGTGATTGATTGCGCATAGATGTCGCGCATCCGGGCGCGGGCGCCGTCATCCATGGGCGCCTCCTTGATCTCGTCGAGCATCCGCGAGATCATCCGCCCGATACGCATCACCCTGGCTGGTTCTTTGATCGGATCCTTGTCGGATTCGGCGCCCTCGGGGGTCGCCAAAACGTACACCTCGCCGTCGGGTCCTTGGCCCAAGACGACCGCGCTGGTGGAATTGTCGGCCTCGGTCGCCGGGTTCTGTTCAGTCATGCGTCTAATTGTACGTTCCTATTCCCGGCTCGCCTCCCGAGGGAGCCGATGATCAATCATGTGCCGTCGTCTGAACGCTGGGACAGGCCATCTTCGTCTTCTCCATCTTGCGATGGACGTCCAGTCCATGAACAAGATACAGGGAACGAATCTCACCAGCCCCAGCGCCCATCCAACGACACAGCATTCATCATCGTCTCTCTAGCGGACATTCGATAGCCGATGCATCGACTCAAGGCGGTGATGCAACTCCTGGCACGGACTGTGCAACCGTTATCTTCATCGCATAAGTTGCAGGTTAGCTGAGTGAAACCGTCGACGTATTTGACTAATAGAAGTGACTATTTACTGAATGACAATGATGTGATGGCGATATAGCCATACTGTGCAAGCGATGTCAGGAATGAGCCTGACTCAACACATGGAGGTGAGCATGAGTATTGCCGAGTTATCTCGGATGGCCCGGGGGCGTGGCGGGCCGAAAGCGAGACAGAAGATGCCGGACAACAAACCGGCTCTAGTGTTCTTGGGCCCTTGGCTGATCGGCGCCATCTGCTTGATGATAGGGCCGATCATCGCCTCCCTGGTCTTATCCTTCACCAACTACAACCTGCTGCAGCCGGCCAAGTTCGTCGGCTTCGACAACTTCATCCGTATGCTGAGCGACCCCCGCCTGCGCAAATCACTTGAAGTCACCTCCTTGTACGTCCTGATCAGTGTGCCCGGCCAACTCTTGGCCGCCCTCCTCTTGGCGATCCTGCTCAACCGGGGTCTGCGCGGCGTCACGATCTACCGGGCGGCCTTCTACCTGCCCAGTCTGCTCGGCTCGTCGGTCGCCATCGCAGTGCTCTGGCGGCAAGTCTTCGGGGCGCAGGGCCTGTTCAACGCCATGCTGGGCATGATCGGCATCCACACCGAGATCAGCTGGATCGGCGACTCCTCGACCGCGCTGGGAACCCTGATCCTGCTCCACGTTTGGACCTTCGGCTCGCCCATGGTCATCTTCCTGGCCGGGTTGAGACAGATACCGACCGAACTGTACGAAGCGGCCACCACTGACGGAGCCAACGCCTGGCAACAATTCAAGTCGGTCACCATGCCCTTGCTGACACCCATCATCTTTTTCAACCTGGTGCTGGCGGTCATCAACTCCTTCGCATCGTTCACACAGGCCTTCATCGTCTCCGGCGGCACCGGCGCGCCCGCCGACTCGACCCTGTTCTACACGCTGTACCTCTATCAGGAGGGCTTCGGCTCCTTCCGCATGGGGTATGCCTCCGCCCTGGCCTGGCTACTGGTCATCATCGTCGGGGCTGCCACCGCCATCCTGTTCTGGACCTCAAAGTTTTGGGTGCATTATGAAGACTGACTCCACCACACTCCAAGCACCGCCGCGCGCGAAAACCGCTCGTCTGCGGTTCCCTCCACGCCGCCCCGACCCCGTGGCGATCACGCCGGCGCCGACTCCTGCGGCCAAGTCGGGCAGACGGGGCCAGACTCGTCGACGTGTCCTCGCCGTCGTCAAACACGTCTGCCTGATCCTGCTGGTGGTCGTGGCCTTGTACCCGGTCATCTGGATGTTGGTCTCCAGCCTGCGACCGGACGGCCAAATCTTCTCCAACCCCTCGATCATCCCGACGACCCTCCATTGGGAGAACTACACCTATGGCTGGACGGCCCTGACCAAACCCTTCTCGACCTACCTGGTCAACTCGCTACTGGTCGTGGTCGCGGCCATCGCGGGCAACCTCATCACCTGTTCGATGGCGGCCTACGCCTTCGCCCGGTTGAAGTTCCGCTTCCAGAAACCGGCCTTCGCCTTCATGCTGGTCACCATCATGATCCCGATCCACGTCGTCATCGTTCCGCAGTACATCCTCTGGTCCCAACTGGGTCTGGTCAACACCTTCTGGCCATTGATCATTCCGAAGTTCTGCGCCACGGACGCCTTCTTCACCTTCTTGATGGTGCAGTTCATCCGGGGCTTGCCGAAGTCCCTGGACGAAGCCGCCCGGATCGACGGGGCTGGTCATGGCCAGATCTTCTTCCGCATTCTGCTGCCCCTGATGACCCCGGCCCTGGCCACGACCACCATCTTCACCTTCATCTGGACCTGGAACGACTTCTTCGCCCAGATGATCTATCTGACCGACCCCAAGCTCTACACCGTCTCGATCGCGCTGCGCGCCTACATCGACGCGCAGACCAGTTCGAGCTACGGCGCCATGTTCGCGATGAGCATGGTGTCCATCATCCCGGTCGTGCTCATCTTCATCTTCGGACAGAAATACCTCGTTCAAGGTATCGCCACCACCGGACTCAAGTGACATTTGCCTCGGTCACGCCTAGGCCTCACTGGGCGTGTCAACCTATCTCAGGAAAGGAACAACCATGAAACCCACAAAGTTGGCGGTCCTCGGAACCGCCATCGCCTTGGCGGCCGGTCTGACTGGCTGCGCCGTCTCGCCTCAGGGTGGGTCGGGGCCGGGTGGCACATCCACCACCTTGTCGAACGAGCCCGTCACCATCTCCATGTACTGGTGGGGCGGCGATGATCGCATCCAGCGAACCCAGAAGGTGATCAAGATGTTTCAGGACAAGTACCCCAACATCAAGGTCGAGCCGACCTACGGGGACTGGACCAGCTATTGGGAGAAACTCGCCACCATGGTGGCCGGTGGCAACATCCCAGATGTCATACAGATGGACCAGCTCTATCTCGCCTCATACGCTCAGCGCGGCGTCTTGGCTGAACTGAACCAGCCTCAACTGGACCTGACCACCATGTCTGATTCCGTGGTCGACACCGGCAAATGGGGTGACAAGGTGTACGGGGCCTCCATTGCCTCCACCGGGTTCGGCGTGCTGGCCAACAAAGACGCCCTTGACAAGCTCGGGATCGCTTTGCCCGACGACAGCAAGTGGACCTGGGACGACTACGCCACCTGGACCAAGTCGATCTCCGACGCTTCGGGTGGCACGATCCGGGGAACCGGTGTGATGCAGAACGAGTTCCAGCTGCAACTGTTCGCCCGCCAGCTCGGCGATCAACTGTTCAAGGGCAGTGAGCTCGTCATCAAGCCGGAGACCCTGGCCAAGTACTTCCAGGCCAGTCTCGACTGGGTGGAGTCCGGGTCCGCGCCGTCGGCCTCGGCGACCTCGGAGACCATCAACGCCACGCTCGACCAGACCGACCTCGTCACTGGCAAAGCCGCCACGATGTTCATCCCCTCGACGATGATCACCACCACCACGGCCGCGGCGAATGGCGCCAACCTGGTCTTGTTGGAGCTGCCACACTTCGCCGACGCCCCCCAAGGCTGGGAGTACATGAAGCCCGGGATGTACTGGTCCCAGTCCTCCAAGAGCGCCCACCCGGCTGAAGCCGCCCTCTTGATCAACTACTTCATCAATGATCCGGAAGCGGCCAAAGTGCTTGGCACCGAGCGTGGCATCCCGTCCTCGTCGAGTGCTCTGGATGCGATCACGCCGTCACTGGAGGGCCCCCCGAAAGCCG
Source organism: Propionibacteriaceae bacterium (assembly GCA_031286045.1). Lineage (GTDB taxonomy): Bacteria > Actinomycetota > Actinomycetes > Propionibacteriales > Propionibacteriaceae > WQYJ01. The sequence goes on along the minus strand of JAITVA010000287.1, from coordinate 4,267 downwards.
CCGTCGACTTCGTCGAGGGTCTCCATTTCGGAGCCGCCCCGGCGATCATCCCGACCGGCGCGTCTGACCTGCAGCCGATCATCCAGCGTTACTGCCTGGCGGTCATCGCCAAGCAGCAGACGCCGAGTCAGGCGGCCGAGGCCTTGATCGCCGAGGTGGGCGCGTCCGTTCGCGCGGCACAGTGACGCTTAGGCGGTCACCGTCTGGTCGGTGTGCTCTCGCGTAGTTCGATCCGATGGTCGAGGACGATCGGATCGGCGGCTGGGTCGGGGTCAAGACACGAGGTCAGTGCTTGATCCCCGGCCCTGGCCAGGTCCAGATCCACGGAGGTGAGATAGGGGTGGAGCACCTTGTCGGCCATGACGAGGTTGCCGTAGCCGGCCACGGCCACATCTGGACCTAGGGTCAGACCGGCGTCTCTGATGGCGGCCATCGCGCCGATCGCCATGATGTCGCTGGCACAGATGACGACATCGGTCGACTGACGCGACTTCATGATCTGCTTGGTCGCCGAGTAACCTCCATCGCGATCCATCTGAGAGCAGGGCACCACCCAGGTGTCGATGTCGAGTCCGTCTTGAGCCGCGCCGGTCTCCATGCCCCGTCTCCATCGACGCATGGCCGTCGAGGAGCCATCGGCGGTGATGATGGTCGGGTGTGAGTAACCCCGGTTGGCCAGCCCCGACATCAGGTCTGTGGCCCCGGCCTGCCACGACAGGGTCACCTGGGCGCCCAGTTCCATCGAATCTCCCACGATGGCGACGCGTCCGCCCTCTTTGACATAGCGGCTCAGTTCCTCGGCCATGGGGGAGGTGTCATAGTCCAGAATGGGCGGCTCGATGATGATGATCGCCTCAGGTTGGACGCTTCGGAGTTGGCGCAAGACCTGCACGCCCGCGCCGCCGCGCGGGCCGGTTCCCGCGATCATTGGGACCAGGTCGTGGGCTGTCGCGACGGCGGTGACACTGTGGGCGATCTCAGCGCTGAGCGGATCGCGGATGTCTGAGACCACGATTGCCACGAAAGCGCTGGAGCCGGTGCTGGTCGCTTTGGCGGAATAGTTGGTGCGGTAGTCGAGCGACTGCGCCGCATCGTGGACCCGCTGGGTCACTGCAGCCGATATGCGAGTGAACCCTGGTGTCAAAGCCCGTGACGCTGTGGAGACCGACACGCCCGCTTTCTCTGCGACATCCCGTAGAGTGACAGCACGTTTGTGCTTCGTCGGTGTCTTCGATGCGGCCATGAGCCCATTCTTCCACGACGTCCACCATGGCTCCTGAACCCAGGCCCTCGAATGAGCTATCAGCGAAACCTCGTCTTCGCGCGGCGAGCCAGAGAAATGGCGCTACGATCAACGACAAGGGCAATCGTGCTGGTTCGATCCGCGCGTGGCAGACGGCGCTGGCGGATGGTGTCTTGTCTTCATGCGGCCCTCTCGGCGCCGGTGAGTCCGCGGGACTGGAGTTGGGAAGTCGAGATGGCGCCTGGCACGGTGGTTCATGAAGGTGAGTCCGTGCGACTGGAGTTGAGAAAGGAGGTGTTGGCTGTGACCGCATCGCGTCCGGTCACTTTGGCCGACGTCGCCAGGGTCGCCGGAGTGTCGACCTCGACGACCTCGCGGGTGCTCAATGGCGGCGCGAACGTCTCCGCCTCCTTGCGTCTGCGAGTGCTGGCCGTGGCCGACGCCCTCGGCTATGTCTCCAACATGGCGGCCCAAGCCTTGCGCGGTCGCCGCCGAGCAGTGTTCACCCTCGTGCCGGACGCCAGAACCTTCCCCATCGCCGCCCAGGCCGCAAGCATCGAGGAGGCCGCTCGCGCCGAGGGGGTGCTCGCCAGTGTCGTCATGATCGGACGCGACACCACTGCTCGGGTCTCGAGGATCCAAGCGCTTCGCACCCTCAAGCCTCACGCCATCATCGTCTCGTACACAGAGCCAGAGGTCGCCACAGTCGGCGCCGAGCTTCAGCGCTTCGTCGACGAGGGTGGTCATGTCGTCACCATGGGCGAGCCCAAGACCGGCTTTCCCAGGGTCTGCCACGACGATCAGACCACTGTCAGGCTCCTGGGTGAGCACCTGTTGGGATTGGGGCGTCGGCGTCCAGCTATTGTCACCGACCATGGCGCGCTGCGTCACCGTCAGGAGGCGATGTTGGCCTGTTTCGCCGACCATGGGATCGATCCGGCGACCGTCCCCGTGGTGACAGTGGAGCGCGACTCGATCCAGGCCAGCCAGGCCACCCGTCGTTTCATCACCGCCTCGGATTCATGTGACCTGATCTATGCGACCAATGACGTGTTGGCGCTGGGTGTGATGGACGCGCTCACCGAGATGGGGGTTCGGATTCCCGAGGACATCGCCGTCGCGGGTCATGACGACATTCCCCTGTCGCGCGACGCCACGCCGGGCTTGACCACGGTGGCACTGGACTTCGCCGCAGCCGGACGGGCTGCCTTGGCGATGGCCCTCGACGACGATCCGCCCGCGATCACCTGCCTGGCTGGACGGCTCGTCATCCGGGGCAGCACAGCGGGGGCGGGTTGACCGCTGCCGGCTGGCTCAGCGGGTCCAGGCAGGCAGGACGATCAGAGATCCGTCGGCAACTTTTGGCCTCGCCACGGGATCGCTTGGTGTGACAGGGGCCGGTGGGATACGCTCGCTGACAACGATTGCACAGCCAGTCACGGAATTGAACGCCCCGGCATGGTTCGACGATCCCTCATCGTGGAGCAGCGGTTGCGAGGTGACCGGCCAGTGCACCTGAATCAGGTTGGAGAAGCAATGCTCAAAGTTGGCATCATTGGTCTAGGCAACATCTCCCGGGCACATCTGTTCGGATATCAGGCCTTTCCCGACGAGTGTGAGATCGTCGCATTGTGCGACATTTACCCCGACAAGGCGCAGGCCAAAGCCCAAGAGTTCAAGTTGGGGTCGGCCACTGTCTATGACAATCATCGCGACCTGCTGGCGAAGGAGCAGGTGGACTTGGTGAGCATCTGCACCCCACCCAACACTCACGCCCAGATCACCATCGACGCTCTCAGAGCCGGGGTGAACGTCCTAGTGGAGAAGCCGATGGCCCCGTCACTGGAGGAGTGTGACGCCATGCTGGCGGCCCAGAAGGAGTCAGGCAAGACGCTGGCTGTGGTGGCTCAGAACCGCTTCCGCGACGACATGGCTGTTCTCAAGGCGGCGGTCTCCTCCGGCCTGATCGGTGACATCACTCATATGCAGGTGAACTCGTCCTGGTGGCGGGGTCGGGCCTATTACGATCTGTGGTGGCGCGGCACCTGGGCCTCGGAGGGGGGCGGCTGCACCCTCAACCATGCGGTCCACCACGTCGATCTGACCCTATGGTTGGCCGGTCGCCCGACATCGGTCACTTCGGTCTTGGCCAACGCCGCCCATGACAACTCCGAGGTGGAGGACCTGTCGGTCTCGGTCCTCCAGTTGGACCGGGGCTTGGCCGAGATCACAGCCTCAGTGGTCGACCATGGCGAGGAGCAGTCGATCGTCGTCCACGGCACGAAGGCCCGCGTCTCCCAGCCCTGGAAAGTGGTGGCCACCCTGCCGCAGCCCAACGGTTTTCCCATGCCGGGCGGCAACCCTGAGTTGTCCGAGCAGCTAGAGGCGATCGCGGCCGCCCACCAACCACTGGCCCACGTCGGCCACGAAGGCGAGATCGGTGATGTCTTGGCGGCCCTCCGCGATGGGCGACCCCCGGCGATCACCGGGCAGGACGGTCGCGCGGCGATCGAGCTCATCACGGCGATCTACGAGTCGGGCACTGAGCATCGTACCGTCAACCTGCCGCTGACCCCGGACGATCCCTATTACCATGCCGGGAAGCTGCCCGAACTGGCCCATCACTTCTACGAGAAGGAGAACTCCGTCGTCGACCAGGGCGGCTTCATCATCGTCGAAGGTTCACCCGATCCGGCCCAACGCTGAACTTCAGCGGCGCCCCGCCCCGACGTCCATCTGACGCCACAGCCTTAGTCATCACTTCCCTGGCGGGTCGCCATCACTCAGACACAACGTTCACGCAGACATTCACACACAAGGAGACAGATATGACAGCCAGTGACGGGGCGACCTACCGCCCAGACGCGATCCCTCAGCCAGTGGTGGGGCCAGGTGAGTTCAGGTTCGCGGCCTGCCATCTCGACCACGGCCACATCTATGGGATGACCAACGGCCTGACAGACGCGGGCGGCGAAGTGGCCTGGGTCTACGATCCCGACCCGGCCAAGGTGGCTCAGTTCGTCG
>JAITVA010000231.1 GCA_031286045.1 Propionibacteriaceae bacterium | reverse complement strand
GTCCCGTTCGGATGGGGCGACGGCGGCGGGGGGCCGACCCGTGAGATGGTGGCCTCGGCCCGACGCTTCGCCGACACTGAGGGGGCGCCGACGGTGCGCCTGGCCAGCCCGGCGGACTTCTTCCGCGACGCGGCCTCGGATTACCCCGACCCACCGGTTTGGCGCGGCGAGATGTACCTGGAGTTCCATCGAGGAACCTATACTTCACAAGCCAAGACAAAGCAGGGCAACCGCCGCAACGAGCATCTGCTGCGCGAAGCCGAACTGTGGGCGACAACTGCGGCTGTCCGCGGCGGCGTCGAGTACCCCTACGACGAACTGGAGGACATCTGGAATTCGGTCCTGCTCCACCAGTTTCACGACATCCTGCCCGGCTCCGCCATCGGCTGGGTACACCGCGAAGCCGAAGCCACCCACGCCCGTTTGTCCGCCCAATTGGAGCACATCATCGACGACGCAGCCGGTCCCCTGGTCGGCGATGGTGAGACCGATCTGATCCTCAACGCCCTGCCCTTCAGCGATGGCGGGGTAGCGGCACTCGGAATCGGGGCGGCTGGTGCGGTCGGCGCGGCTGGTGCGGTCGGGGCGGCTGGTGCGGTCAGTCCGGTCGATGCGGTCGGCCCAGTCGGTCCGGTTGGCGCATTCCAACCGGTCCACCCACTCCAACCGGTCCCATCACCGCAGGCATCGTCGACCGGGGAGTCGACCGGCACGGCGGGCGTCGCAGCGGTCCGCATTGTCGGGACACCTCCGACCGAAGCAGCGGCTCAGCTGGTGAGTCCGTCTCGAACCGGGGCGGCGGTCGGTCCGGTCGGTCCAGTTGGCCCAGTCCCATCACCGCAGGCATCGTCGACCGGTCCAGTCGGCGAGGTTCACCCCGTCGGTCCGGTCGGTGCGGCCGTCCGGGTGGTCGGAACAGACCCGACTGGGACGACGATCGACAATGGCATCATCCGAATCCACCTCACGGGCGGGGGTTTGATCGACTCGGTGTATGACCACCGGGCGGCACGTGAACTCATTCCCCCTGGTCAAAACGCTAACCTGCTCCAACTGCACCGCAACACCCCCCGCCATTGGGACGCCTGGGACATCGAGGAGGGCTACCAGCGAATCCACCAAGATCTGACCGAGGCGTCGTCCTTCACCCTTGACACAAGCGACGACGCGGTGACCGCGCGAGTGACCCACCACATCGGACAATCCACTGTCCTCCAAGAGATCACCGTACGACGCGGCAGCCCTGTGATATCGATCACGAACGACGTCGATTGGCGCGAACAGCAGAAGCTGCTCAAACTCGCCTTCCCCTGTGCTGTTGTGGCGGATCGCTCCGCCGCGGAGACCCAGTTCGGGCATGTCTGGCGTCCGACGCACACCAACACCTCATGGGACTGGGCCAAGTTCGAGATACCCGCCCACCGTTGGGTGCGCGTCAACGAGGGCGACTACGGCGTGGCCGTCGCCAATTCATGCACCTATGGCCACGACATCACCGCCCAGACCGACGCCCACGGCCACCCGTACACCCTCATCCGCCTGTCTTTGCTGCACTCTCCCCTCTTCCCCGATCCGCGGGCTGACCACGGCCATTACCGTATTGACGTGTCGCTCCACCCCGGCGCCAGCATGAGGGAGGCGATCGAGGACGGCTACAGAATCAACCTTCCGCCACGAATCCGCCCAGGCGACCACGGCGTCGACCCGCTGATCCAGGTCGATGGCGAGTCAGTCATGATCGAAGCGGTCAAGCTCGCCGACGACCGCAGTGGTGATGTGGTGGTACGACTCTACGAAGCTCTCGGCGGACGCGGCCGGGCAACGGTGCGCCCATTGTTCCCCCACAGCGGCATTCACCCCGTCGACCTGCTCGAACGCACCCCCTCCGAAGGCGGCGTGGTACAAGCAGGCGACAATGTGACCGTACGCGATGATGGCGTCCATCTCGACCTCCACCCCTTCCAGATCGTGACCCTAAGAATCACAAGGGGAGGAGCACGGTTCTTACTTGATGCCGTGTCCCCAGATGAACGCACCGGTCCCCCGCCACCCCATCGAAAACTGACCAAAATCGAGGGGTCTCCGAGGGGCTTTGACGATTGAGGTCAATCTCGGGCCCATATTGACCCGAGATTGGAGTGAAATTGGCCTAAATCGCGGGCTGGGGCGGGATCATTTCGATTTTGGTCAGATTCATACCCAATGGAGCCCGAAATCGGCTCAAATTTGACCCAAATCGTCCGTCACCCCCTCAACTCCGACGATTTTGGTCAATTTCACACGCTCACAGTCTGCGACCGCGGCTTGGCGGACTTGCCGTGCCGACCGAGCAGGAGTAGCACAAGACCCCCTAGCGTCCAGGCCGACAGGATCAGCCATTGGGGCCAGGTGGCGGCCCGAGGGAAGTAGACGACCGACCGTAACAGGGTTGAGGCCGCGCCGGGCACGAAGGCTTGACCGATGCTACCCCACGGGCCGGGAAGGAACTCCGGTGGCATGGCCGCGCCGGAGATCGGGTTGGCCACCACCATGGTGATCAATGCCGCCAAAGGCAGACCAGCCATCCCAAGCAGGGCCGAGCAGCCAAGGACGAAGGCAGCGGTCGCGCCGATACTCAAAGCCACGACTCCAGCGTTGAGCAGCCAGGCGCCACCGATCAGTCCGAGCCAGGACTGCATGACCCCAATGAAGGCGGCTCCAGCGCCGAGGGCGAACACCCCGACGGCGAGGATCTGACGGGATCGCCCCGACACGAACTGCGAGATCAGCACCCCGCCAAGCAGTCCACCCAAGACCAGCGGCAGCACCATGGAGGATAATCCGGCCCCCAGGTGATCCGACTCCACCAGCGGTACCACATCGGTCACGATCACCGTGGGCACCTGGGCCGTGGGCCCCGGTGTTGAGGACACGGGCTGGGCGGGCGGTTGCGCCGGGGAGACCTGCACTGCGGACACCTGCCCACCATCGGGTTTCACCCCTGAGAGCGCCGGGGGAGTCTGTGCAGAGGGCGGTTGCGCCGGGGAGACCTGCACTGCGGACACCTGCCCACCGTCGGGGTTCGCCCCTGAGAGCGCCGGGGGGATCTTGCCTGCTTTGAGGGCGGTCGTGATGGCAGTCAACTGTCCGCTGACAGCGCCGAACGCCGTCGAGTCGATCTGTGCTTGAAGCTGAGTGGCAATGGCGCGCAGCGCTTGAGTCGGGGCGGCTCCGCTGGCCGAGTCGATCAGGACCTCGGGTTGGTCCCCGAGCAGAATCGCGCCGTAAAGCTCACGTGTCTCAATGGCGGTGATCGCCGCCTCGCGATCGGCGACCGTAGTCAGTGTGAGTGGAGCGGGGTCTTGTTCGGCCAGGGCGGAGGTGAGCGCGTCGACCGCCTCGGTCGGGCCGAGGATGCCGGCGGGAAGGCCGTGAGGTCGAGCGGTCGCGGCAGGCCAGCCGAAGGCGGAGACGATCAGTCCGACAATGAGGGCGGCGAGAAGCGCGATCATGACGGTGGACAGGCGATGGCGACGGGGCGTCACGTCAGTGGGCAGGGTCGACCCAATAAAGCTCATGGTGTTCTCCTTAACAGAATGGTCGTTCTGGGATAACCTTAACAGAACTGGTATTCTCTTTGCATGCCGAGAGTCTCGTCCGCCTATCGCCAAGCCCGTCGCGACCTGATCGCCCGTGCCGCCATCGCCTGCATTGAACGTCAAGGGGTCCATGAGACCTCCATCTCCGACATCGTCGCCGAGTCCGGACTGTCCACCGGAGCGATTTACTCCCACTTCACCAATAAAGTCGAGTTGGTTCGCTATATCTTCTCGTACTATCTGCTGCCTCGAATCGACCAGTTGCACTTCCGGGCCGACTCCTCCAACGACGACGGTTCACACCCGTCCCAGGCCATAGTCAGTCCCGGACAGGCACTCCATCGCCTGCTGCAGATCTTCCACTCCACAGGTCTGCCCTACGTGATCTTCGCCCAGTTCTGGGCCGAAGTGACCGTCGACGCCGAGCTGCGAGAGGCCTTTCTCGAATCGGTTGGCTCCCTGCAAAACACGCTGTCAGAGGTACTTCTACCCTGGGCTGAGGACCGTGTCTCCCGGGGGCTTGAGGATGGCGAGCCGGAGGTCGACGAGTCTGAGGCAGGCCAGCCCGGGATCGACAAGCCCGAGACAAGCGAGTCCGAAGCCGACGCGTCTGGGGCCGGTGAGTTGGCGCGCACCACGACTCGTACCCTGATAAGCCTGCTTCAGGGCTACATCGTCAACGCCGCCCTCTTCGCTGATCCCGCCCCAATCGATGACTATGTCAGGGCAGTCTCAATCGCGTTCAGCCAATCTCGACACCCGTGACAATGCACGCAGGCGCCGGAACAGGCGCCACGTCGGACACTCGCCCATCGGAATCGACGACTGCGACACCTCCGTGACCCTGCAAGGCGACCAGGTGCCAAGGCGGGAGATCGAGGTGGTGGCGGGGATTGGAGCCGGGCAAGGCTCGAAAGACACCAGGCCCCACGCTGCCGTCGGGGGCCAATCGATGCATGCTCAACCCGTCAGCCAGGCGTACTCCCGCGATCAGAGTGGAGCCCACACGGCTGAGGTGGGACGGCTGCACGCCCACCGGCGGACGATCACACCCCACAGCCGATGGACCAGCGCCACCGGTGACCGCTGAACCAGCAAACCCCTCGACCGGCGAGTCGCCACACACCGCGACCTGCGGACCATCAAACCCCTCGGCGGAAGACGTATCACACCCGTCGACCGAGAGACCACCACGCCCCGCGACCGGCGTCGACCCGACCGGCACACCTGAGGCAGTCGCGCCATCCCAAGCCACCTGGTGGATCCGTCCATCCAGTTCCCCGACGACGTACAGCCAACGGCCATCCTTGGAGAAGACCGCATGGCGCGGCCCAGTTCCGGCCGGAAGTTCGACGGCCACTCCATCCTCGATCAGCCGCTGCCCCACCCGCTCGATGCGACAACGTCTTACCTTGTCCGAACCCAAATCGCTGACCAGCAGAGTGTCGGAGTCCCCGGCTGCCAGAAAGACAAAATGGGCGTGGGCGCTGGCCTGACGACCGGACACCGGACCCGATCCCCGAAAAGACAATACCTGATGTGGGCCTCCCGGCAGAGGCAGTCCGTTCGCATCCAGCCGAATCACAGCGACCGACCCGGAGCCATAGTTGGCCACCACCGCACCCAGCGCAGGATGGACACACACGTGACAAGGCTCAGCCCCACCCGTGCGAACGATCTGAGTAGTCATTCCGACGGGAGGGAGCGACTCAGTCGAGTCATCACGAGGGGTTTGGGCGCTGTAGTCTGATCGGTGCTGGCCTCCGCCCTCGGGATGGGGTTGGCCACCGTGCCCCGGTCGCTGTTGGTCGCCATCCTCGGGCACCTGCTGTTCACAGTCCTCGCAGCGATGCTGGTCACCACACTCCGATCCATGCCGACCAGGGTGCTCGCCGTCGGGCTCGTCATGTGGACGCGCAGGCGTCCCGTCCATTTTCAGGACGATCAGCTCTCCCTCGGTTTTCTCGCTGACAGCGTACAACACCCCCGGTCTCCCCACTGCCAAGAAGGAAGGCGACGCCACCCGGCACAGCAACTGGAGATCATGAAACCGCCCGGTCACCCGGTCGAACCAAGCATGCCAGACGGCTTCGGCCGGTCCACCATCGCTCGGCTGTGGAACATCATCGGACGGGTAGGTGCCAATCCACAGTTCCACCGAGTCTCGCCTCGTCAACGGTCGATCAATCCCCATGGCGCGTACCCTCCTTGTCTCGCCAACGGCCAGCCAGTCCCCATCGGGTGAGCCCTCCTCGCCACATGCTCTGGGAGTCCCATGGCCAACTATCGGTTCCCGACGCATCGACCTCCCAGATTACCCCTCACCGGCCGCCTCACCTCACTTGCGCAGGCATTCGACAGGGCGGCTCCTCGCCCATCGAAAACTGCGCAAACCGTCACGTTGAGGGGCTCCGCCGATAAGTGCTTCGGATCAGGGCGTGAGTTCAGGAGCCGGGGTGGCAAGGACGACGAGTCAGGCGGCCCCACACCCCCGAATGACCTATCGGCGGAACCCCTCAGGCCGGATCTGACGGTCAGAGCAGGATCAACAGAACCGCCAGCACGACAACGAGCGCCATCCCAAGCGCAATAAACAACACAATCTTCATTGACATCTGGTCTCGCTGGACAGCGGCATGAAAACTGTCAGCCGGCTCAGCGTCAGTGCCCGTCAGCCCCAACCCTGACATGCCCACCTGATCCGCCACCGCCGCAGAGTCGAGGGGCGCGTCCGAGGTGGACCCACTCGATAAGGAGTCCATCGCGGGTGCGGTGACCGTAGGTCGAAAGAGCGACTCAGGATCGAACGAATCGGCCGACGCGGCAGGGGCTGCGCCGATGGGTGCGACAGTCGGCACTTCAACGGGCCCGACGGAAGGCGCTTCGGTCGACGCGACAATCGGCGCATCGACGGGCTCGACAGCTGACGCATCGGTGGGCACGTGGGCTGACACGACAGCCGACACCCCTGCGGGCTCGTGAGTGAACGCATCAGTGGGCGCGTGGATGGGCTCGACAGCTGACGCGACATCTTGGGCTGGAGGAGCCGTGTGAGCAAGTTCCTGTCTCACCGCCTCCGAGGCGGAATCCATCACTGGCAGCATCATTGTCGGAGCTTCGGCGGCAAGGTCGGCAACCGGAGCCGGCCAGGGCGGTGAAACTGCTTGTGAAGCCGGATGGTCGGCCACCGAGACCGCTGGAGTCGGCCACCTGGAACCATTGGATTCCAGACTCGGCGTCTCGAACGGTATGGCCGCAGCTATCGACTGGTCCGGCGCCGACACTGAGTCCGCCACTGCGCCGTCGGGGCCCAATGAGTGGCTCGCCTCGACCCTGGGTGAGCCAACTGCGACACCCGGTTTGGTTGGCCAGCCAGATGCCGCGATGATCGACGCGCCGCCCCCGACGTTGGGCGCGAGCGGAACCTGGTCCCCCATAGGAGCGGCCATGTTTGCTGATGGAATCGACCCGGCCTGCTCCGGGGGCGGTGGAATCGGCGAGTCTATCCGAGGATCCGATGGGTTGGCGTAGGCGGTCGGCTCCTCGGATTCGGCTGCCGGCACAGCCGGCGCCGGAGGTGTCGGCGGGGGCGGCGTCGGTGTCGCCGGGGGTGCTGGTGCCGTTGGCACCGGTGGCGCCAGGGGTGCTAGTGCTGGAACAATCGGTGTCGGCGCCGGGGCTGTCGGCATCGGCGGGGGCGGTGGAATGGGCGAGGTGATCGCCGTTGGCATCGGCGGCGAGTCCTCCCGCATGATCGAGTCGAGCGTCAGTGGGGGTGTGACCTGGGCACGGAACAGAGACTCGGGGATCGGTGCGGCCGCGATGGGTTCCCAGGTGACAGCTTGGTCGATGGCGTCGCCGCTGGCGGAGTCGCCCGAAGTCGGGTCAGCGGCTAAGGGGTCACTAGCGTCGGGTCTGACCAAGCCGGGAGTGCCACCGGCTGGGGCACTAGCGACGGCGACGGACGCCGAATCGTAAGGCATGGCATCGTCGGGAAGAGTCGGTGGAAGATCCACGGTGTCCACACCCATCGGCTGCCCCAGTGCCGTGGAGACATCGGACGACGCTGGAGAGGGCTGCCCAGGGGCGGGCGCCGCAGGGGATTCGGCCTCGTAGGTCGCCCACGGATTGGAAGGCAGGGGCGCACTCACGGTGTCATCGACGGGGAAGGCGGCCACCCATGGATTGAGGCGCGGAGCGGGGGTCTGGCACACGGGGCAAGCGCTCAGATTATCGGCATAGTTTGTACCACATTGCCGACATATCATAGTGAACCCTTTCCTATATGGATATTATCACAATAACCCGATCGCTTCACTATTATAGGGCCCATCCCAAAAAACACACTTTGACAAGGGAGAAGAGCGCCGTCCGCCTCACCGGCCCATCATGACTCGAGGCTGGTCGCCGCTGTTCAGACCATGACTGCCTTCACCCGCAAGCCCGGTGTCGAACCGACCTCGACCACGTCAAACTCACCAATTGCCACCTCCCCCTCCACCGATACCACCGCCGAATCCGCCGCCCGAGAAGGCCGACCCGCCTGAGGACCCGCCCGTGGCCGCCGCCTGGGCCGCAGCGTTGGCGCTGACCGAGTCCGCGAACGACTGGCCGATGTTGTCCACTGAGTGGATGATCGACGACCACATCCAGGCGTTGTACATGTAGGACCCGACGTACCACGATGGCTCTGGCATGGGCATTCCGCGCGCCGCCAATTCCTCGAAGACCTTGGCCCAGCGTTCGGCGCAGCCGAAGGAGATGGCGTATGGCAAGTAGCGCGAGAAGATGTCTTGGCCTTCTTCCCAGCGGATTTGATCAGCCTCGGCAGTTTCAAGGTACTTTTTGAAGCCGATAGCCTTGACGGCGACAGCTGAACCGGTGGGGGTGCGAACGGGCATCCGCTTCGCCAGGGCCGCCATGCCGAGTCCGACTAGGAGGAAGGGCACCGCCAACCAACCGACGCCAAGGATCCCGTTGGCAGCAAGCCTGGTGCCGATGAAAATCGACAGGACAGCGCCGCCCCCGGCGATCACCAGGCCACCCACCGTGTATGCCGTCACGACGGCCCCAGGGTTGATCTTGTACCAATGCTGGGCGGCGAACTCATCGGTCAAGGTCTCTTGGAATCCGGTGTAGGTCTCGTAGAAATCCTGGTCAGCCATCTGTTCACTGCTGACACTGCTACGTCGACCGGCGAACAATCCGTTGTAGACGCTGCGGTCGACCGGATTGAGACTGCCCGGATCGGCCGTCGTCTTCGTCAGAACGAACTGGTCACCTTCTTGCTGTTCCATGCGCAGATAACCCCGCACAGCCAGGTCGATGATCGTCGCTGTGATGTCTTGATTGGCTGTTCCCTCGCGTACGACCGCGCCAACGAGGCGCGGCGGGATCCCAGGAGGGGGGGTGAACTCGACGGCGGCGTCTTTGACCTCCTCATGTTTGATCTCGGCCTTGTCGCCCCCGACTGGCATCATGCCCGGCGTGACATTGGCGAACTGCTCGTCGCGGCCCTTCTTCCTCAGTCGGGTGAGGAACCAACCTCCGAGGACAGTCGCCAGGCCTGCGATCCCAGCCGGAACAGCTCCCCCGTCACTGAGACCGAAAGGGTTCTGACTGCTGGAGACGAGGTCCAGCTTGGCTCCAGAGAAGGTCCCGGCCGGCCACCCGCCGCCAACTGCCAGGCCTGAACCGGGGCGGACAGTGTCTTGGGTGTACGTCGCCGTCGAACCCGAAGACGAGTTCGAGGTGCACGGAGTCTTGAAGTCTGCTCCCGTATAACAGACAGTCTGGCTGACCGCTGTCGGGCCATGGATAGTGACGGAGATGTTGGAGATTGGCAATTCCCAACCGGTTCCGATGACGTTCCAATAGACCTCATCCAGATGGGACTGCGCCTGATCAGTGTTGATGAGCCCCGTGACGGTGTAGGTCAGAACGTAGGTCTGAGTGCCTCGAACAGTCACGTTCTTGTCGCCGATCCGCAGCGTCATGTATTTGTTCTCTTGGGAGATGTCGACACTTGTTGGCGCTCCTGTCGGCGATGTCACCCTAATGTTGTCATAGGTGATACGCCGGTCATGGGAACTGTCATACTGCTGCCGCGTGATCAGATACAACTGTGGTCCATGGCCAGACGAAGCGAAGTAGTCATCAATGGTCTGGGTCACAGTGATAGTCCCAGACTGATCGACGGTCGCATCCACCTCGAACCGCGTGATGGCGTCCTGCCCGGCGGCATGGGCGTCCACACCCAGCCCCACAGACCAGGCGCAAACGAACAGCAAGGCGGCGACCGCAGATATGACTCGCTTCATGCCATCCAGTGTACGAGACTGCTCCGACAGTTTAGGGATGAGCTCCACGCCTGCGTCATGGCTGCCGGACACACGGTCAATCCCGACGACATCGGCGGCGGAGTGGAGATCGCCCAAGGCTGGTCCGAAGAACAGGCACAGCAGGCTTTCATGACCGAAGCCCAGTGCGCGGATGACATGAACTTCACCCAACGAGCGGGTGACATCGAAGCCGAATATGATGCGGCTACATCCTTGAACATGAGGGGGAACTCGTCGAAATCAAACGCATGGCTGACGAGCGGGTGGCCCGAGCGACCCAGATTCTTCGAGACGTCGGCATCGCCTAACGCGAACGTCGGCGGCATTTCGTCGGCCTCCTTCGGCCGCCACAGGCGGGCACGAGCCCCCCACTCGACGCACGGCGAACCAAGGAACCACGGTACACTGAATCAACGTGTGACGAAGGAGTGGGTATGATCGGCTTCATTGCGACAGCAGCGGTCGGCTTCGTCCTTTTGCTCGTCTTCCTGATTTTTGATGGAATCTTGGACGCCGTCCACGTCGATGTGACCGGGTCGGGTGTTTTTTCTGGAGCGTCGCTCGGCGGGCTCTTGACCGGCATCGGCTGCGGCGGGATCATCGGCCAGTCACAAGGCTGGGGGTTCATGCCCTCGATTCTGTTGGGATTTCTCATCGGACTAGGCATCGCGGCGGTCGCGATCGTGTTGTACCGCCTGCTGAAGCGCGCCGAGACCCCCGAAGAGGACTTCTCTCTCGACCACCTGGTTGGAACATCTGGAGTGGTCACTGCTGTGGCACAACCTGGCGCCCGCGGCCTGGTGCAA
>JAITVA010000169.1 GCA_031286045.1 Propionibacteriaceae bacterium | reverse complement strand
CCGAGCCGATGCCGACGGCGATGACACGGCGGGTCAGACCGATTCCGAGCAGGGCCATCCTGCCCGGGCCCGATTTGACGGCCACGACACGGCGGCCGGACGACGGGACATCCATGGCTGACTACCTCGACGCCACCCGCATCCGCGCGCTGGCGGCGGAACTGGGCCTCAAACCCTCCAAGGGCCGCGGCCAGAACTTCCTCTTCGACGCCAACACAGTGCGCCGGATCGTCAACCTCGCCCAGCTCGATCCCAACGATGTGGTTCTGGAGATAGGGCCCGGTTTGGGGTCGCTCACCGTCGGTCTGCTGCACACCGGGGCGCAGGTGATCGCCATCGAGATCGAGTCCGCCCTAGCTGCTCGCTTAGCCACCACCATGGGTGACCTCGCTCCTGACAAGGTTGATCATCTTCGCGTGGTGGAAGCGGACGCCCTGCGGGTCCAGCCGTCGGATGTGACGACGAGTGAGACCGCGTCGCCCGACAGTCCGCCGACCACCAACACGCCTACGGCTAACAGGTCCGGCGACGCCTCCGACGGACCGGCCTTGCTTCCGACCCGGTTGGTCGCGAACCTGCCCTACAACATCTCGGTGCCGGTCATCCTGCACACCTTGGCCCTGTTCCCCAGCATCGAACGGGGATTGGTGATGGTGCAATCCGAGGTCGCCGACCGCTTGGTCGCCCATCCGGGTTCGAAAATCTACGGGGTACCATCGGCCAAGCTGGCTTGGTACGCTGACGCCACTCGGGTCGGCTCCGTCCCAGCCACCGTGTTTTGGCCAGCGCCCAACGTCGAGTCGGGTCTGGTGAGTTTTGTCCGCCGCGATCCCCCTGCCCAGGCCGACCGAGCCACGGTGTTCTCCCTGATCGACCACGCTTTCTCACAACGCCGAAAGATGCTGCGGTCCGTCCTGGCATCCGTCTGGGGCCCCACGATCATCGATGCGCTGGTGGCGGTGGGCATCTCGCCACAAGCCCGTGGTGAGACCTTGTCGATCGATGATTTCGCCCGCTTGGCGCGTCACATCACGCCTCCAGAATCCATGTCTGGCATCGGGAAACGATGACCAGACATGAAGGTTGGAGGGGCGCCGGCGGCCACCCGGCCTGGAATCGACCACCCCAGCGCCCCGAAAAATGTCACAGCCCTGTGATTGACTAATCATCGTGAGTGGAATGGGTATGGGTGGCGGTCGCGGCCGAGCGGCCCGCATCTCCTCGGGGGACATCGAGGCGCAGAAGGCGATCAACGCCGCTGCGCCGACCATCCCCCACCTCGGTCGACGCATCCTCGCGCTCTTCACACCCTACCGATCCACCATCGCGCTGATGGTGGCCCTGGTCTTGGTGACCGCTGTCTTGTCGATCTTCCCACCGCTGATCACACAGCGAATCTTCGATGACGGCCTGTTTCCGGCCGGTGGGGTCGACCTGCCAGTCCTGCTGCGCCTGCTCATCATCATGGTGGTGCTGCTGCTCGCCTCCAACATCATCGGAATCTGGCAGACCTGGCTGACGTCCAAGACCGGCAATCGGGTCATGGGCGACCTGCGCACCACCTTGTTCGACCACCTTCAAGAGATGGAATTGGCATTCTTCACCAAGACCAAGACGGGCATCATCCAGTCACGCTTGGCCAACGACGTCGGCGGGGTCGCGACCGTTCTGACCAACACCGTGACATCGGTGGTTGGCAACACTGTCACAGTCATCGCGTCGGCGGCCACCATGTTCGTCCTGAGTTGGCAATTGACGCTGATCGCCTTTTGTCTGATGCCTTTCCTCGTCATCGTGCAACGCCGGGTCGGCACCATTCGCGCCCGTGTGGCGGCGCAGACCCAAGAGTCCCTGTCCAACATGACCGCCATCACCCAAGAGGCCCTGTCCGTCTCGGGCATCCTGCTGGCCAAGTCCTTCGGGCGCTCGAAAGACGAGTCCGCCCGCTATGCCAAAGAGAATCACCACCAGATCCGGCTTCAAGTCCGGCAGATGATGACCGGCCAGTGGTTCTTCGCCGGGGTCCAAGTCTTCGTGGCGCTGCTGCCCGCCCTCATCTATCTCCTCTCTGGTCTGCTCATGACAAGGGGAGACACCGCCATCACCGCCGGAACTCTGGTGGCGTTCACGGCCGTCCAGGCCCGCCTCCTGATGCCGATGATGGGGCTGATGCGGGTCAGTCTCGACCTCCAAACATCCGGCGCCCTGTTCGCCCGCATCTTCGAGTATCTCGACATGACACCCGCGATCAGAGACAGGCCGCAGGCGCGGCGAGTCAACGAGGATCACGTCGGCCTGATCGAGTTCAAGCAGGTCGAGTTCCGGTACCCTGACGCTCGTCCACAGGAGCGACCCACCCTGGAGGATGTCAGCTTCCGGATCGAGCCAGGCCAGTTCGTCGCCTTCGTCGGTCCGTCCGGGGCGGGCAAAACCACCATCGGTTACCTCGTCGCCCGCCTGTACGAGGCCACGGGCGGCCAGGTCCGCTTCGCTGGAGACGACGTGCGCGAGTTGACCGGCGCCTCACTGATCGACCACGTCGGCATAGTCTCACAACAGTCCTACCTCTTCCATGACACCATCGCCGCCAACCTGAGGTACGCCAAGCCAGACGCCACCGACGAGGAGTTGCGCACCGCCTGTGCTCAGGCCAACATCCTCGCCACCATCGACGCCATGCCAGACGGCATGAACACAGTCGTCGGCGAACAGGGCTACCGTCTCTCCGGCGGCGAGCGTCAACGCATCGCCATCGCCCGCGTCATCTTGAAGGACTCACCAGTTCTCATCCTCGACGAAGCCACCTCCGCGCTCGACACCGTCTCGGAGCGCATCGTCCAAGACGCCCTCGATGAGGCCGCCAAGAACCGTACGACGGTCGCCATCGCCCATCGACTCAGCACCATCCAGCACGCCGACCGCATCATCGTGCTCCAGGCGGGCCGCATCGTCGAGTCCGGCGCCCATGACGAACTGCTCGCCCAGGCCGGACTGTACGCGAGCCTTTACCGCGAACAGGACGATGCTCCAGCGCCATCTGCCGACCCCCACCCCGGACCGCCCACACAGAAAGCGTAAACTACAGCTATGGCTCACAATTCCCTCCACGCAGCGATCAACCTGCGCCTCGAACTGCTCAACCTGCCCCGAGTCCTCGACGAGGAGTCGCAGGCCGTGGCCGACCTGGTGTCCCCTATTCTGGCTCGTCAACGTGAGCAGGTTCGCCGTCTGGCCGATCGTCTGTCGCCAGTTGACTCGCGCATTGAGAACTTCCTCCTCAGTTACCTCGACCTGCCTGAAGGCTCCACCATCCTGCCGCGACGCACCGTCGTGCTCGACCAGGCCGGGCTCGCTCGTGGCATGAGTCTGCCCGCCCGCTCCGACAAGTTCGAGTCCCCCACCTTGACCAGCTACCGGCTCCACAACGGCGTTCTCCACAACCCAGCCAATGACAAGCGCACCACCGCTGGCGTCTTCCATATCGCCGAAGGCGGCCTGCCGATTCCCGATGACAAGCTCGCCGTGCCGCGCGAGGTCTATGCGAACATCGTTCGTGCCGCTTTCCTGGCCCCCGACGACATGACCGAACTGCCTTACACCGCCGACGAGCCGACCGCGGCCCATTGCTGGGTCTCGATTCTCTTGCGACCCCTGGTCTGCCCAGCCGTCAAGTCCTTCACCAACCAGAAGACCATGGAGGTGCGCTTCTTCGCCCCCGGCTCGCTGGTGTCCAACCTCGACTTCGTCGAAACCGTCTTCGGCAACGGCGGCGACCCCTATCTGCCAGAGAACGACTCCTCACTCGACCCGGTGCACTGGACCGGCCACACCGGCTGCGTCATCTTGGCCCCCCACCTGATCCACAAGACCAAGAAGGAGCTAGGCCTGCCCCACGTCTCCGAGGCGACTGCCCGCCAGGTCCGCGACGGCATGTGTTGGACGGAGCCCGATGAGCTCTACAACTCCGGTCGTGCCTTCAAACTCTGTGCCCGTGATGAGCGGGGAGTCATCGTCACCATCATCGCCGACAACTACTACGGGTATTGCAAGAAGGAGGTCAAGACCTACATCTCCTACTCTGCCAACCTGCTCGGCTCGACCGAGGAAGAGCATTCCGGCGGCGCACTGACCTTCCCGAGCTACCGCCTGTCGCCGGTCCACATCGACTCCTCAGCGGACGAGACCTATTCCTTGGCTGAGGTCGTCTCACGCGACCCTGCCCGCTTCGAGCTCCAGCCCGACGGTTACGCCATCGACAAACTGTTCAACCGGATCATCCTCGTCCCGGCTCACACCACCTATTCGCTGAACGACGAGCGTGTCACCTGGACCAATCCGAATGGCACCAGCGGCCATCTCAAACTCAAGGCCAACCATACCTACATCGGCCCGAACGGCTACCGCGTCGAACTCAAACAGCTCGAAGCCGATCCCACGCAATGGAACTTGATTGGGACCAACCCACGCGGAACGATGTGCCACAAACCCGCCACGGTCTCCGGCGGCGGCAAGTCGGAGATCTCCAAAGACATCACCGCCGCCTTCATCGCTGGCAACGTCTTCGTGCTCGATTTCGAGGCCGACATGAAAGCGGTCAGCGACATCATCGACCATGACTTCTCCGACCGTTTCGCTCTCGCCGCCCGCCGCGGCCAAGACCACCGACCGATCTTGTCCAGTGAGCGCTCCGATGGCTCAGTCATCAAGCTTTTGACCGAGTCGTCTGACTTCACCAAGAAGCACAACGCCTGGATCGCCGCGATCCCACCCCACGTCAAGCAGTTGGTCTACGTCATCAAGCGGTTCTATGACCCGGCCTGGGGCGATGATTGGCTGTCGCATTTCTCAGTCGGCAACATCAACGGTCGCCCCGGCAATTCCTTGCGCCTCGACGGCATCAAGGTCGCCACCAACACCTTGCGGGTCG
>JAITVA010000029.1 GCA_031286045.1 Propionibacteriaceae bacterium | reverse complement strand
GCAGTGTCGTCAGTGAGCGTGCCCGGAGCCCACGGCAGTGACACGGCCACCGCGTTTCGACGCCAGTGTGACATAACTGCGCAAAGAATGAGCCTTCGAGCGGTCACCGTCATACTTTGCCCTAGTTGTGTCACCGAAAACACCGGAAACAGCGACACAACTAGGGCAAAGTATGCATCAGGGGGTACGAAAAGGCATTCTTTGCCTAGTTGCCGCCAGTTGCCGGCGAGGGTCGGATTGCCGACGGCATCAAATCACCTTGCCGAGGCGCCGAGCCACCCCACCTGACTGCCGAGCCGACCCACATGGTTGTCGAGTCGCCCCGCCTGAGTGCCGAGCCGCGCCACAAGGGCATCGAGTCGCCCCACCTGGGGTATCGAGCCGCCCGACCTGGGGTGCCGAGCCACCCCACCTGAGTACCGAGCCGCGCCACAAGGGCATCGAGCCGCCCCACCTGGGGTGCCGAGCCGCCCGACCTGGAGGCATCGAGGCGGGGTATCGAGCCTGGGGTATCGAGCCGCCCCGGTCGGTTGTCGAGTCGCCCCACTCGGGGTATCGAATCGCCAGTGCCCGCTCCGGCGACCACACCAACGCCTTGGCCTACCCACCGCCACCGTCAGTGCCCTTGTCAACGACAAGGCCCCCCCCGACCCCCCTCCTGGCCAGGCGGTAGCCACCCCACCCCTCGACCATCCCCACCAGAGTCAAACCCACGGCAGCAGCAGATAACCCTTGAATTTCTTAGAACTCGGCTCCATCCCGTACAATAATTCCCGGCGTTGATCCAGACGCCGTGGTGGCTGTAGCTCAGCTGGTAGAGCTCCTGGTTGTGGTCCAGGAGGTCGCGGGTTCAAGTCCCGTCAGCCACCCCAGATGAGGCAAGCTCAAACATGAGGCCGCTTATGACAGGGCAGTTTTCTTCCATTCACGCTGCCTTTCGTGCTCTTGATCTGACTAGTTCTTGTCGGTCCTTGAAAACGGCGGATTCTAGTAGGCCCTACACCCTCACACTACGAACAGTTCCTAGACCCCTGACCTTCGCCAGTCTCCGGAGTCTATGCGACGAGTGCGTCATGGTGGCGACAAGCATAGTCCGACGGTGGCCATGCGCATTGGCGATGATCTTTGCTGACATGTCTATACCCCAACTTTGGTAAGATTAGTAGTGATGTACGTGTCAGGGACGAGAAACCACGCCTCAAACCAGCCGGGATCTGGATCGTGATGTCATACACGAACCCGGCATCTGGCTCACGGGAGAGTACGGTCAGTATTCGCCAGCCCGCGCGTTGCGAGGAGGGCATTACTTTGCGCATCACAGTACCCCTTGATGGCCGCACTTACTCAGCGTTGCTAGGAACCGTGCGGCCCTCGTCCCATCAAGGCAGACGCCATGACTGACGATAGATCGAACGGCGTGGCAGGCCCAGGGTGGGCAGACAATCGGGACAAGCGAATCAACGGTCTATTCCCCTTAGCTGTCGAGCGGTTCTTGAATCGCAGCGTTGCCGAAGCTTTACCCGGTGTGACAACAGTCACTACTGTGGCGCGATCCTGGGCCGTCCACTCCATGGTGATCGCGCATTGTGCAGAAGCGGGCATGGACGAAGAAGCGCGAAGGCAGCTCCTTCGACGTGTCGAGATTGTCGTTGCTGTTGCATCGATAGCACATATGGAAGATCGAAGCCATTTCACGTGGATGCCTAAGCCGCATGGACATGATAGAGTTGCTCATTTTCTTGAGTCTGGACCGATCAGCTTGGATGAAGTGTCCACCGACGGTTCAGGATACTCTGAAGCAAAATGGGGTTTTCTGACACCGTATCTGGGATCCGAGACTCGGTTCGGGTTCGTCTCGCGAGACGCGTCTGAGCCTGGGGCCGAATATGACCCGGATCGAGTCGAGAGTAATTTGAAGCCCCTGATCGCACTGGCCCAGCAGGACCAGATCTCGCTTGATGATGTCGCAGTGTTTCCTCGGCTGTGCATTTGTGGAGCCGCTCTGTGCGATGACGGCGAGTGGTTAGCGGAGCATCTGACAGGTAGCAATCCACATGGCCGGCTAGCGGTGGCTAGCCCACAAGCGGCCGCCATGGGGCTGATAGTCGAAGCGATGCGTCATGCGCCGATCACTGGGGCCAATGATGTCACTGACTTCATACGCTTCCACCCCCGAATCCAGGAATCTCCTTTGCTGGAGGCAGCCAGGGTGCAGCGATGGCGAGGCTTAGCCTTGCGGCAAAGCGCTGTTAAGGCCTGGCGCCAAATGTGGTCGCAGATGAGCGAATGGGCCGCTAACGAGGGAGGGTTCATTGAAGAATCGCGCTTGGCTGATCAGCTTGCGGACCGGGCTCCTAACCAGAAGGTGAGAGAGTTCGTGGATTCACTGCCTCCTTCCACCAACTCGAAAGGGCCACTCAACGCTGAGACAGACTTTTCCAACGAGGTGGAACCAGCGTTGGCTACGCTGGGAGCCATCTTGCTCAGTGGACGCAGAAGCAGCGAGTTGCATGGCGAGCAACTCGCAGGATTCGCTGGCGCGACCCCTGATCAACTGGAGGAATTGTCGCCACACTGGGTGGCACGGGAAACGGACCACTGGGCTTCCCAACCCATGGCTGACTTCTGCCGAGCGCTCGTTCGTACCCTACTGGCCCGCTCACAGCGCGTGGCTCTTGCCAAAGCACAGTGGAACAAGCTCGGGGAGTATGTTGTCCCTGGTCGAGTGCTGCTGCGTGAAGGTCTGGTCGAATGGCGAGATCGCGAGCCCGCGGGCGATCCGCCGCTACGCATCGCCGAGTTGATGTCAATTGGCCATCAGCTCCGGATGTTCGAAGTCGATGAGGCGGGGCTATGGTACTTGGCGGAACGAGGTGAGCGCCTTGCCGGACACCTTCTCTGAATCGCTCGCCAAAACTTTACGACAGGAAGTCGCCGACGGTAATGGCCGGATGCGCGAAGCGCTATTCCTCACATTCTGTTCTGGCTTGAGCTTCTTTGAAGCCTCCGTGCTCAACCTCGCAAGACAAACTGGCGCTGCGGTCACGGTGATCGCCGACCCATCGGTGCACAATCCCGATCCCCGGGGCATCCGCGAGGCCGGATTGCGATACTGCCTGGGTATGGCTCGGGTGCCTGGTGCCTTCCATCCAAAAGTGATGCTTCTCGTTGGAGAGAACAACGCTCTGCTCACTGTTGGTTCGGGGAACCTGACGATGGCAGGCTGGCACCTGAATCGAGAGACCCTGACAGTGCTGAAGGGTGACAGCGAAGAAGGGCTGCCCCAGGGGTTTGAGCAGGTGTCTTCCTGGCTTGCCGACCTGCCCGAGTATGCTGCCCTAGGTGACTCGTCTCGGGCTGGGTTGAATCGAGTCCACACATGGCTGACTGCCTTGATCGGCAAAGCTCCTGTGCTGCCGAGCGAAATCGAGCTACTCCATAATCTCCGTCAACCGCTGATCGATCAGCTTCCGACAGGGCCAGTTGACGAACTGCGTGTCCTTACCCCATTCCACGACCCAACGGGAGCAGCAGCCGTTCATGCTGCCGAGCGCACCGGAGCGCGGCGCATAGTCGTCCTCGTTCAGAACGGGAGAACCCTCATAGATGAGGGCTCCATGCAAGAGCGTGCGGCGAACACAGGAATCGAAATCGAGTACCAACTAGACCCCGATGAGCGGTACGTCCACGGAAAAGTGCTGGAAGGTTGGCATGACGAAAAACTGGAATGGACGCTCACAGGAAGCCCGAACCTGACCCAAGCCGCGATGTGCAAAAGCACCGAGAATGGGGGCAATTGCGAGCTAGCCGTTCTCGCTCATTCCCCGGCAGTGTTGATTGGACAGGGACGCACCCTCAGCGCGGGCGAGATCGTTTCCGGACCGAGAATTGACCTTTCGCGTGCATCTATTGCAGCCCACTTGCCAGTTTTTCTTGAAGCATCACTTGAGCACGGCGTCATTACCTTGCACCTGGCCGACGTGCTTCAGGATGAGTGTGTCGCTGAATACAACGAGTATCTGAGCGATGACCCTCATGCATACCAAATCCTCATGACTCTGAAACCCGGGAAGGCGAGATACGAGGTCCGCGCCGCCGATGGCATTTGTCTCCCGATCCGCGTTCGCCTGAGGCGCGAGCAGACCGTTGGGGTTCCCACCTTCGTCAACGATCCTGTTCAAATCCAGCGGCGACAACTACAATCAAGCGGGCAACAGTTGCAGTCGCTCACTCTTGATGACTTATTCCTGGACGCCTCCCAGAGGGACACCTGGTGGAGATTGCTGTCCGACATGCCCGCTATCACCGCCTCTTCGCCGCGACCGTCGCCCCCACGGTCCGATCAGGACACAAGTATGAGTCGCGGCTACTCGGGACCGATATGGGGACAAGATGAGGCAGAGTACGACCGGATGGCCGAGGAGCAACTCGGCAGCACCTGGTACAGATATGCGCTGGGCTTACCGCGAGTGGGTTCGACTCCCGTGCGACACGCTGCGTGGGAGGACGATTTTTCTAGCAGCGCTGATTCGCTTGGCGGAAGGATGACAGATCCACCGCCGCTCGACGGACCCGAGGATGAGACGACCCACGCCGCGACTCCACCCGTCCTCGACAAACGGAGCAAGCGACACGTTTGCCAGTGGGTTTCCAAACTGGCGAAGCGCATACCCGAAGCGGACGAGGCGCTCAGACCGCTGTTTGCCCGGATTGTGCTGGCCTCCACCCGAAGGCCGATCTGGGACACAACCGATGGCGGACTGGGCGAAGAACAGTGGTTCCCTCTCCTAGTGAAAGCCGCACAAGGTATCCTTGGCTATGACTCCACAGCTCATCGACGGCAAGTCCAAGCTCTCACTCAAGTCATGCTCGTGGAACTTGGGCGAGCTGCGCAGAGCACTGGAACCCCAAAACACATTGATGCGTACTTCGAAGTCGAAGCCGCACTCCTACCGCATCTTGAACGAGCCGACGACGCCCTACTTGAGGAATACGCAAGCACACTGCGCACCCATGCAGACGTGATCGGCTGGTCCGACCCTGACATGATCCGCGAAACAGTGCATCAAGTCGAGACAAGCGATTCCTGCGCCACCCTCCTTCGACGCATGCGAATGCTGCATAGCTCCTGGACTGTCACCCCACGCGGACCTCATGTTTTCAATGTGGTAACAGCAGATAAGGGAGCACTGCTGACCGCTGCAAATTTCGTCGAGGATGCCAGGGAGGATAGTGCCGTCTTCGTAGAGGATAGCGCTCTGACTAGAGTCTTCGCCGCGCAAGCGCGAAACGTGTTCCTCCTAGCTCGAGTTCAGGGCGTCGGAACCAGATATAGCGCCTGGGAACTCACCCACCTCCACACTCCCATGGGCATCGTCCGATCCGCCGGAACAGAAAACGTGGTTCAGCCCACCTGGCAGGAGTCACCGTGGAGAAAGGTTCCCAGCGAAGGGGCGACGCTACTCGAGCGCTTCGGCATTTCCACACAGGACGTCGAACACTACCTGTGTGGGTGATGCAGTAAAGCACGCATCATGAGCATCACTCGAACGATGATCTCGTTGGACTCTGGTCTATTGGAGACCCTGCGACGCGTGTCGGAGCGGGATCACCGCACGTTGGGCCAAGTCATCACTGAACAGGGCCACCTGATCGATGCCTCATCCCCCACTCGAGGCGCTGTGCGCTTACCAACCGTAGGGCGCGGCGGAGTGCGACCGGGCATCAATCTCACCTCCAACGCGGAACTTGAGGCGGCCATGGATGAGGAGGGTGATCAATGGTCATCCCAGATGTGAACGTCCTCATTCATGCCTCCCGCGAAGACACTGCTCAACCCGACTCGGCCCTCGCTTGGCCCACTGCCAAGCTTGGCGACACCGGTGACGATGTTGTCGTCCCCGATCTCATCTGGGTTGGTTTAGCCCGTTTCGCCACTCATCCACGGTTTTTCGCGAGCAGTCCACTACCACTGGGGTGACCGCCTTCGCGCAGTCGGCGATGGCACAGCCCACGTACCGCTCCATCCCTGGTCTCAGTGGAGGCGTTGGGCCACTGTTCGACCTCATGGCCCCGTCGGATTCGCGTGGCAACCTCGTCACGAACACATACATCGCCGCCGTCGCGCGTCAGCACAGAGCCACGGTTGCCACCTTCGACCGGGACTTCCGACGCTTCGACGACCTAGCGCTAGTGACTCCGCGAGGAGGGTCCTCCGAACTGAAACCGATGCGTCGGGCTTCACCCTGAGCGAATCCGCCGACTGCCCTACTTCAAGAACCCCAGCACCCCGTCGGCCATCATCTGGACAGCGATGGCGGCCAACAGCACCCCAGCGATGCGGGTGAGCAGGATGGTGCCGGCGTCTTTGAGGACGCGGTGGATACCCGAGGCGAAACGGAGGAAGAGGTACACCGCCACCATCGCGACGATGAGAGAGGCGCCGACGACGAGGTAGTCGACTCCGCTGACACCCTGGACGGCGACCATCATTGCCACGATGACGCCTGGACCACCCAGCAAGGGGGTGCCCAAGGGGACGATGGCGACATTGACCGTCGAGGACTTGGACTCGTCGACTTCGTCCTGCTCCCCCATGAGCAGTTGAAGCGCCACCAGGAGCAACAAGAGCCCTCCAGACACTTCGAGCGCCTCGATCGAGATATGAAGGTAGGTCAGGATCTGCTGGCCGAAAACCGCGAACACACCGATGACTCCCAAGGCCACCAACGAGGCCCGCAGCGCCGCTTGCGAGCGCTCCTTCTTCGTCATGGACTTGGTCAGGCCGATGAACACCGGCAGCAGGCCCGGTGGATCAAGGATGACCCACAAGGTGACCAGTGTGGAGAGGAAGAGGTAGCCATGTCCCATCCCTTTAGCCTACTGGCTGGGGCAAACGGTAAACTGCCTCCGTGGAGAACCCGTCTATGCCAACCGTGTCGCCTGCCCCTGGGCGCCGTGGTGTTCTCAGCTATGTTCGCCGCAGTCCGCGGATGACGCCTTCACAAGCTGCTTGGCTGGCGCGCTTCGCCGATCAGTGGGTGATCCCGGTACGCACCGGGGAGCTTGGCACGACGGTCTCCCCCGGACTGCCAGTCGACCTACCCACCGTGTTCGGGCGAGTCGCTCCCCTGATCGTGGAGATCGGCTCCGGCCACGGGGACGCTTTGGTCGCCGCCGCTTCGACCCATCCCGATGTCGACTTTCTGGGTTTCGAGGTGTTCGACGCATCCATCGCCGCAACTTTGGGCAAGATCGACGCCGCCGGCGTCACCAACGTCCGTCTGATCGCCGCCGACGCGGTGACGGGGCTGACCCACCTGATCCTGCCTCGATCAGTCCAGGAGATCTGGGTCTTCTTTCCTGACCCCTGGCCGAAAAAGCGCCACCACAAGCGTCGACTGGTCTCAGGGGCATTCGCGGACCTGGCCAGCCGCACCCTGATTGATGACGGAGTCATCCGCTTGGCGACCGATTCACAGTCGTACGCGGAACACATCGAAGCGATCTTGGGAGCCGATCCCCGCTTCGAGCTGACGTCGACTCAGCGATTCGACACACGCCCCCTGACCAAGTTCGAGAAGCGCGGGCTTGAGGCTGGACGTGCGATCCATGACTTCACCTACCACGTGACCGGACGTGAGTCATGACTGAGTCGACCACCCGCATCCGCATCGACCTGGCCTATGACGGCGCCGACTACTCCGGGTGGGCTCGTCAACCCGGGTTACGTACGGTCCAGGGCGTGCTGGAGACCACCATCGCCCACGTGCTCCACCTGCCGCAGCCGCCGACTGTGGTGTGCGCAGGACGCACCGACGCCGGCGTCCATGCGCGCGGCCAGGTCAGTCACGTCGATTTGCCCAGCACCATTCGTCAACACGATCAGACTGTCCCAACCCTCGACGCCCTGCGCCGACATCTTCCGCGCGCCGTGCCGGATGATTGTGTGGTCCGCGCCGTGAGCGTGGCGCCGCCGGGGTTTGACGCCCGTTTCGCGGCTCTGAACCGCCGTTATGTCTACCGTCTGTGGGATGATCCAGCCAAAGTCGACCCCCTGCTGCGCAACCATGTCGTGACCTACTCCCACCACCTCGACCTGGCCGCCATGGATCAGGGCGCAAGCCAGCTGGTCGGACTGCACGATTTCGCGGCCTTCTGCCGCCCTCGCGTCGGGGCCACCACCATCCGCCGCCTCCTCGACTGCGCCGCCGCCCGTCGCCCATGCGGCATGATCGAAGTCACCCTCAAGGCAGACGCCTTCTGCCACTCGATGGTGCGCTCGATCATGGGCGCTTTGATCAGCGTCGGTCGAGGCCAGCGCGACCTGGTCTGGCTGACCGGTCATCTGAGCGCGACTGGGCGTGCCAACGACATCGCGGTCATGCCCGCCCACGGCTTGACCCTCGAAGAGGTGACCTACCCCGACGACGCCGACCTCGCACAGCGCGTCAACCAGGCACGTGCCCGCCGTGACCAGACCGATGATTGTGAGTGCTCAGCATGACCCACTATTTCCAGACCCCCGACGCCCCTGAGCGCCGCCACGATATCACGGCCACGATCTGGGGACGGGATTACCACCTGACAGCATCAAACGGGGTCTTCTCCGCCAGCCGGCTGGACCCCGGCACCGCCGTTCTGTTCCGCCTGACCGAGCCCCCGGTGGACCGCCCGGCTCGCTTCCTCGATCTTGGCTGCGGCATCGGACCGATCGCCATCGCCTTGGCCGACCACTGCCCCGCCGCCCAGGTCGACGCCATCGACTCCAATCAGCGCGCCGTCGAACTGACTGCCGACAACGCCCGTCATCTGGGTCTGAGTGATCGGATCACGGCCACCACACCAGACCAGATCGACCCCGGCGCCCAGTACGATGAAATTTGGTCGAACCCGCCCATCCGCATCGGCAAGGACGCGCTGCACGACCTCCTCACCCGCTGGCTCAACCGTCTGACCTCCACTGGCCACGCCAACCTCGTCGTCAGCAAAAACCTGGGCGCGGACTCCCTCGCCACCTGGCTCGACAGTCATGGTTGGCAAGTCATGCGACGCGGTTCTGCCAAGGGATTTCGCGTTTTTCGAATCGACTCCGCCACCAGCCTTCGGTGATACGCTGAAGACGATGATTCCATCGTGTCACCGAAAGTGACCGGATTGAAAGGGAGGACATCATGGCTTTCATGGATGATCTCAAAGCCAAGGCGAGCGATCTGTTGGGCGATGCCAAAGAGGCGTTCGGCCAGGCTCAAGACAAGGTCGGCGACATCGTCGATCAGGCCCAAGACAAGGTCGGCGACTGGGCTGATAAAGCCAAGGACACCGCCGGTGACCTAGTGGACAAAGCCAAGGACACCGCCGGTGACCTGGTGGACAAAGCCAAAGATCTGACCGATGGCGACAACCCGCCTACCCCGGCCCAACAAGCCCAAGCCAGCGTCGCTCAGGCGGCCCAGACTATGACCCAACCGCCGACCGCTTGATGACGACGTTTGGGGGTGCTTGGCCGCCGGTCAAGCACCCCCAGGCGCCTCAGGCGAGCTGGACAACCATCGACCGTCAACCACACTTGAAAGGAAAACATGGCCGTTTATACGTTACCCGAACTCGACTATGACTACTCGGCACTAGAACCGCATATCAGCGCCGACATCATGCAGTTGCACCACTCCAAGCATCACCAGGCCTACGTCACCGGCGCGAACACCGCACTGGAACAGTTGGCGGCGGCCCGCGACACCGGCAATTTCGCCACTGTGTCGAAGCTGGAGAAAGACCTCGCCTTCAACCTGGCCGGTCACATCAACCACAGCGTCTTCTGGAAGAACATGTCACCCGACGGCGGCGGGGAGCCGACCGGCACCTTGAACGACGCGCTGAGTGAGTACTTCGCGGGCTTCGCCAACTTCCAAAAGCAGTTCAGCGAGGTGGCCTTGTCCATTCAGGGCTCTGGCTGGTCAGTGCTCGCATGGGACACCCTCGGCGCGCGCTTGGGCGTCTATCAACTGTACGATCAGCAGAACAACCTCCCAGCAGCCCAGATCCCGCTGCTTCAACTCGACATGTGGGAGCACGCTTTCTACCTGCAGTACCGCAACGTCAAGGCTGACTACGTCAAGGCCTGGTGGAACGTCGTCAACTGGACGGATGTCGCCGCCCGCTTCGAGCGCGCACGAACCCAGACAGCCGGGCTGATCTAGAACCCGCGCAATCACCACACAGGTGACCCAGGAGTCATTCCTGGGTCCACCTGTCATATCGGGGAAAGTACCAGTCAGGACCGAACAGTTTGACAGGCTTTGGTACTTCGTGTCACTATGTACCGGTACTCAGTATCACTGATTATCAGTCTTACGGACTAGCAAGGAGACGGCATGAGAGGCCTGACAGAGATGCTCAAGGGAGTGCTCGAAGGGTGTGTTCTGGAGGCCATCAGCCGTGAGGAGACCTACGGCTACGAGATCACTCGACGCCTCAACGCTCTCGGTTTCGACGATGTGGTGGAAGGCACTGTTTACACCATCTTGCTCCGACTGGAGAAAAACGCCTTGGTGGATGTGGAAAAGAAGCCGTCCGAGATGGGCCCACCACGCAAGTTTTACACACTCACGGCCGCCGGTCACCAAGAACTCGCCGATTTCTGGAACCGCTGGCACTTCATCGAGTCAACAATCAACACACTCAAACAGGGGGAATCATGAATCCGATCAGTCGATTGATCAACTACGTTGAACGCGTCTCGCGCGAGAAACGCGATTACAAACAGCTCCAAAGCAAGGTGAACGCGCTGCCCAAGGAGTACAGCTACACCTATCACAAGATCGAGCACTACATGTGGGCTCACGCCGGTGGCGACGGCATGGACATCATCGCCATCATGCATGATGTCTACGACCTGTTCGAATCTGGGTCTGCTCAGGGCAAGGGCGTCTTGGAAATCACCGGCGACGACGTCGCCGGCTTCGCTGACGACCTGCTGGCCAACGCCAAAACCTGGACCACCAACCAGCATGACGCCCTCAACAAGGACATCCACCGCATGGTCAAGAAAGCACAGGCGTGATGACTCCGGCAACCACGACCACCCGAGCTCCAGCCATCGCAGTCCACGACCTGCGGAAGTCATTCAGAGACAATCAGGTGCTCAAGGGCGTCGACTTCGAGGTCGAGCGCGGCGAGATCTTCGCCCTGCTCGGCTCGAACGGCGCCGGGAAGACCACCACCATCAACATTTGCACCACCTTGCTCGAGGCCGACTGCGGCCAGGTCCAGGTCTGTGGCCATGACGTGATGAAACAGGCGAACAAGGTGCGTCAGTCCATCTCATTGACCGGCCAATTCGCGGCCGTCGACGAGATGCTGACCGGACGGGAGAACATTGTTCTCATCGCCCAGTTGCGCGGCGTGGCCGACGCCAGAGCCACCGCCGACGCCCTGCTGACCCGGTTCGGCTTGGCCGACGCCGCCGACCGACGCGCCTCGACCTACTCTGGCGGCATGACTCGCCGGCTCGACATCGCCATGAGCCTGGTCGGCGACCCCGAGGTGATCTTCCTCGACGAACCCACCACCGGGTTGGATCCCGAGGCCCGCATCGAGGTTTGGAAAGCCGTCCAAGAGCTGGCAGCGTCGGGCACGACCATCCTGCTGACGACCCAGTACCTCGAAGAGGCCGAGCATCTGGCACACCGCATCGCCATCGTGCACCAAGGCGTCATCATCGCGAACGGCACCATGGACGAGCTCAAACGGCGCTTCCCACCGGCCAAGGTCGAGTACGTCGAGAAGCAGCCATCGCTTGAGGACATCTTCCTCGCCATCACCGCTAAGGAGGCTGCCAAATGAGCGCCATCTCCACCATGTCTGTGCTCACCGGTCGGTCGATGAAGCACATCCTGCGCAGCCCCGACACCATCATCACGGTGTGTGTCATGCCCATCGCCATGATGCTGATGTTCGTCTATGTCTTCGGCGGCGCCATCAAA
This sequence comes from Propionibacteriaceae bacterium, assembly GCA_031286045.1. GTDB lineage: Bacteria > Actinomycetota > Actinomycetes > Propionibacteriales > Propionibacteriaceae > WQYJ01. The sequence continues at coordinate 2,096 of JAITVA010000029.1, read as the reverse complement.
AGCGCACTACCCGCAGGCACCAACTACGTGACCTATCAGTTGCCAGGCATCATGTTGATCACGGTGGCCTCCGGGGTGGCCTACACTGCCCTGCGGGTGTTCACCGACCGCCAGAAGGGGATCTTCTCTCGATTGCACACCATGCCAATCTCCCGAGGGGCCGCCCTGTGGGCGCATGTCACCACCTCATTGGTGTCGAACCTTGTCTCGGTCGTGATCGTCGTCCTCGTGGCCCTCGCGATGGGTTTCCGCTCCTCGGCGAGTTTCCTCGACTGGTTGGCGATTGTGGGGATTCTGATCTTGTTCACGCTGGCCCTGACCTGGTTGGCTGTCATCCCCGGATTGACTGCGAAATCGGCCGAGACAGCCGGAGCCTTCTCGTATCCGCTGATTTTCCTGCCCTTCCTCTCCTCCGCCTTCGCCCCAACCGCCACGATGCCTCTGGTCGTGCGTGTCTTCGCCGAGCACCAACCGGTCACCTCGATCGTCGACAGCCTGCGCGCCCTGTTGACCAGGCAACCGGTCGGCTCCAGCATCTGGATCGCCCTGGCTTGGTGCGTCGGCATCACGGCCCTGACCTACATCCTCGCCATCCGGCTGTACCACAAGGCAGCCTGAGAGCAGGACGAGCTTGCTCGTCATGCCGAAGGCAACGCAGTGGTTGCCTCACGAAGTGGGAAACACCACAAGGCGAACTGAGAGTCGGTCACCAGTCGTGCACACTGCCATCGAGACGACGAGCTACCGGCAGGTAGCGCGCAGTGTAGTCGAAGCGGGCGGCGGCCTGCTCGTCGTACTCGATCCCCAAACCGGACTCTTCGCCCACATGAAGGTAGCCGTCAGCGTAGGTCGGTCCACCGTGGAAGACCTCGTCGACCAGGTCGGGATAGCCCATGAACTCCTGAATGCCGAAGTTGGCGATCGCCATGTCCAGGTGGACAGCAGCCGCCTGGCCGATCGGTGAGATGTCCGACGGGCCGTGCGAACCCGACCGCACCTGGTAGAGCTCAGCCAGAGCGAACACCTTCTTGAGGTGGCTGATACCTCCAGAATGCGTCACTGACAAGCGAATATAGTCAATCAACTGCTCGCTGACAAGGTGCTGGACGTCCCAGATGGAACTCAACACTTCACCGGTGGCGATCGGCGTCGTGGTGTGAGACCGGATCAGCCGAAAGGATTCCTGATTGTCCGCCGGCGTCGGATCCTCCATCCAGAACAGATCGAGATCCTCGACCGACCGTCCGAAACGCGCCGCCTCTTGCGGGGTCAAGCGGTGATGGACATCGTGCAACAAAGCGAAGTCGAAGCCGAATTCCTCGCGCACCTTGGCCAGATAGGTCGGCGCGAAACGCAGATAGGCTGGCGTGTCCCAGGCCTGCTCTTCGGGTAGAGCGGCGTTGGCTGGCTCGTAGTAGGCGCCGTGCTTGACCCCATAGGTTCCTTCGACACCCGGGACCGCCGCTTGTGCTCGAATGGCTGTGAAACCACGCTCCTTGGCCCGAGCGACGTCCTCCAACAGTGAGGGCACATCGGCGCCGGAGGCGTGGGTGTACACCCTGACCCCGTCACGGGCCGCGCCGCCAAGCAGCTGATAGACCGGCAGCCCGGCGACCTTGCCCTTGATGTCCCACAACGCCATGTCCACAGCTGCGACCGCCGTCATCGTGATCGGGCCACGGCGCCAGTAGACACCACGAAACAGATAGTTCCACATGTCTTCGATCCGGGCAGGGTCTCGCCCGATCAACAAAGGGGCCACATGGTCGCGCAGGTAAGCCGCCACAGCCAGTTCACGACCGTTGAGCGTGGCGTCTCCCCAGCCGACCACCCCATCAGCCGTCGTTATCTTCAGCGTCACGAAATTGCGTGCCGGACAGGTCACCAGCACGCTCGCCTCAACGATGGTGTCCATTGCCGTCCCCACTCTCCTGGTCGATGTCGGGCCGGGTGCTCCAACCGCACCAGACTAGTCCCCTCTAGATGAGTTATTCCAAGGGATGGTCGGTGTGGGAGCGTGGGAGTGGGGTGAGGGTGTCGCAGAATCAGTATTGCTAAACCCGTTTGAACCTGGAGGTTCGTGATGGATACTGATT
>JAITVA010000005.1 GCA_031286045.1 Propionibacteriaceae bacterium | reverse complement strand
CAGCAGCAGCGGCCCTTGCGCACCATCTTGTGTGCGCCGACTGGACGTGCCGCGACCCATCTCGCCCACTCGGTCGAACACAATCTGGCCCCGTGGCAGGCCCGGGCCGACACCAGATTCGAGCAACGCTGCGAAGTCGGAACCATCCATCGCCTGCTCGGACTGACACCTTGGGGTCGACCGCGCCATGACCGAACCAACCCACTGGCGGCTGATGTCGTGGTGGTCGATGAAGCCTCAATGCTGTCAGCCCATCTGATGGCCTGCCTGCTGGACGCCATCGGAGCCACCACCCGCCTTCTCTTGGTGGGCGACCCTGACCAACTCGCCTCGGTCGAGGCCGGTGCGGTTCTGGGCGACATCGTGGCCGCCGCTCCAGCCGTGCCGGTGGCTCGGTTGCGCCACACCTACCGTTTCTCCGGCGCCATCGCCGAACTGGCCGAGGCCATTCGAGTAGGCGACGCCGCTGGTGCGCTCAGCATCATGGAGGCGCGACCAGCAGACATTGAGTGGGTCCAAACCGACCTGTCCGACCCCCCACTGTCAGCCGATGCCCTGGGCGGTCTACATCGGGCCGTGACAGCCCAGAGCCGAGATCTGATCGAGTCCGCCCTAGCCGGTGACGCTCGCGGCGCCTTACAGGCACTGGAGTCCCATCGACTCCTGATCCCCCATCGCCAGGGACCGACTGGTGTGGGCCGATGGACTCAAATCGTCCGGGGCTGGACGGCGCAGCTCGTGGGAGTCGGCGTCGACCAGCGGCGTTGGTACCCCGGATTACCGGTGCTGATAACCCGCAACGACGATGTGCAGCAGATGTACAACGGAGACTCGGGTGTCATCATCAGTCGCCACGGCGGCCTGCGTCTGGCTTTGTCAGGTGATGACCAGCGCTTGATTGTGCCCGACATGATCGACTCCTGGGAGCCCTTGCACGCCTCAACCATCCATAAGGCTCAGGGCAGCCAGTTCGACGCCGTCACCTTGTTGCTGCCGCCGACCGGAACAGCTCTGCTCACACGCGAACTCTTTTACACCGCCGTGACACGGGCGACATCAACGCTTCGAATCATCGGCACCGCCCCGCAGATCGACCACGCCATCCGGTCTCGCGCGCTGAGGGCATCCGGGTTGACGTCACGTTTGGGGCAGCGATGACTCACGGCCACGTCACCCAGCGGCGCCCAGCCATTGCCCGACCATGCGTTGGGCGATGGATCCGGCGGGTGGCAGGATAATCTGACCGGATTCGACGCCCGCGCGAAGGTCGGCGCGGCTGTACCAGTGGGCCGAGGTGATCTCCTCGCCATCGGGATGAGGTGTGGCGCCGACGGTGTGAGCGGTGAAGCCGACCATCAACGAGCGCGGCATCGGCCATGGTTGGCTACCGAAGTAGCGAATATCATCCACCCTCAGGCCGATCTCCTCATGAACCTCACGGCGCACCGTTTGCTCCAAGGATTCACCGACTTCGGAGAACCCCGCGAACACCGACTCGCGCCGCTCATCCCAGCCCACATGGTGGCCCAAGAGGAGACGGTCCCGGTCATCAATGATCGCCACAATGATCGCCGGATCAAGCCTGGGAAAGTGCGTCTGCTCACAGCATGGGCACCAGCGCGTGCGCCCCAAATCGGCCACAGTGGTCACCCCACCACAGCGCGGGCAGTAGCCATTGTCGGCATGGTACTGGACCAGCGCCGTGGCGCGCATGACCAGTTCCGTCTCGACCTCGCCGGTCTGAGCCAACACCCGTCGCAGGGGCTGCTGCCCAGGCGCTTCGGCCATTCGAACGAAGACGGGCGCCTGCGCGACGCGACCGAGGAACAGATCGAGGTCAGAACCGTAGGCGAGCCCGACTGTCGTCCTCATACCCAAAGCGATTGAGTGCTCAGCGACCGTCTCCTCGAGACTGATCGCGCCAGCTGGTGACACCAAGAGGACACGCGCGCCGGGCTCGTGCCAAAGCTGTTCCCCGAGCCGACGCCCACCCTCAGAGGCAGACGGGGGCATGGACATGTCGATCAGACTCGACTCCTGCCAGATTCCCATGCCTGCCAGTGTACTGACTGCCCACCTTCCACCACCGACCATCCGATTGAGGGCACCCAAAGGGTCTGATCAACCGTCAGCGCTCACGGTCGGCCGTCAAGGACTGACCAGATCCGCCCATGCCTGCCGGGCATGGGCGACCCAGGTCGGCCGCCACGAAGTCACCGGTGGAGACGTAGAAGAATCCAGCGGCGACATCATCGAGTGGCATCCCGGACAGGGTGGACCAGGCACGCGCGTAAACCGTCAACTGGGCTGGATCGGCCTGCGCATGCCCCGTCTTCCAGTCGACGATCAGAACCTGCTTGCCAGCCGGGACCAGCCCAGGGTTGTCACTGGCCCTAAACACAGCGTCGATCCGACCGGTGATCGCCTGCCCGGCGACGACGGCGACGAAATCATGCTCCACCAGCCATGGTCTGGCCGCCGCGAAAGGACTGGCCAAAAAGCGACGCCTCAGCCGGGCGAAAGCGCTCAGCTGGTCTGATACCGGATCCGGGGCCGGGATGATGGCGGATCGCCTATAGAACTGTTCGACCCAGGAGTGGAAACGGGAACCGACATCGGCGCGGCGAGAGGGCTGAGTCGGCACCGGTCGCATCAACCGGGCGGCGAAAGCTTGCTCGTCAGCCTCCAGCCGCACCACATCCGAAGTCGACATCGGCGTCGGTAGGACCACCTCTAGCTGCCGGGAGGCCCGCGTGTCGCGTTCGAGAATCTCGATCCGATCATCCCAAGCCGCGACTTGGTCACGCACCTCTTGGGGTGGGTCAGTCTGATCCCACGTCGTTCGCCCAGCCATCGCCTGGCGCACCGCCTCGGCCGCCCCGATCCAGGCCGGGTCATCGGCTGGAGGCCAGGGTTCCACCACTCGGTCGATCACCGAGTCGGGCATGTCGTCTTGACTGTCAGTCAACAGTTGGCCATCGACCTGGTCCGTGTCCAAACCCACCACCGCCGTGATATAGCGCGACCTGACACGTGGCCGAGTCGTCCCGCGACTCCACCGATGGGCGGTCATGACCAAGCGACGCTTGGCCCTCGTCAGTGCGACATAAGCCAGCCGGTCCTCGCTTCGCGCCAGGGCTTGCTTGAGATCGTCGCCGTAGGTTTTCAAACCGGCGTTGGTCACCTCGTCGATCTGAGGCAGGCCAGCGTGATCCGAGCGCACCGCTGTCGGCAAGGCGTCGGGTCGGGTCAAGGGATTGTCAGTCAGTCGCTCGTCAGGAAATACCTTGTCAACCAGATATGGGAGATAGACTGTGTCCCACTCCAATCCCTTGGCGCGATGCACCGTCATGATGGAGACGGCGTCCTGCTCGGTCGGGTTGGCTCGTTGTAGGCCGGTCGAATACTCCGCCTCGGCATCCAGATAGCTCACCAGCGCAGTCAACGAAGCGTCTGGGCGATTGGCGACGAAGTTGGCGACATGGGCCATGAACTGACGCACTTCGATCGCACCGTCTGCCTGGGAGGCGTAAACCTCAACCCCCACACCGATTCGGTTGATCAAACGATGCACCTGATCGAGCAAAGTGCCGAAGAACTGACGTGAGGCGTCGATGTCGTCCACCAGACGGCGAAAGCTTGCTCGCGCATGGTCACTGAAGCTGGTCTCACCCGGATCCCGCACAGCCGCCAACAAGCTGAGAGGTTCCGCCGATGATTCCGTGACAGCCGCCTGAGCGAGGTGACGGGCTCGATGCCCCAGTTTGTCCAGGTCGGCCAGACCGACCCGAAACCGGGGGCCAGTCAGAATCTCGGCCACTTGCGGGTTCGCTTGATCGTCGATGATCAGCCGCATCATGTCGTAGAACTGCGAGA
>JAITVA010000272.1 GCA_031286045.1 Propionibacteriaceae bacterium | reverse complement strand
GGTCGGCGGCGCTGGTGGCCGGGTCGCGCACGGCCACTGTCGCCTGGATGATGTCGTCGTAGTCCGGCACGTCGTCCCCCTGATCTCCCCAATGTCGCCCACCAAGAATACGCCCAGGCGTCAGAAGAGGCATGCCTATCTCAGTGTTGTCCATATGAAAGCGGTGATGAGGCCCGGACGAGTCCACCACGGTTGAGCTCATGAGCAGGAGTATGATCCGAGGATAAGCAGCGGTCCGCCCGGCGTGCGGATCGCGTGAGTGAGAGGACACCCATGGCCTACGTGATCGCGCTGCCTTGCGTCGATGTCAAAGACAAGGCATGTGTGGAGGAGTGCCCAGTCGACTGTATTTATGAGGGCAATCGCACCTTGTACATCAACCCGGAGGAGTGCGTCGATTGCGGCGCCTGCGAGCCGGTGTGTCCCACGCAGGCCATTTTCTACGAAGACGATCTGCCCTCCGAATGGAGCCAGTTCGCCGCCATCAACGCCGAGTTCTTCGCTGACCTCGGATCGCCCGGTGGCGCGGCCGCCCTTGGGCCGATCGATCGCGACCATCCCTTCGTGGCGGCCCTGCCCCCGCAAGGTGAGTGATGCAGTTTCGCGCGCCACGCCTGCCGGATTTTCCCTGGGACACGATCGCTGACGATATCACTGTGGCGAAGTCCCACCCCGGTGGCGCCTGTGACCTCAGTGTCGGCACGCCGGTCGATCCGACTCCGCTCATCGGGCAGGAGGCCCTGATCGCCTCGGCTGACGCGCCAGGGTACCCGGCGGTGTGGGGCACGCCCGCCTTGCGACGTGCCATCATCGACTACGCCCAGAACCGTTGGGGTGCCCCCACGCTGGCCGATGAGCAGGTCCTTCCAGTGATCGGCGCCAAAGAGCTGGTCGGTTGGCTGCCCATCTTGTCGGGGGTGCGCCCCGGCGAGACAGTCGTCATACCAGATATCGCCTATCCGACTTATGAGGTGGGCGCGCTGATGGCTGGGGCACGCGTGATCCGCGCCTCGTCGCCTGATGACGTGGCTGGCGAGTCACCGGTCTTGGTGTGGACCAACTCGCCCTCCAATCCGACCGGGGCGGTCTTGAGCCTCGGTCAGACACGAGCCTGGATCGACTACGCTCGCGCCAAGGGGGCGCTGCTGGCGGCCGACGAGTGCTATAGCGAGTTCGGCTGGACGGCCGAGCCGGTTTCCGTCATGGACGCCCGCCTCAACGGCGGCAGTCTGGCCGGCTTGCTCGCAGTGCACTCTTTGTCGAAGCGGTCCAATCTGGCCGGGTACAGGGCCGGTTTCGTGGTCGGCGATCAAGCAGTCGTGTCCGGGCTGCTGGGCTTGCGCAAGCACCTCGGCATGATGGTGTCTGCCACCGTTCAAGAGGCCATGCGGGTGCTGCTAGGTGACCAGGGTCATGTCGATCAGCAGCGGGCCAGGTATGCCGCCCGCCGCGAGGTGCTGTCGAATGCCCTGATCAGTGCTGGTTTTTCAATCGATTGTTCACAAGCCGGTCTCTACCTGTGGGCGACGCGAGGCGAGGATGGTCGGGCCACCGCCCACTGGCTGGCCAGCTTGGGCATCATCGTGGCGCCCGGTGACTTCTACGGTCCCACTGGCGCTGACCATGTCCGCATCGCCCTGACAGCCACCGATGAGCGCATCGCCGCCGCCGCCCAGCGCCTGGTCAGTCATGTGGACGGCTTAGCAGACTGATCTGCGCCTGTGCCTTCGGCAGGAGACAGACCGCGCTATCAACCATTGCTATCACATGTGATGGTGTCGGTTAAGGGCACAAGGCGGCTAGTGGGATGACATGCACTCCATCAGGGCGGGTATACGCCGTGCCGTCCGCCGTCACAATCGCCAGGAAGCGAGGGTCGGAAGTCATGCGGCGAGCGATGTTGATGAGTCCTGAGGCGGCATCATCAAGCACCTGTGGGATCTGGCTGAGCTTCACTTCAACACCGGCCCATCGATCGCCTTTCACCAGCACCTGGTCGATCTCCTTGCCGGATCCATCCTGAAAAGCTTGGACATCCAGACCGCTTGCTTGGGAATAGGTCACCATGTCACGAAAAACCAGTGACTCAAAGAGTTGCCCGAAGGCTTCGTGGTCACGCATGAGATCGTGCGGATCGGCTCCCATGGCTGCTGCGGCCAGGGATGGGTCAACGAGATGGCGTTTAGGCGCCTTACGGGCTGCTGCCGACGAGCGAAGGTGCCCGCCCCAGGCTGGCTGCTCGGCGACGATCCACAGTCTGATCAGGGCGTCAAGATAGCTGGCGATGGTCGCAGGATCAATCAGCGCTCCGTACTGTGCTGAATCCGTCTGAAGGCGCCGGTTCGTCACGTAAGTAGCACTGTTGCGCCCCAGTGCCGAGATGAGGGCGGATACCTTGCGGGGGTCTCGTCGAATGCCGTCAACGGTGACAATGTCAGTCGATGACACCGTCCGGATGTAGGACTCGTTGAGATCCTGGCAGGTCTGGGTGTCGAGGTTCTCGTGGGAAGGCCATCCACCGCGACAGATCGCGTCGGCGACGTCGACAGTTGAGAAGCGGTCTGAAACCACATGAGCCTCGCCTCGCCACAGATGGTCCAAGGACACCTGAGACGTGCCCAAACCACTTTCGGCTAGAGACATCGGACGCATCGGGATTCTGATGAAGCGCATAGCGCCACTGTGCCTGGTCGCATCGTCGGCTGGCGTGGCAGACCCGGTGAAGATGAACTGCCCTGGGGCGCGTCGATCGTCCACCTCGGAACGTGCCGCGTTCCACACTTGCGGCACGAGTTGCCATTCGTCGATCAGTCTCGGAATCTCACCCGGCAACAGCACAGTGGGATCGGCCAAACCAGCCACGCGCATCGCCCGGTCGCGGTCCAGCCGAACACTGCTCGACGCCAGCTTCAATGCAGTTGTCGTTTTCCCGCAAGCCTTAGCGCCCTCCACGACGACGACACCGGCTGCCTGGAGCATGCGAGCGAGTTGTGCGTCAACAATGCGGGGGCGATAACCAGCATCCTTCTTCATGGTGGAAATCCTAACTCATTCCCACAAAAACACGGAATGTATTCCCACGAATTGTGGGAATAGAGGCATATCCAGCCCCAGCCACCTTAGGCCATATTCAGGCGACAAAACAAAGAATAGGTCATTTTCGACTCCTCAAAAATGACCTATGACAATGTACTTCACCAGTGGACTCAGCCGGTCTCGAACCGACGACCCCTTCCTTGTAAGGGAAGTGCTCTACCAACTGAGCTATGAGTCCATGTAGGCGCAGAACCCACATCTGCCGTGAGGGAATCCAGGGGTGTCACGCCCGTCGGATCGTGTCACGGCCGATCAGCGGTGTACCCCTTTGGGGCGTACCACTTTGTGAGCTGACCATTGGGCTGACGGGGCGAGGGTGGTTGTCAAGGTCATGCCTGCGGCCACGGCGCCTTCAGACAGATCCGACTGTGACACGTAGCCATCGTGACCGATCTTCGGCGTCATCACCCAGAGGAAGCCCTTCCGACCCAGATCGGTCAAAGAGTCGATCAAAAGGTCGACGACATCGCCATCGTCACGGCGCAACCATAGGATCACCGCATCCACAGCGTCAGTGGACTCCTCGACCAGATCAGCGTCGATCAGATCCATCACGGACTGACGGAAGTCCTCGTCAACGTCCTCATCCCAACCAAGTTCTTCAACGACCATGCCTTCCACCAAACCGAGTTGATGGACACCTGCCGTGTCAGCAGGTTCATGTAGGCTCACCACTGTCTCCTTCACACAGAACACTATTCGTCTAATTTACGCGATGAAGCGCCTCAAGCAGTAATTGGGAATCCTGAACCTTTGTGCCGGCACGCCACGATGACCGGGACCGAACGACGAGCCGACCCCGAAATATCACCGACTGGTCGGTCGAACTCCGCCTGATCACCACTGACAGCCAGATGGGCTCTGCTAGGGTGAGGTCGCGGCATCCGGCTCCACCGGAGCTATCATATCCGCAGATCAATAGGAAAGACACGATGAACTGGTTGTACGCCATCATCCTCGGCATCGTCGAGGGCATCACCGAGTTCCTGCCCGTCTCCTCGACCGGGCACCTCACCATCACCGAGAAGCTGATGGGCTTGCACATCGACTCGGTCGATGTCACCGCGTTCACCGCCATCATCCAGGTCGGCGCCATCGCGGCCGCCATCGTCTACTTCTGGAAGGACATAGCGCGGCTGGCGGTGGGGTGGTTCAAAGGACTGTTCCATGCCGATGAGCGCGGCACCGATTACCGCCTGGGCTGGGCCGTCATCATCGGTTCCATCCCGATCGGCGTCGTCGGCCTGCTCTTCCACAATGTGATCGAGACGACGCTGCGTTCCCTCTGGGTCGTCGCCGGGGCCCTGATCGTGTGGAGCCTGGTGATGTGGGTGGCCGACCGCCACTCTTCCCGCGTGTCCGCCACCAGCCCGAAGCGGGCCGACAACGCTGCTCTGCGCGACGAGTCGCAGCTGACCATCATGGACGCCCTCATCATCGGCCTGACCCAGTGCCTGGCCTTGATCCCAGGCGTCTCGCGTTCCGGCGCCACCATCTCGGCGGGCCTTTTCCGTGGCATCGACCGCATGACAGCCACCCGTTGGAGCTTCTTCCTGGGCATTCCTGCGCTGACACTGTCGGGGCTGTACCAAGCGGCCAGAAACGTCTCAGAGATATCCGCCGGTGTCGGCTGGGGGCCGACCGCCGTCGCCACCGTGGTCTCCTTCATCGTCGCCTACGCCTCGATCGCCTGGCTGTTGCGCTTCGTCGCCTCCAACCGCTTCACCGCCTTCGTCGTCTACCGAGTGCTGGCTGGCGTCGCCATCATCGCGCTGGTGGCCACCGGGATCGTCGCCGCCGTCTGATCGTGACAGCCACCCGGATCGGTCTTCAGATGCGCGTGTCCGGGGGCACCGTCTAGTCTGTGTCTATGCAGCAAGCTCGTGTCGGACAATCCGACCTCGTCGTCTCCCGCATGGGATTGGGGACGATGTCGTGGGGGGCCAGCACATCCGCCACCGAGGCCGGCGCCATGCTCAAAGCCTTCGTCGCCCACGGGGGCAGCTTGATCGACACTGCCGCCGCCTACGGCTTCGGTGAGGTCGAGACCCTCATCGGGCATCTGTTGACCCACACTGTGCGTCGATCTGACCTTGTCATCGCCACCAAGGCGGGCTACGTGCTGCGCGGCGGCAAACGGGTCGTCGACAACTCCCGGGACACCTTGCTGAAAGATTTGACCGGATCGCTGCGGCGATTGGGCACTGACTGGATCGACCTGTGGCAGATTCACGCCTGGGACGACGCCGATCTCGACGAGACTCTCTCAGCCGCTGATGAGGCGGTCACGCGGGGCATGGTCCGCCACGTCGGTGTGTCCAACTTCGTCGGCTGGCAGGTCGCCAAAGCCCATACCTGGCAACAAGCGCTGTCTCGCGTGCCCGTCGTCGCCGCCCAGGCGGAGTACTCGCTGTTGGCCCGGCGCGCCGAGTTGGAACTGCTGCCCTGTGTCCGTGACCTGGCGATGGGCTTCTTTCCCTGGTCGGGGCTGGGGCGCGGAGTCTTGACCGGCAAGTACGTCGACTCGATCCCGGCCGGCTCGCGCGGCGACGACCCGGCCATGGCCTGGTTCGTCGACCAGTACCTGGACCCGGACTCCAGCCGCATCGTCAAGGCCACCATGACGGCTGCCGAAGGGCTGGGACTGTCGGCCGCTCAAGTGGCCCTCATGTGGGTGCGAGACGCTCCCGGCGTGACCGCTCCGCTGGTGGGGCCCCGCACCCTCCAACAACTACAACCCCTGCTCGATGTGGCCGACACCGTTCTTCCCGGCCCCATCACCGCCGCCCTCGATGATGTCTCCGGCGGCGCCAACCAGGGGCGGAGTGACTGACCGGTCTAGGGGATCAGCGACTGGAATCGTCCTTGAGCAGATTTGTCGCGTCCATTTGAGTCAATTGCCATGTAACCGTTTCCTTAGCGCTGGTCTGTCTCTCCTGTTAGGTGATTGTTGTGCAGGGTGTCGTGTTCGCTCATCATGTGGAACAGCCGGTCGGTGTCTTGTTCGCTGAGGAATCCGATCACGTCAACGGCTATTTCACGTAATGATGCTTGGTTGATCTCGAATGTGTTGATCCATGAAGGTCTCTCCAGGTGTGCTTCAGCCCAGTCGACGATAGGGCAGTAGAACTGTTGGATGAATGGTGATTTTGTCGCGTACTGGGTCGTAATGATCAAGAAAGTCACGGTCGCCGTGTCGGATGTGAGGATGTAGACCGGGCGGCGTTTCTTCCCGGCGCGGGTGCCACGGGCCTGAACCCATGCCAGAGCGACGGAGTAGTTCTCGACGCTACTGCTCATAGAACGAGTCCGCATCGGTGGGGTCAGTGAGGTGAAGCATTGTCGTTGGGCGATGGGCCGCGAGGTCGCCGATGCGACGTTCTGTGTCGACTTGATGTGGTGATTTCACAACCGCTGGCTTGAATGGTAGTTGCTGTTCCATGACGACACGACGAAACAACATCGTGATCGCTTGGGGAACACTCATGCCCATCTTGTGCAAGGTGTCTTCGACCTGACTATACAGATCGGCGTCAACTCGATAGGCCTTCTGTATGGTTCCTGTTGCCATGTTGCCTCCTTTTCTAGCAAAAATATAACAAACGTCAACTTTCTGTCAGTCTACGAGGATTCTTGTGGTGACGCAGGGCTGGGACATGCGGGTAAACTGCATGTTCGTGGCTACTGTGGATGATTTGCGTGCCCTGTTCGACGACCTCGATCAGACGATGGGTTCGATTGAGGCGGTGATCGATGTGCCGACCAAGTTGGTCGCCATCGAAGCACTGGAGAAGGATGCCGCGCAACCGGATCTGTGGAGTGATCAGGAGCATGCCCAGGAGGTGACGTCGAAGCTGTCGCGGCTGCAGGCCGACGTCGAGAAGGTGACGGGATTGCGTCAGCGCCTCGACGACGCCAATGTCCTGATCGAGTTGGGTGTCGAGGAGGGCGACGACGACACGCTCGGTGAAGCAGGCCTCGTTTTGGACGCGCTGGCCGCTGAGATCCAGTCGCTTGATGTGCGTACCTTGTTGAACGGCGAGTACGACGATCGTGACGCCCTGGTGACCATTCGCTCAGAGGCGGGCGGTGTCGACGCCGCCGATTTCGCGTCGATGTTGATGCGGATGTACCTGCGCTGGGCCGAGCGTCACGGTTATGCGGTCGAGGTCTTCGACACCTCCTATGCTGAAGAGGCTGGCATCAAGTCGGCCCTGTTCCAGGTCAAGGCGCCTTTCGCTTATGGCACATTGTCGGTCGAGCAGGGAACCCACCGCCTGGTGCGGATCTCACCATTCGACAACCAGGGTCGGCGGCAGACCTCGTTCGCCGGGGTCGAAGTGCTCCCGGTGACGCAGGAGGCTGACCATATCGACATTCCCGAGGCGGATATCCGCGTCGACGTCTTCCGTTCGTCTGGTCCCGGTGGCCAGTCAGTCAACACGACCGACTCGGCGGTGCGCATCACCCACTTGCCGACCGGGCTGGTGGTGTCATGTCAGAATGAGAAATCCCAGTTGCAGAACAAGATCGCTGCTCTCAAGGTGCTGCAATCGCGTCTGTTGGAGCGGGCCAGGGCCGAGCGTGAGGCTGAGATGCGTCAGTTGAAGGGCGATGGCGGCAATTCTTGGGGTTCTCAGATGCGCAGTTACGTCTTGCATCCTTACCAAATGGTGAAGGATTTGCGCACTGAGTTCGAGACGGGCAACACCACGGCCGTCTTCGATGGTGATATCGACGGTTTCATCGACGCGGGCATCCGCTGGCGTCGTCAACAGGACAGTATGGCGTGAGACTGCTCATCCTGTGCTTGAGATTTCCGGCGGCGTTGGGTCGACACGCGACCGGTGATGTGAGGAAATCCTGAGCGTTCTGTAAGATTTTCTCATCTAGGAGGCGTGCGCAGTGATCAAGTTTGAAGAAGTCTCTCGTATTTATGACGGGCAGACTCGGGCCGCTCTGGCCAACATCAACATCGAAATAGACAAAGGTGAATTTGTATTCCTGGTCGGTGGATCAGGGTCGGGCAAGTCCACCATGCTCAAGTTGGTGCTCCGCGAGTTCCGGCCGACGACAGGTCGGATCTACGTCGCTGGCCGCAACGTCGCCACCTTGCCCGAGCGCAAGATCCCGGCCCTGCGTCGAGAGATCGGCATGGTCTCCCAGGACTTCCGGCTCCTGCCGGGCAAGACCGTGTTCGAGAACGTCGCCTTCGCTTTGCAGGTGATCGGCAAGCCACGTTCATTGATCCGCAAGGTGGTGCCTGACACACTGGAACTCGTCGGGCTGGGGGACAAG